>CAITEO010000001.1 GCA_903891505.1 uncultured Candidatus Woesearchaeota archaeon
AAGAAGGAGGTTGGATGACATACGAAGCGCAAGCCAAGAAGAATAAACTTGAGCTTGTTCGTCTGCCTATGCACGACGGCAAAATAGATCAAACTAGTCTCTTGAAATACAAAAGTGACGATGCAAAGAATAAAAATGCTATTCTTTTGATGCATTCTATGCCTGGGTATTCGTACTCTGAAGATATGGCTTCGTTGTATGCGACATGCAAGAAAAATAATATTATTTTAATCAATGACTGCTGCGGTTCAATTGGAACAGATTCTGCAGCAATTGGAGATATAGTTGTATGTAGTTTTGGAGAAGCAAAGCCACTTTCAGCTGGAGGTGGAGGATTTATTGCTGCAGATGATTTCGCCGCGTTCGGCGACAAATCCGTAGACAGCGATGGGCTACTCCAAGGAGCAGAGAATATCGCAGCAGAAAAAATAAATTTTGATAAACTTGTACTACAGATAGAATTACTACAAGAAAGACTTGCACGTTGGCATAAGCAAGCAAAGGAAGTAAAACTAGAATTGCTACGACTAGGAGTTAAGATATTAAATCCTGGCAGTGGAGGAATAAATGTCCTTGCAGTATTCTCGACGGATAAGGAAAAGGAAAGATTAATAAATTACTGCGAGGAGAAAGGAGTGGAATATACGTTATGTCCTAGATATATTAGGACGAATAAGACTGCACTATCCATCGAGATAAAGAAAATGCAATAGCATTTTCTAATTAAATCATTGCACTAACGCGCAACGATTTAATAAAAAGATTAGATTGATTAAATGGATTAAATTAATATATTGATACAAAAATTAAATTGTGAGAGGTACTTTAAAATGGCATTAAAAGAACCAAATAGCATGGATGAACTAGCATATTTTACAAGACGAGCAACTGAGGATGGTACGCTTCGAGCGTGGGTCTTTAAAGAAACATGTCCTAAGTGTAAAAAAGCAGTCATGGGCAAACCCCGTGATGATAAGACAGGACGCGCAAAAATAAGAGATAAAACATACGTTTGTCCTGCATGCAACTATACATTGCCTGCAGAAGAATATGAAGACACACTTACAATAAACATCGATTATACATGCGGTGCGTGCAAGAAATCAGGTCAAATAGCAGTTCCATTCAAGAGAAAGACGTACATGGGCGCAAAAGCAGTTGTTTTTGAATGCCAATCTTGCAAGAAAAAGATTCCAATTACAAAGAAGATGAAAGCGACAAAGGAAAAGAAAGGCAAAGCGCTTCCAATTCCTGATTTGGATGATGAATAGATTCTTTTGTTATTAATTTTAATTTTTTCTAATTCTTTTTATTTTTTAGAATAAGTTTAAAGTTTATTTAGTGATGTGTCTATTTGGTTTGTCCGCGAACCGAGTAGAGTCTTCAAGACAATGATTTGTGTATTGAGTCCAACATTTGTGGGGCAAAGATACATATATGTCTCCTAATTTAACTTGAACATCGTATGCATCTACGCCATGAGTATATGTGTCTTTCCTTGTTAATATTTCATCTGCGCCTTTTACAGCATCAGCAATTGATCCGTGATGTTCAAAAACAATTTTATTGTTAGGTTTGTCAAAACAAGACTGAGTAATTAAAACTTTATAATCTGCGTTCTTCATATCAATTGATTTTGTAGCAGATAATGCCTTTTTGTGATCAGATAGATCTTTCTTCAATTTAGATACTTTTTCTTTCTCTGAACTTTGCAGATATTTTCCTAGATACTCTGAAAAATCACAAGTCAGACTTTTGAGTGGAACAACCCAAGGAGAATGTGTACCTGCAATTATGCCATTAAGTCTCGCGTTTTCTTCATTAGTTCCTACTGCAACTACGTGCATATTGTCTGAGAATGCAACGTGATACGTTCTAGTTATCAAATACAATGCAGCAGATTCTGGTCCTCCACGTAGTGCTGCGTTGAATAAAGCAATTACTTTATCTGCTTCTGCTCTAATTTCAGCAGCCAGATCGCTCTCAGATTTTCTAGATGTTGATGTTTCTCCTACCATAATTATATTATTAACTACTTCAATTATTTAAATGTTACCCTTATAGAGAAGTACTAAAAATAATCAGGAGAGAAAATGAAATGGAAATGAAATCAAATAAGTGTAAAATAGAAACGAAATAGGAAACAATAAAAAAGAGTGCTGATTCTTAGAATAAAGTTAGTATAAGGTGATTAAAGTCAACAATAACTCAAAGAAAAAGAAAATACTTGTAACAAGCGCACTTCCTTATGTGAATAATATTCCTCATCTAGGAAATCTTATGTGCATCATTAGCGCAGATGTTTATACGAGATTTCTTAGGATGAAAGGTGAGGACGTCATCTCAGTTCTTGGAACTGATGAGCATGGTACAACAACTGAAGCTATTGCGATGAAGATGAACTTAACTCCAAAGCAAGCAACAGATTATTTCTTCAAGATTCACAAAGAAGTTTACGAGTGGTTTTTGTGCTCGTTTGATTGCTTCGGAAGAACTTCTTGCAAGGAAAATGTTGAGATAACTCAGGATATATTCCACAAATTGTATGGAAACGAGCTCATTACTGAAAAAGAAGAGGAGCAAATGTTTGATGAAGAAGCACAAAAGTTTCTCTCAGATAGATTCATCGAAGGCGAATGTCCTCATTGTCATTTTAATGATGCAAGAGGAGACCAATGCGACAACTGCGGCAAGCTATTAAACCCAATAGACTTGATAAATCCGCGCTCAAAATTAACAGGCTCAAAACCTGTCCTCAAAAAAACAAAACATCTCTACATCAAATTAAATGAGCTTCAACCTAAAATAGAAGCGTTTGTTGAAGCGCGAAAAGACAAATGGTCAGATAATGCGTTAACAACAACAAGAGCTTGGCTTAACGAAGGATTAAAAGAGCGAGCAATAACGCGCGATTTGAAGTGGGGAATTCCAGTTCCGCTCGAAGGCTACGAAGATAAAGTGTTCTATGTTTGGTTCGACGCGCCAATTGGATATATCGCAATAACAAAAGAATTCAGGCCAGACTGGAAAGACTACTGGCATAATCCAGAGAATGTTAAGCTTGTTCAGTTTATGGGTAAAGATAATATTCCATTTCATACGATTTTGTTCCCTGCATCATTAATTGGAGCAGATGATGATTATACGCTTGTTGATACTCTTAGCGTGAACGAATACCTTAACTACGAAGATGGCAAATTCTCAAAGTCGAGAAACACGGGAGTGTTCGGAGATGATGCCATAAAAACAGGCATTGGTCCGGACGAATGGAGATATTACTTAATGACAAATAGGCCTGAGAAAACAGATACTTCTTTTACATGGGATGATCTTCAAGAAAAAATTAATGCAGAGCTTGCAGGTAACTTCGGCAACCTTGTGAATAGAACCTTAACTTTCATTGCTAAATTCACAGAGGGAAAAATAGAAAAGATAGTGGATCCTCTTAGCTACGATGATGAAGTTGAAGAGATAATCAAGGCATACGATGAAATTGAATTAAAGAGGGCAACAAGATTAATTCTCGCGCTCTCAAAGAAAGGAAATCAATATTTCCAAGAACAAGAACCTTGGCAGACAATAAAAACAGACAAAGCACGAACATTAAACTCGCTTGCTGTTCTTGCGAACCTAATCAAAGACTTATCAATCTTGATTTATCCAATCATACCAAAGGCAGCGGAGAGTATCCAAGAACAGCTTGGAATGACTAAAGATTTCACGCTTGCAGCACTAAAGAAACCATTGCATGATCACCAGATTGGAACGCCAGTTGTTTTATTCAAGAAACTTGAAGATGATCAAGTTAAATACTTGAAAGAAAAGTATTCTGGAAGACAAGAGGGATATGAACATTTAGTAAAAGAAGTTAAAGTAAAAGAGCAGAAACCAAAGGAGTCAAAACAAAAAGAACAAAAAGTAAAAGAAGCTGTTGAGCCAAAATCACACGAACCAAAAAAACAAAAAGAAGGCAAAAATACAGAACCTGCTAAACAATTTTCACAAGAAGAAATAGATGCTATTCTAAAAAAGATTGATCTAAGAGTTGCAAAAATAATTGGGGTTGAAAAACATCCAAAGGCAGACAAGCTCTACATAGAAAAATTAGATGTTGGTAATGGAGAAGAAAGAACGATTGTTTCAGGTTTAGTTCCTTACTACACTTCAGATGAGCTTCTTGGAAAGAACATAATCATTGTTTACAATCTAAAATCAGCTGAGCTTCGAGGAGTTTTAAGCAAAGGAATGCTTCTTGCTGCAAGCGAGGATGGAAAAGTAGGCATACTTAACTGTCCTGAAATGGAACCTGGAGATAGAATTACATTTGACGGCATTGATAGTAACCCAACAGATGAAATCACAGTTGATGAATTCTTCGGTGTAACAACCGAAGCAAAAGCAGGCAAAGTTTACATTGATGGCCATGAATTCATAGGCAACGTTGTTGTTGATAAAAACTTACAAGGCAAAGTAAAGTAGATAGAATTTATTCAGATTTAATCATCACTTCATGATCTACTGATTAAAGTATCCTTCTTTCTTGAAGTATTCAACAAGTTCTAAGAATGCTTCTTTTATTGCAGGAAACTTCTCAAGATATTTCAACTTCTTTTTTATTAGGAACTCAGCACTCCAGTCCTTCCAATCAGCTTTGTAATCAATTTCTTGAACAGTAGAATCAAACGTATCAATTGCTTTAACGAATCTTGCTTCTATTGTTTTTTGTGCGTCCCATTCGATAAACAATGCGCCGTACCTATCGGACAAGAGCTTTGGTAAATTATTCATGAGCCTTTTTGCAGCTCTTGTTTCTCTATCTCTTTGGTCGTGCTCTTTGTTGCTTGTAATATTAACATACAAATTGCTTGGATCAAGAGGAGTGTCGCCAGTCTCAAGCTCAGCTAAATCATGATACATTAAAAGTTCATACACTCTTAACTTGTTCATTGGTTGAGTTACTTTATCTAAAAAGAAATCCACCCACAAAAGCGTACTCCACGTGTGTTCTGCAGCACTCTCCCGTCTAGTTCCAACAGAGTTTCTTCGCTCAACTAATTTAAGTCTATTAATTATTTTGAATTTTAATATATCCTTCATCAAATCGCTCGGCTGATTGTTATTTTTAGTCATGTTCTTAGTTATTTGCTTAATTTATTTACTTAAATTCTAGACTTACTCTGGTTTTCTTTTACATTTAATAAAGCTTGTGAACTCTTTAAGTGTTTGTTCAATATGATTTTAGCCCTTCAAAAAGAAAAGTATTTAAATATCGTAATAGGAAGTTGATAAATTATAATGGCGAACAAAATTAAATAATGCTGTTTATCGCCATTATGTTTAGAAAACATATCTATGTTTTCTATTATAGGAGGAGAGGGGATTGCGTACATATAAACTACTGCTAATATTTACATTGTTATTCATATCTATACCTCTCTGCGTTTCAGCACTTACTCTAACACCTATAACTCTTCTTGATTCAACTTTTAAACCGATAGAATTCGTTTCTCCTAGTAGTCCAGTACTTGTAGAATTATATTTCAATTACACTTTGAATGATGGTGAGACGTTCAATGGAATTTTTATTAACGCAACAGACATATTTCCTGGAGGTATTTATTCCGGCGCAGATTATTCTCATTTAACTCCAGTTTGCGAAAAACAAGGAGATGTAATGAGTTGCTCTGTTAATTCTCTAACTATGAAAACAAGCAAGAGCACTATTAATCTAGGAATTTATGGCTCAGTTAAAACTGACGAAAGCACTGTAAATATATTCAATTCTACAACTTTAACATTTACTATTGATAAATCAAACCCGCAAGTAACATTTATGGGTACAACTACTTGTTATCAAAACCAATGCTACATTGCTGCAGGCATTAGAAATAAAATAGAAATACAAATGACTGATGAGAGAGCCACATTTGTAAACGCACGCATCGGTTATAGAATAGGTAGCATAAATCAAATGGTGGATCATTGCGATGGTATGACTTGCTATGGAACAACAAAGATAGATTGCAAGGACAACCAGCAAGTTCTAATGAGCATACGTCAAAATGGAATCATTAGCAAAGATGATACAGGCAATAAAATCATAAGCAACACAACTACTTTAATCTGTGACTCTACACCCCCAACAATAATTGCATATAATATAACAAGTATTACTGGCGCAATTGCATTAACTCTTGATAATAATCTCGTCTTTGATGTAAATGTATCAGATGCAGTGAGTCCTATACTTAATTTCACGATAGATGCAGATAATATTGCCTCTGGAAACATAACTGGTTCTTGTTCTAAGCCACAAATAGAAGGTACATCCTTTAATTGCCGTGCAAGTTTCAACCCAGGAATAGAGCAACCAGGAAAATACAAAGTTACTGTTTTTGTTACAGATGTTGCAGGAAGAACAACCTCTCAGGAAATAGCGCTTGAACTATTGAAGTCAGTCAACCAAACAGTCAATTTATGGAAAGTTGATAGTGTTGAGCAATCATCAAATTCATTCTCAAGGGCGAACATGGATTATGCAAGAACTTTGTTTGTTAAAGTAAACATGAAACCAATCCAGCAGGATGCGCAAATAGTAACATTCGAACCGACTGGAACATGCGTGCCTACAACTAACGCATCAGAAGGTGGCCTAAAGAGCGGAACTGCAGGAGATATATCTGGAGTCACACTAGTTGCAAGACAAAATACTACAGTCTATCTAAAACTTGAAATCAAAGAAAACAATGATGGCAGATACTTCAATATGAGCAGCCTTACCTTCAATTGTTCTATTCAGACTTCTTCAAAGAGAGGTAATTATTACTTCTCAACCCCAGAAATAGATGAGTATACAATAAATATTATCCTAAAAGACGAAGAAAGCATTCAGCAAATGCACATAGATGAAATAAACAAGTATGCAAACAGAATAGCAAGTGCACAAAAAAAGATAGAAGCATACGACAAAGTAATAGGAACAGCAACGACAATATGTACTCTCTGTCAAGGAGCTGGAACTGTAAATACAGCTCTAGCCTCATTTGAATCTTTGTTAGGGTTAGCTCAAGCTACCTCAACAATAGCAGGTACAATACAGCCAGTAACAGGAGGAGTACAAACATTTGAAAACAATATTTGTGGAAAGGCTATTGGAAAGGTATGTAAATATATAACCTGTTCATACACAATTAAAGCAACAGAATCATTAAGTGGCAATAAAGGACTTGATGGTCTTTCAAATGCTGTTGGATATCAAAGCCTTGGAGATTCTATGAATCCATACAAGAGTTATATTGTTGCAGCAGCAACTCTTTGTATACCTGCAGTTGTCTATCATTACAAAGTATACAACGGCATAGAGTGCAACTATCTTGATTGCATCTCGCAGCAATATGTTAAGTATGGTCAAGACATATATCAATGTCAGACAGATAAAGCATATTCAGAGTGTGTGTTTTTCTATGGAGGATTATTGGACGGAATACCTGTTGTTTCAATGATACGAGATGTAGCAGGAACAGTTGCAAAAGCAGTCAAAGACCCAGTTGCATTAACCGGACTTGCACTTCCTTGGGCGTGCAAACTTCTTGGTTTAATACCTAACAATGGTGCAGTACATGGAGGCTGCGTAGCAGTACAAGATGCAATGAGAGTACTTACAATTACAGACACTCTGAAAGCTGCATACTCCCAAATAGCAAACTTGTTTGACAACAGCAAAGACCCAAGCCAACAATGCGACGCAATAGTTAGCACCGCAAAACAAATGGTTCTAAGCTATGATGCAGCAAACCCTCAAAGAACCATGGGGAACTACCCGACGGTGGATTTCAACTCAAAAACACCAGTAAAAGGAACCAACGATAGAATAGAATGCACAGGAAGCCAATGTTTCTACATACATGTCACATTTCCAACTGAAAAGATTACAGAACCTAAAACAGATGAAAATGGAAAGCAAATAACTGTAACACGTGATGGAGAAAAGAAAGAAGTAGATGAAAAATATCTTATTGTAACTGAGTCAGATGGATCACAACAGTTATATACATATGATAAAAAAGCACAAAAGAATATAGGTAATGCTTTTTTTGTTAACCAAGATGAGATTAACGGCATACAAACCAAAATAGATGATATAAAAAAACAACAGACAGATATTTCGCTCAAAATAAATAATATTAATGCACAATACGGTGGAAGTAT
>CAITEO010000002.1 GCA_903891505.1 uncultured Candidatus Woesearchaeota archaeon
ATTATGAATACGTCAACTCCTTCTCCGGAGTTAACATCTCGCTGGAGTGCAACATTGATTGCGCGCACCGCAAGTTCTGCTCCTTGTTCGGCAGTCAAGTCTTTCTTCCAGCTATCATCAAGAAGACCGAGTGCGAATACCGATCCTGAACCTGATGCGACAAATCCTTGATTGCTCTCTTTGGAAACATGAGTCAAAGTACCGTCAAAATATGCTTCATATAGCTGACTTCCTGAATTCTCGTCGTAGCCTGCAAAAATAAAAATACATATCGCGCCTGTTGTTCGAACCCCATTATAGTTCATGTTCGCAAGAAGATTTGCTGCTTCTTTGACTGTTGGCTTTCTCCCTGTGCGCACTTCTTTGAGTTTCAATTCTGCTTTCAGGTATCTTATTACTAATTGTATGTCTGAGACTGTGCCAGACGTTGTGAGCGCCATTGTAGGAGTTATCTCTACTATCTTATCGATATCTTTCTGCGCGATAAGACTTCCTGCTGTCGCCCTCTTGTCCGCTGCAAGAATCACTGCATCCTTGCATAGAATACCAACTGTAGTTGTCCCTGTCTTCATGTAGGAATCATCCATGTTTTCCCTCTCAAGATTTTTTGATGTTTTTTTATTCTTATGAGCATCCACGTCGAATCACCGAATGGAATAGCGCTTTTTTAACAATTTGATAAAACGCTAAGAACCCCTTATTATACTTTGGTTATGATATATCATTTATATAGTTTTTGGCTTTCTGCACCGAAAGATTTTGTGAATTGAGTTTCTCTACCTGCTACTCTTTATAGTTAAGGACATAAATAAATTATAGTGCCTTGCTCGCCACTTAATGAACACATCTATTGTACTAGACTCGGAACACAATGATTACAAACATCTTCCGGCGAGCGCACTATTAAGACACTATTGTTCTTAAGTATTATACAATAAAATATTTAAACAAGATTAATAGTTTTGATTCTATGGAGAAATTCAAGACATTCACAATTCTTCTATTAATACTAGTTGCAATACTTGCTGTACTGTTAATAATGGGTAAAAAACAGACAAGCTATATCTGCTACGACGGAACAGAGCAGCAAGACCTAAATAAATGCCCGACAGTTCCAACTCTAGCAATAGATCAAAAGAAAGCAACTGATGCAATTAACAACTATGCAAGAGCATATGCAAGCTCCAAAGCAGATAGTTACAGCATAGTAAATGTGTATAGGAATGGAAGTATTTGGAAAACAGATGTTCTTTTTTCTAGCACAAAAACAAAGGAAGTGTATAGCGTCAATCTTGATATTGACGGTAAAACAGCAACTGTAACTTGCACTGCTGGATGTGCTTATCTTGGATTGAACATCCCTATTAATACAAGCGCAACAAATACTACAAACACGACGAAGACTAATATAACCTCGCATTAAATTATTTATTTTACCTTTCATTATTTCTAATTTAATCAGTCAATTTTATTTATGTCTAGTTTAGTTATAGCTTCAACTCCGTTTAGAGCCATATCAATATTTATATAGATAAATCCTAATCCGAACGTATGGCTGATAAATCATTCGTACTTTTGTCGCTTAAGGACGATAAAGCAAAGGAACTAAGCAAAGTGCTTGGCAACGAAACATGCAGGAAAATCCTTGACTACATGGCAAGCAAGGGTGATGCTACCGAGACACAAATCTCAAAAGATCTAAGTGTTCCAATAAGCACGGTAAATTATAATATGAAACTTCTCTCTGAGAACGGGATTGTTAGCGCAAATGAATATCATTATTCTGAGAAAGGAAAGGAAGTTACTCACTACAAGCTAAAGAACAGATACATAATCATTGCACCAAAAGAAGAATCAGAATCAAGCATTATGAGCAAACTCCGCGGAATTATTCCTGGTGCAATAATACTTGGTGCAGGAACTGTGATTGTCGGTGCGTTTGAATTCATAAAAAGACACAGCATAACATTTGCCAATACTGGTGCTAGAATGATGACGAAGAGTGCAGCATTCGCTGCAGATCAGGTCGCGGAAAGTGCTCCATCGACAGCCGCACCTCTTGCTGCAGGCACAACAAATGCAGCATCTACTGCTGCGGCTCTCGCGCAGAGCGCATCAATTGTTCCTCATTACACATTATGGTTCTTCCTCGGCGGACTATTTGTTCTTATTTGCATTCTTATCTGGAACTTTGTAAAGAAGAACTAAATACATCTAGATTTTTTATCTAATATTTTTCAGTCAATCTCTATTTTATTATATCCTGCTTTTTTTTCTCCTACAAAGTGAAAACCAAAGTTTAAAATAAAGCTACTCAATTGTATTTGCATGGGAGGAAAGGATCCAATACTAAAAGTAGATAATATTACGAAATCCTATGGACGAAAACAAGTCCTGAACGGAATTTCTTTCGATGTTTACCCCGGAGAAACTCTCGGCCTCATAGGCACAAGCGGTTCCGGAAAGACAACTCTTCTTAACTGCATGATTGGCTTTGTAACGCCCGATACGGGTGATGTAAAATTTAGGCAACCACGGCACGACGACAAAGTCGAGATTCCAGTGGAAGACAAACCAGAAAAAGATATTAAAGATGGAAAAGATAAGGAGAAGAAACTCGACGTAAAGCTTGAACTAGTAAAAGGATCAACTTACAAATCAGTCTACATCAGAGCTTCAAGGTTCAAACATGTCTATGGTTTTGCTTGCCAAGTGCCAAGCTTCTATGAAAAACTAACTGTTAAAGAAAACCTTCATTACTTTGGCGAACTATACGGCCTTTCACATGATGTGCTAAAGTCTAATGTTAATACATTATTGAAGCTGATGGATCTTGAAAATTCATCCTCTATTCTAGGTAAGAATCTCTCTGGAGGTATGGAAAGAAGACTTGACATTGCCTGTTCATTAATACACAATCCTCCTCTGTTAATACTTGATGAACCAACAGCTGATCTTGATCCTATTCTAAGAAAGAATATTTGGAACATAATAAAAAAAATTAATCAGAAAGGAACAACAGTCATACTTTCAAGTCATCATTTGAATGAAATAGAAAGTTTGTGTGATAGAATAGCTATTTTGAAGGATGGTCAGATAATTGCTCTTGGCACAGCAGATGAGCTTAAGAACAAATACTTGAAGCATAAGGAAGTTAGAATAGAATCATCTCCAGGAGATTATGAGAAACTAGGACCTTATCTGCAGAAGAAATTCAAGAAAGAAATTGCAAGTTATGACATAAAAGGCGGAGAACTTATCTTGTTCTGCGAGAAACCGCAGGAGCTGCTAAACGATTTGGTAAATGCAATTGAGCAGGAGAAAGAAAAAATTCTTGAGTTAAAACTCGTTAAGCCTAGTCTTGATCAGGTATTCATAACACTCAACAAAAAAAATGAGGAGAAAAAAAGTTAGACTAACAAAATTAAATTATTAGGTGCAACTCATGAGTATGAAATGGACGAAAACACTAGGTAAGAACTTCAAGATTCTTGCGAGATCAAAAGGATCAGCATTAATGGTACTTCTAGCTCCGTTGTTAATTGTCCTCATAATAGGTCTTAGTTTTGCAGGAAATAAAGAGAACACTACTCATGTAGGAATATACTTGAGTGATAACAACAATAATCTTACAAACAGGTTTATTACAAACCTCAATACGAGCGACAACACGCTTACAATATTCTCAACTTCAAATAGTTGCATAAATGCTATAAAAGAGGGAGTTGTAGTAACTTGCATAGTATTTCCGCAGAACTTCGCAATTGCAGACAACAAGACTAATCAAGTCGTATTTTATGTGGATGAATCAAGACTTAATCTTGTATACAAACTTATAGCTTCGCTCACAGTAAATGTAAATGTGGAGAGCACAGAGGTAAGTAAAGAGCTCACTCAGCAGTTGCTTTTCATAATGGATCAAACGAAGAAAGATGTTGATGATAGTGTGGCGCTCTCAGTTGGTATGAAAGCAAAGACGAGCAGTCTTGCTGGGAAGTCAGCAGATACAAAAACAAAAGTATCTAGCATGAATATGACCACTACTGCTGTAAATATGGCTACACTAAAACAAAATCTTAATAATGTTACAACTGATTATAACAATCTAAAAAGCAGAGCAAGTAGTGTGCGTAGTGAAGGTTACTCTGTACTTGCTGACCTTAATATTACTTCAGGCGCACTTATGACTGCATTGCAAAATCTAGATATTAGCTTAAGTGGGAATGATTCCACCGCTTCGACAAATGATTTTAACGCCTTAAATGATGCTATAAATAATTTGGCTACACAAGTTACAGCAATGCAAAATCAGCTTGCAGAAGCAAAGAATGTGCAGTCAACAGTTTTATCAACGCTTAACTCGCTTAGCAGCGACATAACATCTCTCTCAACAGATCTTGATAATCTGAAGATAAAACAGGAAGGAATAAGAACGAGAATAAACTCATTTAGTTTGAAGTCTGCTGAGAGTATTTCTCATCCTATTACAACAAAAGTTGAATCTGTTGTCGCAAAGAACAACAAGATAACTTATTCATTCCCATATCTTTTGATGATGGTTGTTTTGTTCGTTGGAATAATGCTTTCAAGCACAATAGTATTTATGGAGAAAGATTCAAGAGCGTTCTTTAGAAATTTCACAACTCCAACAAAGAGCGCGCATTTCATAATGATGAATTACTTTACATCATTTATTATACTCGTTGCTCAATGTATAATAATACTTGCCGCAGTTTACTTTGGTTTGCATGTTCCTGCACTAACAAACATAGGTCTTACTACTCTATTCCTATTCTTAGGTATAACTGTTTTCATCCTTATAGGCATGATTGTTGGCAGCATATTTAGCACATCTGAAGCTATAACTATGAGCACTATTGCAATCGGCTCCGTACTTCTGTTCCTCTCCAATCTCATATTACCTCTTGAAACACTCTCGCCATTAATAGGACAGATAGCGAGGTTCAATCCATACGTCCTAGCGTCAGAAGGAATAAAGAAAGCAATGCTATTCCAATCCACATTTCAAGATCTTTATTTCGAGTTAATAGTTCTTGCTGCTTACTGTATAATACTTTTGATAATAGTTATCTCGATAAAGCGAATTATAACTTTGAAGTTCTTTGACAAAGTAATGAGAAGACGACATAAGATGGTATTCACAGTGCCTGAAGATCATTATTTGAGAATTGATGATAAGAACATCATAGTTAGAAGTGTTCCTGAACTTCTTGAAACATTAAAGCATATGAGCAATCATGATTACGCAACACTAACAAAACCAAACGTATTCACGAAGTGGCTGCGTGAAAGCTTGAATGAGAAGAGACTTGCTCTAAAACTTGAAGGAAAGAGCCTTGATAGTGCGATAAAAATACTTGAGAAATACGTCAAGAGCAAGTGATGTAAATATATTTTAAAAAATCATAGCTTAAACAAGAAAAGATATGAAAAAACATTCTTGACTTCTATTCTATCTGAATACTTAAAAACATTTATATATCCAAATCCCTAAATGAACTGGATGGTAAACAAAAAAACTAACAAAAAACTAATTATGATTTTATTGACAATAATAACATTATTTGCGCTCAGCGCAGTGTTCGCCAGCGCGGATGTGATAGATCCGAATAGTAAAACTGTGCCTTTTTGCGCCAAAGTAATAAATCTTAACGATTACCCTGACTATTATTTTGTAAGTGTTGAAACTTATCCTGGTAGCAGAAGTATAGATGTTGGAAACATAATAACATCGGATGAATGCTTGGGAATAAAAGGATATAAATTTGATTCCTTAGAAATTTATGCAATTAACAAATCATATGTTGACTCGATTGGAATTGATAATATTCCAACTATTAATGTATCATTTCCTGGTGAATGTGAGGGTGGCTGTTTCAAAGAAGAATTCTCACCTGAGAATGCGATGTTGCTTAACGAATCAGTAAATTTGGGATCTAGCTACTATGTAAAGAAGTCAAGCCCAATGCAAAAAATGGATGTAGAATTGAAAGTTACAAAAATAGGAGAGGACTTCATCATATACACCTCGAAGACAACAATCAGCTACAAGAATGGTAAGACTGATGTAAAATTATTCGTTGCACCAACTACAATTCCGCCACTTCCAGCACAAATTAGCATTTTTACAGATCCTCTTACTTCTGAACAGCGGGGATATGGACAAGTAGTTTCAAGGAACATCTTCCAGAATGTCGGTTGTTTCTTCAAGAAACTGTTCGGTGGAGCATGCTGATTTGTGGTGTGTGATACTTTAAGATGCTAAGTTACGAACTTGATTTTTTATTTTCTCTTTTTTTGACCTTGATTATAGAGGTTCCTGTACTTGTATTGCTGACTCGTTTTCATTTTAGGATAAATAGTAAAAAAATAAGCACGGCAATGCTTGTATTCACAGGAATCGTCTGCTCGTTCGCCACGTTGCCTTATGTCTGGTTTATTTTTCCGTATCTCATAGAGAACCAGACATTGTATGTAATTACTGCTGAACTGTTCGCAGTTGTTGTGGAGACAATAATCTATTATTATGTCTTCAAATACACGCATAAATTAAGTTTAAAGAACTCTTTCGTTCTCTCTTTTCTTTGCAACCTCGCATCATTCCTCGTGGGTGTGTTGATTTTTACTATTGTCGCGCAAGCGCTCTAAAAAGTATTACAAATAGTCCAATCGATATATTTATTAACCTGCCCTAAATTGTTTTGTTCATGCATTTCAAAAATATACATGGCAAAATCATCAAAGCACCTAAGGGCGATTATGCTTGGAGACCTGTTGTTTACGGTATTTTAATCGAGGACGGTAAGTTGCTTTGTCAAAGACCTCTTTGGGACAAAAGAAAGTATTCCCTCCCTGGCGGCGCAATGAAAAAAGGCGAGTCATACGATGAAGCGCTAAAAAGAGAATTTCTTGAAGAAACAGGGTGCAAAATAAAAGTTCTTCCGCAGCCAATATACTCAGATACTGAGCTGTTCGGCAACCCTGAGAATAATATTTATTTTCAGAGAGTTAGTGCATACTTCAACGTTGAACTAATTTCAAGAAACAAGAAGAGAAAACTTGACAAGGAAACAACTGCGCTCTTCTTTGTTGATATTGATAATTTGAACAGCAACGACTTTACAGCATTTCAAAGGAAAGCTCTTAAGGATATTCTGAAGAAATAATAGCATATCAATTTTTTGTATTCTTGATTTCTAATAAACTTTATTAATCCATATCACTTTTCTAAAATTCATGGACATACTCGGACAAGCTGAACTTTTTGCAAGAAAAGAATATGCTAAGCATGATTTGAATCATGGATGGAAGCACATTGAGGAAGTAATGAAGTATGCGTTCGAGATTGCAAAACAAATCGACCGCTCGAGCAAGTTTATGAACGTCGAGGTAAATTACGAGCTGCTCCAACTCGCAGTTCTCTTTCACGACATAGCCTATAAATCATACGAAACACACGTAGAAGAAAGTGTTAAGGTTGCTGAGGAGTTCTTAACAAAACAAAATTATTCAAAAGAAAAGATTGCAAAGTTAAAAGAAATAATGCTGAATCATTCAGGATCGCATAGGAGAAAATTAGGCGACGCCAAACTTATCGAGGGAAAGATACTCTACGATGCAGACAAGGCATTCTATGCAACAAGAACACTTGTTGATTACAATAAATACAAACCAACGTTCTATTTTAGCTTCACGAGAAACATGGTGAAACGACCAGAGAAATAAAGAAAACGCGAATTAATCCCCAACCTAAAGGTTGGGGTATTTTGACATTCGCGTTTTCGAATTAAATCGTCGCACTAAAGTGCGGGGTATTGACCCGGCGACGATTTAATAAAAAGTATTTTCTTACAAATCCTCGTCGAGATCTTCGATGTCTTCTAGGGACATTAGTTCGTCATCGATGTCTTTGGGGCGCAGGTTTTCTTGTCGCTTAGGCACGTCTGGCTTCTTAGCATCCTGGAAGAATGTTTGCTGCGCTGCCTGCGCCGCAGGTTTCACCTGATTAGAATTTGAACTAGATGTTTGAGGAATTTCGTTTTCTATTCTCTTTATTTCTTCATCAGGATTTACTTCCCGAATTACAAAATTTGCAGTTAATTCGAGTCTGTTGAAAAGTGCGTTTTTTGTAACTCGGCCAATAATTTTTACGAGCATTCCGAGCAAATCCGTTTTTACCTGTTCGAAGAGTTCGAGATGATCTCTGTACTCGAGCAGTTGAGCTTCGTTTATACCAAGTAAGTTAAGGACTTGGTTTTTCCAAAGGACTGTTCGTATGTTTTCTGTACCGTCGTCAAGAAATATGTTAAGGACGCAGCTGTACGTGTACGCACCTGTCTCGTCTTCTTTCATCCTTTTTCCTGTTTCCTGATTTAACTTGAAGAATTTGATGTCAAATATTTGAACTATTGTTCCTAGAACCTCTATGTTTTGGTCGTTCTCAGTGAGCTCCTTAATTTTTTTTCTTTGCGCTTGAGGTCTCTGGAATTGAGCTTGTTGACTAGCTTCTGATACTGTTCCTTTCAACTCTACTCCTGCTGGGTTCACATCTATCGTACTAGAATCAGTAAGATGAAGTTCTATTTTTCCGTTGTTCTCCCTCGCCATCGCGCCTTTTACTTTTAGAATGTCTCCTTCTTTGAATGTGATTAATAAATCAGCTTTGTCGTTCCATAAAACAATAAGAGTCGTACCTGTTTCATCGCCAATTAAGAACTTTGCAAGTTTTCCCTCTCGCTTTTCCGTCTTGAATTCCCTAACCTCATATTTCCTTATGGCTTTGCCGTCGAGCTCGAGGTTTCTCATGCCAACTAGAATGTTTTTTATCTTGACTACGCCCACAGGTTCTTGGAGTTTAACTCCGAGTTCATTCGCGACAATGTGCGCCGCGCCTTCTTTACTTATTAAACCTGATAGCTGGTCTAATTTTTTCTTTATTCTAAAGTCAACTTCCTGCTCAGAAATACCTGCTTTTTCCATTATTTTTTCTTTTATTGTCTCAAGTGGCAAGTTTATCAAAATCTATCCCCCACAACCAGTATCCTCGTTGACGCGCTATGCGTTTCGCCATTCTGGCTCAAGCGCATAAAATTATATCTACGCCAAGTGAATACTCCCTGCAGTTTAAGGTTCCTCCCGTATATTTAAAGTTTACTGCTAGGGTTGGCTTGTCGAGTGGGAGAAAGTATTTAAAATGAGCTCTCTCTTTCTTTTCAGTTCTCATATTTTCAATGCATACTTGAGTGTTCCTAGGGATTCGTCGCCGGTGAGAGAGGAGCAAATGTACATGTATTTCTGAGTTGGGATGCAAGCCTGCAGCGTATTATTTACTGCGTTCACCACAAGATTTCCTTTCACTGTGAACGTTTGTATTTTAGTCATGTTTAATGTTATGAATGGCACAGATCCTAAAATATTTAATTGAGTGTCTATCACATCATCATTATCTACATCAGTTAATGTTTCGTTAGATATTTGCACATTATTCAAAACTTTTGCTGATTTTATTGTACAGGTGCAGGCATCGCCAACACTCGCGCATTCTGTTAATGACTTTGCAAATCTAACCAATTCTTCATGGGCAATATCTGTTGGATTAGGTGAAATATCTTCGAAATTTTCGACAAATACTGCATTTGCCT
This sequence comes from uncultured Candidatus Woesearchaeota archaeon, assembly GCA_903891505.1. GTDB lineage: Archaea > Nanobdellota > Nanobdellia > Woesearchaeales > 21-14-0-10-32-9 > 21-14-0-10-32-9. The sequence continues at coordinate 9,663 of CAITEO010000002.1, forward strand.
CTTTGCTATAATTTACTTTTACAAGCACCTGATCATTTAGTTTTAGGAGTTGATTTGTCTTGTATAATTCGCTTTCTTCATTTTCATAATCTGTCCAAACTGACGCATTTGAGATTATTTTTATCACGAGTTCGCCAGTCGAATCTTTTATTTTTATTGTCGCGTTTGGATCTGCAAGAAGTTCGGCCAAAGTTATTTCTTTGTCATTAAATATTTGTGTTTGTACACCCTGAGTTTGCATCGCCTGATTCAAAGGTCCTTTTGCTCTCGTCTGTATATCTGTTATTTTTCCTAATAATAACCCTTTCTGGTCAGGCGCGAGCTTACTTGATATCTTTACGTTATAATCAGAAATAGACATTATGTCGTCTTCTAATTCTTTGTCACATACACTAACTTTAAGTTCTGGGTCTTGCCCAGCAGATTGGATTTGGTTTGAGATGCAATTATCCTTCTCAGCACCTTGTTTTGTCGTGCACAAATTTATTGTTTGCTTAAAGAATTCTTTCGTGTTATCAAAAAGTTTTGTTACATTATATATTCTTGTTTGAAATGAATATTTTGCCAAGTACGTTCCAGCTTCTGTCTCTACTGTATCTGATGTTCCTGAAAAGTCCTCGCTCGGCATCTGGAAATTTGAGTCTAGAACGCATACTTCTGCACGATCTTTTATTTGTGATTGAAATGCTTTTTCTTGAGTTTTTCCTGCGCCTCCATAAATATCTATGTGGTCACATGCAAGTGCTGAACCTGTGTCTTCGACAATATAGTATCCATTTTTACTATTTCCTTCTCCCCAATAAATGTATAATTTTGCGCCTCTTTTGAATCTTGAGTCACATTTCGCCGCGACTGTTCTTCCAGGAATAGGATCTGTGCCCATAGCTGTTACTCCGTTTTTATGTCCTGAAATTGTTGGACTTTGAGTGGGACCAAGAGGACTTATAGTTTCTGCTTTGAATACTTGTCCATTCATTGATCCACTTCCTTGACATCTTACTGCAGGAAAGAATGAGTCTTGTTTTAGGCAGCATTGATATGATGTTCCACATGCACCACCTACAGACCAAATACCGAAGTCGTTGAAAAATGGAGTGTAATAAACTGTTGTTCTTATATTTTTGAAGCAGTTCTTCTCGTTTATATCAGCCGGTAGTCCTGCTGCTTTTGCGGTTATAATTTTTAGATCAGCGTTAGCTTCAGGATTTGTTGTCTTTGTGTCTACAATTACGTTTCCTGTTCCTGCATTGTTTCCATTTGTATTTCCATTCGCGTTCGTATTGCCCGTCCCGATGCTGCTTTGCATTTTGCTGAGTTTATCTTTCGCATCAGTTATTATTTGGTTCTCGCTATTTTTTATATCTGAGGATGGATCTGTTCTGCTCGTATCTATTTCGCTATCTAAAAGAACTGTCTTCATTGAAAGATTTATTTCGTTCCTATTTGCTATTTCTGCAAGTAAATTCTTGAGCGCGGCAATTTGCTGTGGAAGATGTGCATGAGGTGCACTATTCAATAATGCCACAGATATCGCTGTTCTGTCTGCATCTTCATACATACAAGTCTTTGATGTGGATTTCAAGCAGTACGCGCTCTTCGTGTATCTTGATTCTGGGGTGAATAGAAATACTTTGCCGTTCTTGTCTATGATATAGTTGTAATTTCTCAGTCCTGTTTTTAATTCGTTGTATGTTTCTTCGATTGAACTCGTATCGGTATCATGAACTATTATTGTTGTAGGAACATCATTCTGTCTTCTTGCAAAAGATGCCAGTATAGAATATTTTCTTGCTACTTGATATCCGTCTTCATTTGTCACAACATCATCTATTGTTGTTCTTGCTGTTTTTGTTTTGTCAGCAACACTATAGTAAGACTCCACATATGCATAAACTGGTATGCCAAGATCCGTCAAAGATTGCACCCATATTTTCATGTTTCCATTTTCTTTCACAATAACTGTATCAAGTTCGTCAACATTTATCTTAAGAGGATCATATTTTAGAATTAGACTGTTCATATTTTTAATGAACTCTGATTTGAACATCTGTTCATAATCTGGAAAACATTCATCAATGTTTTTCTGAGAATCTATTATAGGATATGTTAGTTTTCCGCAACCTGCATTCTGTATTTTTCCTTTGAACGTCTCCTCTGAATAACCTGATGCAGATATTGTTGAAGTTGCTGCTTCTTTGGCCGCAATATCTATTGATGCATCCATGTAAAAAAATACTCTTTCTGTCGCCTCGAATGTATTTATTATTTTTATAGGTGTTTCGCCCATATCTCCTACTTTAGAACTGAGATCGCTTACTCTAAATATGAGTATGGCTGCGAATATGAATCCTGCAAATAAAAATAATAACAGAGTAATATTTCCTTTCTTCCCGATTACTTTTGAACCAAACAATCTTTTTGTTTGTTCTTTTGTGTTTATTCTTTTTTTCATCGTTTGTTTTATCTCGCATTTTGTTATTTATTTTTTGTTTATCTTATCTTTTCTTATCATTTGTATGTTTTGTCTTAGCTTTTCGGCACCATTATTTTATTTTATATTCTCATTATTTTATTATCTGTTGCTCAATTCTCATCTAATTAGGAAATGAACAAACTTTTATTCCTGCTGATCTTTTCTCCTCTGTTTTTCCCCATTGGAATGAACCATATTCAAAGTGCCAGGTTTCTTTTTTCCATCGTACAAATCCCGCATCGCACATAATGCTTTCTGCAAGAGCTAAATTTGTTCCGCCCGCACCATTTAGCTTTGTTCCATCTTTTGTGTATAATATAGCATCGACTGCAGTCCCATCTAAATGTCCTGATGGATTTGTGAGCTTGTCCGGATTTCTTGCGAAACGGCAATCGTTATTGCTGCAATCACATCCTTCTTTGCACGCTTTTTCATAAAGCGCCATTTGAATTTCTTTTGTTCTATATGCTTGAGTTATTACAAGTTTCATTTCTTTTGGTCGAAGTTCTGTTTCAGAGATATTTTTAAGTCTATCTACAAGCGCAGGCGTAGCATAACATATTTTTCCAACAGTCGTGTCTGTTTCATCACAAACAACGTTTGGGATATTTTCTATTTTTACAAGCTGCTCCCCGTTCGGAGAAATTGGCCCTGTTCCGCTAGACTCGTAGCCCTTAAGCAGCCCTGCTTTGTATCCGAAAACTCTCGGTTGTCGTTTATCCATATCTGTTGCTAATTTAAAGACGACGAGTTTGTTTTTTCCATCTGGATTCGGCACTGTTGTTTTTGGTAATTTGTCTATTGTTCCCGGGTCACAAGAATCTACGGAAACAGGAATTGAAATGAATGGCATAACACTCACCACTACTCCTACTGTCGCTTTAGAATTTTGTGTGCCTGTTGAAGTGAGTAAATAGCACTTATCATCCACAATAACTAACCATGTGTCTGTCATTCTGCCATCAGGATAGAATTTTGAAAGTGCGACCACTAATTGCTCGTTGAATGACGCCATACCTGCGTCTGTAGTTATATCTGCATCCGCGACAAGATTGTATACTTTGTAACCTGCGCGTACATCTTGATCAAGCACCATTCTTGTCGAGAAGAATCCGCCGGCTACATTTATGTCGCTAGTGATTTTGTCTTGCTGATTCTTAAGACCTGTATAGAGAAAGACGAGCAAAACTCCGAAAATAATCAAGAACCCTATACCTACTAGGAACAAAGATGCGAAATCTTCAAATTGCCCTTTTTTATTCAAGATTATTTTATTCAACTTGGTTTTGCTCACTATTATTTTATCTCCTATGCTTATTTTTTTATTATTTTATGTCTTATTATTTTTTGGTTTGATGGTATTTTGTTTTATTTTATCTCTTTTTCTCTATTTTTTCTACTCTTTTTTTCTCAATTTAATATTTAGTTTAATTTTTAGTTTAATTAATCGCTTCCTGCTTTATGAAAAAAAGTCAGTATAGCTGGTCTTTCTAACCCATGATCATATACATAAACGAAGTATTTTGTCATTGTAACTTTCTGCGCGTTTAATCCCCAATTTTGAGATTCTATGAAATCTACATATTGCATATTGCTAGTGTTCATTCTTATTTCTGCAGCCATTGCATGTTTCGCCGTACCTACTAGCGGAACACATTCCCTAAGAACTTGCTCATTAAATCTTTCAATATCTATAACTCCTGTGTATACTCGTCCCGTGTCGTCTTTATACGCAAAACAATTAGGAGAATAAAGAACTCTTGCTTCGTAGACTGTTGGTTCTACATTATTATTGACAAATATTTGTCTGAGTGATGCTGTCCAAGCTACGGCTATAGCTACAATTAGACCTATAAAAATAAGCATTATTATCCAGAATAAGCCCTTATCCGCCTCGCTTATTAATCCTTTTTTGTTGATTTTTATTGCTCGTCCCATTTGTCCTCATACAATATTATTATTCTACTCGTCGTAAGATCTTTTTAGATCTTATCAAATATTCTTCAAATCTTTTAGTTAGTTAATCCTTGATTTATTGCGTCAAAGAGCTCCTTTGAAATCTGCGATGTCAATCTTACTGAGTTATCTTTTGAAAGATTAATATACTTCTCAGCAGGCCCGAATACAACTTTTATTTCTTGTTTACTTGACGCAATCATTTGTATTGATTTAAATTGATCTGCGTGATTTAATTGAATTGTTCTTTGCATATAACATGCAATTCTTTTGCTCCACGCGGTGTTAAGTGGATGCTGCGGATCTTCATAATAATAAATGTTAATCCCCTCTGTTTGTGATGTTCCGAATGAAAATATGAACGCATCATTTGTTGTACTTGCATCATTTTGATCTAAGTAAGCAACTTTTGTATTTGGATCATATCTTGCTTTTGAATTAAGCGTAGTTGCAAGCAATTGAAGATATGTCTTTGCTTCTCCTGATTCGTCTGACTGTACGAAAAATCTGACTGCCATTTTTGAATTTGCATTGTTAAATGTTTGTGGAATGCTCACGCAATTATCTGTAAAGCTAACATCTTCATTCGTGAATTTTAATGTAGAATCTTTCAACGACATTGGTATTGACAGCGTGTTTTGTATTATTGCTGCAGTAATAGTTATTCCCCTCATAGAAAAGTAAGGATATCTTCCTGCTCCATCTTTTGAAATTATGATAACCTCATCTGGGGTTATCTGAACTTTGTATTGTTCAGTATTTTTTTCATAATTGTAGGCTATATCATATGGCGCAGCAGATATAGTCATGATTGAAAGCGCGAAATCCTTGGACATTACTTGTTCAGTCGAACCAAACATGAGTTTGGGAACAGATATGATAAGAATAACCATTATTGAAACTCCGACAACGAGCTCTGCTATAGTATAGAGCATACTTCTTGTCGCATCAACCCCTTTCTTATTCATCATCAAAAACCCCTTCCATCTCGTCCAATATTAATATAATTTCTCTAACGTTTTTCTGAATTTGTTTCTCTAAATTTATTCCTTTAAATTCAGTAATTCTTTAGGCACTCATCTGTAAAGCATAATTTTATTGTGTTATCAGGATTTTTAACAACGTAAACATCAGCATAGCTTGTCACAAACATATATTTATATCCTGTATAGCCAATTTCTTGAGCAGCTGTCGGATTTTTGTAGTATCTCCAAAAAGACATTCCTCCTTGCCATCTGTAAACGTAACTGTTGTCTCCAAGATGAAGCTCTGAATCTTTAGTCTCATCCACCCCTGCTCTTTTTTTGAGCGCTTCGTAATTTGTAGAATCCATTATTTTTTCAAGAAAAGTATTTTCCTGAAAATCCACATCACTAATATTTGTGCATTCTATTTTTTTCTCACAGTTCAATGTTGTAGCGAGGGTTCCTGTATTTTTATATGTCGTGTTTGAGAATCCTGGTGAATACTCTGTGCATAAACATATGCATGTATTTCCGACAGGAGGACAATCTACGGGACGAGGCACGTATCTTTTGTATCCGCTGGGAAATATTTCTATTACTTCTTCTGCGTTTTTGTTGAAAACGTAAATCGCGGTTCCTTCGTCGAGAGTTACGCTAACCAGCTTCATCTTTATGTTGCCACTTTTGTTTGCAACTTCGTGCATTGCAGCAATAAGTGCGTTTGTACTCTCATCAGACGCTTTGTGCGATTTTAGTGCTTTTGATATTGCGCTAAACGTGATTAGAAAAAGAAAAATAAATACTACTAATCCAATGATGAATGTTAACATCACTCCTTCTGCTGCTTTTCTGTTCATCTTTCTCATGGTCCAGTAGTTTTAGTTTTATCTGCTGCTGCAGGAGGTATGTTTTGTACCAAATCACAAGGTGTTTGTCCTGGATGAGCATCTATTTCGCCGAAGAAATTCAAATCACTTTTCATAAGATACCTACAATCAGGACCTGTATAAAGACATCGTCCTGGTCCTACTGCGCTCTGGCTCCAGATAAACATCTCTTTTTTTATGTTGTCTTTCATTGCAATGTTTGCAGCGATATTCGCCTTATTATTTGCGCAACCACATGTTTTTTGGTCGAATGATGCTACGCAGTATTCGCCGCCACTTGCACCTATTATTTTATCGTTGTCATAACCACATTGACATGGATCTAACGGATTTGTTTTTCCATCTCCGTCAAAATCTCCGTTTTCCAAATACGCACCGAATGCATCTCCTCCAGAGATGTATTTTGGATAAATTACGAATATAAAAAACAAGAGAAGCATACCTAATATCACAATCGTCATTAAGATTTTTAGCCCCATAGATATTGATCCTTTTTTATTCATTTTATTACCTCCAAATATGATTTTCACGATCCGTTGTTATCTTATTATTTACTATTCTAAGTTTAATCATGGACAATCTTTGAAATTCTTTGATAACTCTGCATAGTTTGTTGCTTTTGCTTTTTGATAATAATTGCAACTTTCTGTTGTGTATGAACAATATGTCTTGCCGCCAGACGTAAATTTAGATACTGCCTGGTCAGATGTGAAATCTGTCTTCGATGTTTCCTTGTATTTTGCATTTGAAACTGATGCAAGGCATTCGCAGTTTGTTAATGCAGCTTCGAATGAACAACGACCCCCTCCTGTTGAAGTGCCTCCGCAAGGACATTGCTGCGCATTTGCTTGGGTCGTTTGTCCTCCTTTGCAGATGTATTTTTGATCTAGTAGTTTGTTGTCAAAGTTAGATTTTAGTGTTCTTGCGCCTCCTGCTCTGTTGAAGCAATCAACATCCACGTATTGATTATTTTTCGGATCATCACCCGCGTATGTGTTAGCCTGCGAGTCTGGATTGTTACAAGTTATGCCTGTGAGTCCTGCATTATTAGCTGGGAAGAAGCACATGTATGCCTGTCCATTTGGCTCTGATATTTTCATCACATAGAGTATTGTTTTATCTCCATTTTTGAATGCAGTGTGCCAAAAATATTTATTTTCTAACATATATCCAATTTGTTTCTCATTACTATCTTTCTTCGAGGAAGAAAATAGTATTGATGGAACAGGTGTCGGGCTTATACTTTTGATATCTGGATCGGGTAAAATTGAAGACCTATCATTGAATTGTTTGTAGAAAGAATTTACAACACTTGCACCCATTATAACACATGGTTGAGCATTAGTTATTGTAACCGCTGAAACAGGAGTATCTACTCCTTGCGTTTTCATATCCTGTGTATCCAAGCTTTTTGATTCTGTTAGTCTAATTAGCATATCAGATCCTGATTTGTCGAAATAAAGATTGAAATTATAATCGTAAAATCCACTCTGATCCATTGCGGGCAATTCAACAAAACAGAAGTCTTGATCTTTTGATGCAGCAGCAGTCGATATTGCTTTGCTCACTCCGTCAAAGAATGACATTTGCGCATCCATATTCTTATGGAAGTCCATCTGATTTTGTGTAGCATCCACTTCAGGCACTCCTCTTATCGCAGTGCGTATCTTATCAAATGCTTTTGGAATTAAACCATTGCCATAAAATATGAACACCATTAAAATTAAAAATCCTACAAGTATTATTATTGTAATCAATGTGCCAAGTCCGGCACTATCTTCTCCTTTCCTACCTATTTTTCTTAGTTTTTTCATGATGTTCTACTTCATTCATTTCCAAATATGCTGTTGACTAAAAAGTTGGAATCTGAGTTTAAAAGTATTATATATGTTGCGACGATCGCGAGCAATATGGCTATAAGTATTATTCTAATTAAAGTTGATTTTATGAGTCCTTTTCGTCCGAGGCCACGAGATCTATGAACGCTCGTCAAACAACGTACTATGCATATGATTCTGTTGAAATCCATAATTAAACCACCTGCGTGCACTCATTGCCTACTGAGTTAACATCTGTTATTAAAACCATTTGAGGACGATCGACAGTAAGCTTTTGTTTAAACCAATTCAAGAAACTTAAAGGATCGTCGTCAGGAGTATCATATATAAAATTTAACGCCTTATATATTGGTCTCCAAGTGGCACTAAATCTCTCATCAGACACTCCAACGTATGCAATTACGTATGTGTGTTCTGTTCTGATGTTGTCAACAACAGGCCACGTTTGACCTTCGTTTGAAAGATAGTAATAATATGACTTCGGACTAACTCCGGGAATCGCATTCGCGCCTCCAAGCATTTTTCTAGATATATCCCTGATTGATAATCTTGTGGCTTCGCCAATCGCTTTTTTTACGCATGCAGAATCGGAACAATCTGCTGCAGTTTTTTCTGCAACTTGGAATCTACTCTCCAAAATCTGGTTGATGTCATAGTCTTTTATGAACACAGAAAGATCTGATCCGACATGAACTCGTATTTTATGATTTTTTAAATCTACCATCACGAGAAGTGCATCATATGTTGATTCGTTCGTGTTGATGTGTGCATCTTCTATTATTCCTCTTGCATCGCTTGGATCCATCGCGCTGAATTCATCCGCAGTTATTAAAAGAAGATTTGCTACATGCCCCTTTTGAAGATTTATTCCTGCCTGCTCTATTTCATCCTTTTGATCTTGTGTTAGAGTAAATCCATAATCCATTATATAACCTGATGCAAGTTTCGCATCTATTTTTGATGGCTTTATTACTCGGTCATTATCTCCTATGCCTGCATCTGCTTTGAAGTCATAAATCGCGCCATAATAGTTCTTTGTTCCGCCACCATATATTATGGCTGGATTATACGCTTTGGACGCCAGATAGTTTATCATCTCCGGCGCAGAAATGTTGTTGCTCTCTCTTTTTATGGGCTCGTTTAGAAATTTAATCGGAGTTGCTGTTCCATCATCAAGTTTTCCTGATACGGTGAATGTGTAGCAGACAAAACATGCCTTTTCTTCTCTTTCTACTTTGAATATATCCTGCACAGACCCCTCAGCGAACTGCCACCAACACCGTGCTGCGCGATCTGCTATTTGTTTTTTTATTCCTTCTCTATCTCCTTTCAAAGTTCCTAATTTCTTTGTCTTGCAAACAATAGGAGTTAGTTTCTCCATGTCTGCAACTCCTGTCATTAAAGTTATTGTCGCCTTTCCTCTTAGAATAACACTCGCTCGACAAAGAGTGTTTTGAGTAGCCTCATCTGATCTTGATGCGATGAGAACAATCGTTCCTATGATTGCTATTAACACAAGTATCGCTATGATCATAGTTGCAAGAGTACCTATGGTCGCATCCTCTCCTTTCCTCGAGCCTATAAATCTCTTCATGTGTTCCTCTAAATACTCTCTAAATATACACTATGATTCCTGAATTGAATGTTAAATGACCTTTTTTGATATTGTTAAACAATTTTGTATATTAAATAAACGCCATACATAAGCAACAAAAATAGCACAACAAATAAGATGGAAATAATCAACGTTTTTGTCATTGATTTTTCCTCTCCTTTTCTAGATAGCGCCATAGCTAATCATCCTCTATTTTACTATATAAATGTTTGTATGGATTGCTCTTGAAAAATAGAATAAATACTACCCTTACGAAAACTAAGAAGAAAATTTACTTGAACCGTTAAAAAAAACCAAAAAACAAATCCAGAAAATGCAAACCGCGTATTATCAAAATGAACATTATATTATGACTTGCTTACGTTAGCCAGTTCTATTTACTTCAAAATTTTCTGTGAACGACCCTGTCTTTGTATCTCCAGTATATGTTTCCATTACAAACGTCATTCTGACCAACCCATTTACAGGTACTTTGCTCGCGCATCCTGAATAATCTATTAGTAATTGTGCTTCATTTCCGACACCGCAAGAACTAGGTGATGCATATTTTGTATCTAAAAGTCTCATGCACGGACCTACTAACACTTGACATTTTGGATCGACAGAATCTAAATCGTTCCACATTTTGAATTTTTCATACATTCCGGAATCTGCGCGAACGAATTGTTTGGATACATTCGATTCGTCTTCATACCATTGAAGCGGTCCTTTAGGCAACGCTACCGGATGAGCATAATCCACATTTGATTCTGTAATATACACACTAGGCGTTCCAGTTTTATGAACATTCGCTGTCTGTGTTGCTTGATTTGTAGTTGGTGTTCCAACTACATTCACATACACTGTTGCCGAGGCTAGTATGTTAACTTTGCTCGTATCTGTATTGTTGAATACCATTATGTCAAGTTTGTATCTTTTTCCTGCAGCACCCGCTAGAGGAGTTATGATTATTGCTTTCTTGTTTGTCTGATCGCATGTTCCTCTTATTGTTCTTCCTTCGAACCAAGCATCTGTGATTGAAATTGGATTTCCTTCATTTGTTATATCTCGCAAGGTTATAGAGCATATTTTGTCCTTTCCTTCAAGCCATGTAACAAGTTTTATTTTGTCTCCAATTGCAGGAGTGTATGTTTTTCCTGATTGTACTTGCGAAGTGAGATCTGGATCGGTTATATCTCCTGCATATAGCAGCACTGTATCGCTTCCTGTGGTTGCGCCTGAGTTGCCTGCACCTCCAGTTTTTGTTGCATCGTTGCCTTTGGCGTTAGTACTTCCCCCAACAATATGTGAAGCATTGTTGCAATCAGCCATTCTTTGTCCTATGTCAAGAGGTCCTTCGCAACAAGTATATTCTTTTCCTTGTTTGTTTTTGCAAGAACCGACACCTGAATCCATTTTTCCAGTTGGACAAGCGCTTCCTTTTTCCACAAATACTCCTGTACACTGTGTTACTGAATTTGTTGCTGGAAAAATTTTATCTTTAAGAAGATATATTCCAAATCCTAAGAGAATTAACACTAACACTACAGTCATTAATATTTTTATAACTGAGGAATCGCCTTTCTTGTTCATAATTCAGCCCCTAAAACTCAGCCCATCGGATTACAACAAGTTTCTGCCGCATTTGAGCAAGTTACTGTCGAGCCGTCTGAAGGAATTATTTGGTTTCCGCTGGAACATACTTTGCATATTCCTCCTTTGAGCCCACAGGATGTTCCCTGATTGGCACCGTTGCTGCTCTTTGTAATCAAGAATACAAGTATAACGAGTATTATTATTGCTATGACTACCATTATTATCATGTTTATGCTCATTTCTCCTTTCTTTGGATTCATCGTTCATACCTCGAATACATTTATTCTATTCAAGTAAGCATTTATGGTTTTATGCAGCATTTCTGGCCGCTTGAACATGATGCTGTTGGATGTAGAATATATCCTTCTCCTGCATCATCATTGCAGTTTCCTGAGGACTCTATGCACTGACCGCCAATCCCCGAGCAGGTTGTTCCGTTTGTTAATGGTCCTCCTACCCTGGTGAATAGAAGCACTGCTAGTATCACGAGGATTATCAGAGCTATTGCTGCTACAATTATTAGGTTTATGCTCATATCTCCCTTTTTCATTTGAACACCTCTCAAGCGTTGTTGCATTTGTTTATTGACACATGTTGAGCGAGCTAAACAAATACTGATAGTGGATAATGGACGCTCGGGTATTTAAAGTTTTCTAAGACTACGAGTATTGTGAAGTGTGGTGAGAATTTTTGTTCATCCGCAGACGATTATGCGCAGCTGCATTGATTGAAATGTTGTAGTTACAAAAGGAGTTATATCTGTTTTTGTTCCAGCGTAGCTTTTGTTGCAGCCGGTTGAGAGACTAATATATTCTCTTCCCTGAGAATCCCTGACTGTGACATTATATTCATAATTCCCCCATAAATCTAGTGTTTGATTCAAAATGTACTTTATTGTGTTGTTTGCATAAACACAGGAATCTACTCCGTCGCACATAATTTCCTTGTTGAAACTGCAGTCCTCAAGTAAGTCTCTTATTTTGTATTTGCATGGACTCGTTGATTCAATAATAGTCGTGCCGATATTGCTTATGGTTAGTGTTGTTCCGACTTCTTTTTTTTGTGAAGACACTGTTTTTGAATTGTTTATTGCGAATGAAAACCCGAAGAACATCACTAAACTAATAAGTATTACTATGACAAGCAAGCCCATGGTTTCTATCTGGCCTCTTTTCACCAAATAATTATGCTCAGTTCGAGAACAAATATTTTTCCTATTATGTTTAATAATTTTGTTCGGTTTAATATTTCGTTTCATGAGTAGGTTTTCACCTCTAGAATTGAAAAGTAATTCTCATTTGATATCGGGTTATTGATTAATATTGGTATAAATGTTGGGGTGCTAGATTTATTTGCTGAGTTGTTGTAATCATATAATGTTACATTCTCTACAGTAGAATTAAACATCATTATTCTTACAGTTATTTTTGAATTTTTGAAGACAAAATAATAATATTGCTTAGCTTCCTGTTTATCTGCATCAATTGTGCTCTTGAATGCTTTCAATCTGTAATAATCGAAGCAAGTTTTTACCATAACGTTGCTATCTGAGCATTTTAGTTCGTTTAGACTAGAGGCTATAACTGCAATCTTCATGGCGTTTATATCGTTCATGTTTTGTTTTTCAGTTTGAATGCTGCCATTTTTGCTGTTTACAAAGAAAACTAATCCTACTATTATCATTATTATAACTATTATTATTACCACTACTGTTTCGCCGCTTTGTAACTGACCTTTCTTGCAGTTATTATTGCATTTATTGTTTTTTATATTTACCACGTCGTGTTTTTTTGTTCATTGTGCATATTTTTATATTTTCTTTGCATCATATTATGCTTGTGACATCTCATTTAGTATATTGTTGGGCAATTAGGCTTAGCCATATCTTTGTTCATTGTATTTATAGCCTCTATGTATGAATTCAAATTGTTGTAGTTATTCGTTGGATATGTTGAGTTTGTTATTGTTATATTTATGTAGTCTTGCAGCACTCCTGTTCCGAAGAAATAATTGCACTCAGGAATTGTTTTTTCTATGTTTGCAATTTGATTTGTTCTGTTGAGGTTTATTTCTCCGACGATTCTTGCTGTGTGCATAAGTTTCTCCATTGTGCAGCCGTAGAGTTTCTCGTCGCCCGATATTATTGCGCCAAGCAGAACCTCGTCGTTAACATATGGTTTCCAGGCGGATGAGTTTTGGTATTTATTTATTTCATCAGAATTAGGATCATAAAATAGTACTTTTTTTTCTGTATTTGTCTTGCTTAGATCTACTATCTTGCTTTTTCTTAGGACTGCATTTTGAAGACTATTAAGCCCTATTTTATAGCTAGGCGCTACTATTATGTACTGCCTAAATCCCTGGTCGGTAATATTTTTAATGTTATCTTTAACTACTAACATTCTCTCGAAATTCACAGGCAACATATCATAGTATGGTTTTGTGAGCGGGTCATCAATAAAAATATACTGTGTTTTCTCATCGCTAAGATAAAGTATTTGCGTTACAGGATAGGGCGCAGCATATAGTTTAGTCCAAACTATTGGCTTTGATCCCCCGACAATTTGAGGTGTGAAAATAATTTCTGTCTCCAACTGAATTCTGGATTTGCCATCCTTAAGAGAATATGTGTGTCCATCTTGTTCACATCTAAAAACCATCTCTGCATTGAGCATTTCAAGCGTCTGAAATGAATCTGGATTTTGCTGTATTGTAGCAAGCAGCGCCGCCATTCTTCCGCCGATAATAGTTGATAATTCTTGTACGCTGTCTTTTTTTTGGTTGTTTGTAAGCACTATAAAGAATATTAGTATGGCTGCGCCAGCTATAAGCACAAATATCCAATGAAATGTTATTTCTATTTGCGCTTTTTTTTGTGCAGGAATATATATTTTATTCTTTGATTTATTCTGCAACTTATTCTGTACTTTTTCTTCATGTACTTTTTTAGAAACAGCCGACTTGAGTTCTTGTTTCATTTTAACCGTTATCAGCAGATATGCTAACCTTTCCTTTTCCTATTCCTTCTAGCTTAATATAGAAAAGATTGCCTGTTGAATTGAGGCAAAGAACTCCTGAATTCGCAGGAGTTCCTGATACTTGTATTATATCAAGTCCATACAAAGTCATTGTTTTGGATGATGATACAAGGAACACATTATTTCCTGTTCCAACAGTGTATTCTGTATTTATAGACGGATACTTTTCCTTGAGCAAAGTTAAACCAGCAGAATTTATTGTTGTATTTATGAAGCATAATTGATTGTACTCACATGGTGCTTTGATTGTTTTCCTGGCTAAGTCTCCGTAATTGTTGCTCTGCTCTATCATTAGTTTTAGCTGTGTTTTGAATGTTGCCTGATCGACACTACATCCTTGATTCATTATCTTATTTATTGATTTGTATCCAAAGAGAAGCACAGCACCGACTATTAATATTGCCATTAAGTATATGAACACTTGCTGTGTTTGAGCGCGTCTGTTAGACTTTCTATAAGCTACTTTTCTGTTTTTAAATTTATTATTGTTCAAATTTTATCCTCGATATAATTAGATTATTTTTTCTTCTATTTTTTCTTTATTTGTTTTGTCATTGTTTTTAATTTTTCAAATACTTCATCTTCATCGTCAGACTTTTTATTTGCTTTTGAAACTTGCTCTTGGCTCGCACGTGATTTTTGCGTCGTTTGAGATTGAGAAGATGATTTTTTAATGTCTTGCAATGAAGGCTTTCGAGCCATCTCTTTTAGTTCATCAAACGCATCCTTATCTTTTTTATTCATCTCGTTTAAATCAAGATATTCTTCTTTTGATCCTGCATCCACATATTTTTTTGAAGACTGCACATTTGCTATGGGCGTTGTTGCAATTTTTGTTGCGCCAAACTGAAGGTTAGAATTCTGCATATTTATTTTTTCTGATTCGTCAAACTGTCCCAAAACTTTTCTTCTCTCAAGCGATTTCATTTTCAAAGTTTTACTTCTATTTTGTGCTCGAAGCGCAATTTCTTCTGCAGTATAAGCTTCCTTTTCAGGTTGAAGTGATGTTAGTATAGGTATCTGTCCGAGGGTTGATGTCATTTCCTTCTCTTCTTTCACTTTTTTCTTATTTTCTTCCTCGAGAACATCCATAACTTTAAGCACAACTCCTGCTATGAGCATCAGCGCACCGAGTATTAAAAATATTAAAGATGAGTATTTTAGTTTATGATATGTTGGTTGATCATTCGGATCCATTGGATTTGTTCCTGCTTTGAACTCCTCTAGATTTGTGTATCCGTCTCCATCACTATCGTCGTTCGGATTTGCAATAGTTGGATTTCCGAAGTATTTTATTTCCCACACATCTGGCAAGCCATCTCCGTCTGTATCAAGTGTAGGATCTATTTGACATATTCCCGTAGCAGGGTCGCAGTAGTTAGATTGACAATCTATTTTTGCCGTGCATTTCTTTCCATTTATGCATTTTGCACAAGGCCCTGCACAGTCAATGTCTGTTTCAAAACCATCTTTTTTGCTATCAGTACAGTTAGCTTCAACACAGTTGCTATTCATGCAATTTAACGATACGCAATCAGAATCTATTATGCATTTTCCGCCTATGCCGCACTGTGCACATACAGGCCCGCCGCAATCTTTTCCTGTTTCCTGTCCATTCATTATATTATCATTGCAGTTAGGTATTGAACATATTCCTAATTTGCAATAATTTGATATGCAATTTCCGTCAATAATGCATGAATTGTTCAAATCGCATTTAGGACATAATCCGCCGCAATCTACGTCTGTTTCTGTAGCATCTTTAATACCATTACTGCATGTTAGCGGATAGTTTACAACGAACTGTTTTTGATCTGTTTTATTATTATTATTATTATCAAAGACTGCTGCACAGAATATGCTTGATTCAGAGATTGTTATTGGAGTCATAACTCCAGTGACTAATGAAAATTGGCATGTTTGGCTTGCATTAGTTTGTAAACCGTATGATATTGATTGTTGACATCCGCTTCCATAGTCAGTGCAGTTAACTTTTATAGTCCACGAGTTTGATGATGTGCTAGATAAATTATCCTTGCTCGCAATTATATTTATTATCGGAGGGGTAAAATCGCATTCGTGTATTGATGAGTTTGATACTGTAATTGATACAGTGCTAGATTGCCCGACATTTCCTGCTTTATCTACAGCCCACACATTTAGATTGTATACTTTTCCGACGATAGAATCCCCATTTATAGTTATATATAATTGTCCGTTTGATGATGAGCCATCTCGTTCATATGTATAATTACTAGGGTTATCTTGAAGTGTCATATTGTAATAATACTCGTCTATTCCAGACACATTATCAGCGCTTTCTGCTTTTGCAGTTATCCTGCTAATCGAGCATGAATTAGCATTTGTTGTTATGTTTGGTACTGATGGAGGTATAGTATCTACTATAAAATTCTTTGAACTAAAACCTCCACTCATATACGTACAGTTTACATAAACTGTATTTCGTCCCTGCAAAACAACTTGAGGTAATGTTCCGGAAAATCCTTGTCTGCTGCCTTCGTAAAATACTCCTTGATTTTTTGTTAATGAAAAAAATGAGGATGGATTTGATCTATTCAATGTCGCTGTGCAGCTCGCATCTCCTATTGTTGTGCTTCCATTTACAAACAATGTTGTTGTGTTAATCATTGATGCTGGCGAATAAAAATTGAACGACTGGATAAAATTAAGACTAACATTTACTGAGTATATCTTGCTAGACCTAAGATTCGCGAGGTTATCACAAGTTATATTAAAATTGTAAACTGCAGACGTTGGTGAAGAATCAAAAAGTAATTGCTCGCTATAACTCTTTAGGAAATCGTAGAAGTCTTGAAAATTATAAGTTGGAGATCTATTAATAGCTGGAGTTGAACCTTGCGGAGGCGGAACTTTAAAAATAGTGCACGCAGAAGCGTCATCTGTTTGTATTGTCAATGTTGTGTTTCTCCAATTGCCGTCTACAACTGGATTTGGCAACGCAGTCACACTTATCACTGGCGCAGAATTATCTACACCTACTCTTATTTCACCATAAGAATATCTGGACGGTGTAGCAGTTTCATTACATATTATGTATATCATTTCAGGATATCCGTTGTAATCATAATACTGCCCGAAATAATTATCCATGCTAAAATTTTGGATGTAAACTCTTTTTTGGTTCGTCGTATTTGTTGTGAAACTTGCTGGTAAAGATTTATATGCATTTTCCATAGATTGATTTGGAGGTATTCCAAACTGAGAAAATCTACATTCCGTTACATTTCTTTCTGTTGCAATCTCCAAGAAGAATGGTGATTGATTGCTAAATGCAAAATCCGGCTTCTCTGTAAAGTTCACATGAATATTTTCTGGCTTGCTTACCCACATATACATGCCTGTTCCGTTTATCTTGAATAATACTGCAACCTCAATTTGTATGTTTGGCACATTAAACGCATTTATTCTAAATATGTATAATCCGTCGGAAACATATCTTGTAGGTTGATACAACGAACTTGACAAATTCACCATATTTATTTCTGTGATAGCTGAGCTTATATTGCTCAGGTTAAATAAATCAGAGGGAATAGGGTCTCCTAGATTTCCCACTTGATATAATGTATAGTTGATAACTTGTACGCTTTCCTGAAACGTAATGTTTATGATTGGAGTTGTTGTGTTGTATACTTCGTTTTTTGTTTCTGTGCACCTTTGATGAGTAAGATCTTCATTGTATGGAATACAGTCCATTGCGGATACAAAAACAGAAGTGCATAGTACAAACACAAAGAACATGAATATTATTGATGAGGAAAAAAGAAGACTCCCTCTACTTTTGACAAGTTTCATTCAATCCCTCATTTAATCCTCTTTTTTTTAAGTACAACGTCCTGTTATTGGATCGCAGATTGTAACTTCTGGCTGCGAGAAGTTCAAATTTCTTATGTTCAGTAATTTCTGTTGACTACCTATGTTACTTGGAACTCCTTTGTCTCCGACTGTGATGTTTAAATAAACCTTAACGTAAATATTTGGTGCGTCGTAGACTTTTTCATCGCCATCTGCCACTGTTTCAATAGGAAGCAACTGTACAATATCTCCTGTGCTTACGTTCCTGTAATACTCTGTGACATTCATGCTATTCTTGCAACCAAATGAATAATTCCTCGAACCAGTCTCAAGATTTGAAGAGTAGTCGCTGCAAACGAACTTTATGTTAACAGACGCAGTTGCAATTGAACTATTATACACATCGCCTGTTGCGACATCGTAAAGTGTTACTGTTGGTGCGGTTTCGTCAATAGCATAGTAAATTATATCTCCTCCATTCCCAATATACCAAACTGGAGTTGAACCTGCAGTTGCGTTGAAATTGCATGCAGAATAGAAGAACCTCATCATCTGTACCGTTTCATTTATTGTCGCGCTGTGTTTTATTCCGTTAGAAGAATCATTATATTTAGTCCAAATAGTGCTATCAGGAACTATAGTAATAGGCGCTATTATTGCATTATGATTTGTAGTATAATAACATGCCGCTGATGCGTTTGTCTCTAAAGATATATTCACATTTCCTTTCCTGAATGTTTCTCCTCGAGGTTTTGGATTGTGTATTGATTTATCTGCATCTATTTCTACGTATGTGTTGTTTGTGAAACTCTGCAGGTGATCATCAGTACAAACAGTATGGATGTTGTATTCTCCGTCTGGAAGATAATTATAATTCCAAATTAAATTTGGCGTGCTCTTTGTTGCATCCTCGATAAAACTCAAAGTTGAATCATGTATGTTTGTCAAGTTCACTCTGCAAATTATTGTTTTTGCAGGATCATAAATTATATTTACTGTAAGATTTGTCAGGTACATATCCGCTCCTCCATCATATGCTGATGAAAGAGTGTAATTTACTAATATGCTTGAAAGGTCAGGTAATAAAGTAAAGTCGATATGCTTGAGAACTTCTAGATTCATCGCAATATCTTTGGAGTAATAGTACAATCTATATTTTCCTGCAATTTTGCCAACTATAGATGTCTTAAACTGTGTTAATGTGTCTGTTTCTTTAGGATAAACAAATGCGTATGTATTCTCTGGTGGTGCTAAATTTGCTGGCGCATTCAAGCGGGCATCGTCTCCTAAATCATCTTTTCCACCCATAGTTACATATGTATTCACAACTTGCTCTGATGTTTCTGGCGCGAGTAGTTCTAGCTCTGCAACTGAATAAGATTCGCCATCTTTAACGACTTGGTCATTAAAACGCAATGTTGTATTAGGATTTTCAAAGTCAAGACAATATTGCATCTTATCTTGCTTATCGCTACAGGAATCACCCGGCACTGATTTGACTGCCTCTGAAAGTGGAGTGAAATCAGCATTTCTTATGCATCTTTGTTTCTCGTCGAGCCAGACGCATTTGCCTCTTTTCAATGTATCGTTGCTCAGAGTTATTATTGAATTATCAAGTCCTACTCTCACTAAATTAGTATTATCATATGTTACATTCTCAGTAAAATTCATATTGCCAACGCATTGATTTTTTGAATCGTATGTTTCACAAGCTACATCTCGTTGATTAATGCATGATGAATTATCAAATTTAACATGGTTATAATTTATGATGGAATTATAGAAACAAGTGCTCTGTCCTGACGAATTCTGACCGAACAAATTACATAATGATTCAGGACAGTAATCGCCTAGTATGTGTAAATCATTGCACTTTGAGCATTCTTGAAGATCAGGATTTTTAGGAATACAAACACCGATGCCTAATTCGTCATTGTTTGAAAGATTCATCCATTCGCAATCATTTGCTGCGAGCGTGTCGCATGGGTTGCTCTCACAAGAAGTCTTCGTGCGATAATCATAGCATGTTTGTATTTCTGTGCATGCGTGGTATTTTCCTATAATTGAACCAATAGTATCTGTGTTGTTCTTCGCGAAATCATCCGCAAAACATTCTCCTCCTTTGTACTCAGTATCAACACCAGCGAGTGCATCTGCGCAAAATTGATAAGGTGAAATATATCCTGGAAGAGAATCCAGTTCATAATTTATGTACGGCATCACGCCGAATGGACCGCTGCACACAGCACATATATCACATTTTTCGCTGTTTGTCGTCTTATCATCGCAGCGTGCATCTCCTCCTAAAACAGTTGGTGCAATGCAACCGCAATCACATGGATTAGTAGTTGTAATTTTTCCATCAATACATTCAGTAAGATTATTACCTACGCAAATTTTTCCATTTCCTTTCATATCGCCTATTCCTATGCACTTATCATCCCAAATCGTGGCGCAGGCTAACTTATCTGGGCCTATTTTTAATAATTGATTTAATGGATCAGTAATTGATACAGAAATATTATAGCAGTAAGCTGTCTTTCCCGTATTATCTAAGCTACCAGTAAAATCTGACCATGTGAATGTTGCACCAGAAACTTTTTGTGGTATACGTCTTGGACTTGTGGATGCTTTGCATTTTGTTGGATGTATTGGATCGTCTGCCACACATCTGAAGATATCTATCGTGCTTACTTGACAAGGTGTAGGTAATTGCCAATCGAGTTGTATTCCTTTTCCAAATCCATTTCCGAGTGGTTGAGGATAATCAAATATTCCTTTCGCTGTTAGATTAACTTTTGAATTATTGTCGCAAACTGGAGCACAAAGCGATGTAGTGGCACACACTGAGTTGTTACAAGTACAGAACATTTGATTTGTACATCCTGATAAGTCAGTAGGGCATTTTAAACAATTCGCAGCATACTTACATTCATTAGTGCATGTAACTGTTCCAACAAAATTCTGATTAGGAAAATAATAATCACAAGTTCTAGCTAAAGGCAAAATTATTGGTTCGCATTCTTCAGGACTTTCCAATTTTCCGTCACCGCATGACGTTGCACCGACGCAAGGAGTGTAATTAAGAGGTATATTATTTAGCGTTGGAGGATTACAATTTCCTGAATCGGTTACTGTTCTATTTCCACAAATCCCGCTTGTATCCTGCCAAGGCCCGACGTTCCATTTTGTGATGCAGTTTTGACTTGGAGAATTACATGGAAGAGTTAAATTAAGTTCATATGGACCTATTGAACTTGTTGTTAAAATAGAATTTTGTACAGTGCAAGAGGGTGTTCCTGATGCTGTCGCATTTACTAAGTAATTAGTATTTTTATTTACCATCAAGCTATAATATCCTTGATTGTTTGTTGATAAAATTGAATAAACTCCTACACCTGCATTTATATCATGTATATTTACATTTGCAGACGATGCAGGAATTCCATCGTGATAAAAAACGTAGCCCTCAAGTTTAACATTCCCCTTGCAAAAGTTTTGGCAATCTGGATCAGACTTATATTCATTGGAATAATTGCCGTTAGACAACATACACGCACCTTGCGTGGATAAACCACAACTCCCTAAAAGAACACAACAAACTGTACTGCAATTATCAATATCAGAGCAATCTCTACCAGGGTAAAATACGCCGATTGAAGAACAACTAGATGTTTCAGTCATGATACAAGTTCCTGATGAGTTAGTAACACAGCAACCAGTTTGAGGTCTTGTTGCAGAAACAATTGCTGGTAAGAATAAGAGCAGTAACCCTAGAACTAAAACAAAAACTCCAAGTTTAGCGTCGTATCTCATCATCCCTCTCCTCTCGAATAAATCTGATATGCTAGTTTATAAATGTTTCTTTGAAAAAGATTGAAATTAACTTACGTCCATCCTGAGCTTGGATTGCATGAAAGACCTGTAACATTCGCCCTGCAATCTTTGTTAAAATTACAAATACCTGCGGATGTACATAATGGAGATGGTGGTATTTGTGATGGCCAATAAATACAGCAAGTTTTGCCTGCTTGCGCACCAGTACCTGGAAAAGTCTCTCCTTTAACACATTTATCTCCCTGCAAAGCTCCTCCTCCATTCGCATCGCAATGCGATATTCTACAATACTCACCAGATAAACACCCAACAGTTCCTTGATAATTATTTGACGGAGGAGTACAATATATTTGATTTGATGATCCGAACGAACACATATTACTTAAAGTTGGATTTAAGTTACAATTTGATTTACACATTGTGCTTCCAACAGCCCATTCAAATGAGTATGCTGCGTCGCATTGTGCCGCACCACATGCAGATTTACTACACAAGCAATTCCATGCTCCTGCACATACACCGCTACCATCACATGTTCCTTGGCAATAAGCTTTTCCTGTGCTTGCACCATACCCTCCAACGCCTGGCGTGGAACAAGTACGAGCAGTATTGCATATTCCTGTTCCTGTTGATGGGTTGAACGTTTTCTCAAATGTTGTTCCAAATCCGTACTTTGTACAGCCAGCAGGCGCTATATTTGTTATCTGATCCGGTCCCGTGCATGCTTCGTTTAAAGTTCCTTTCGCCGTGCAAGGCCACAACACTGTATATGTTGCGAACATTGGTCCAGCACAAATATTTCCTCTATTTCCATCACAATTTCTGTCAAACGTTAGATTATAGACGTCGTTATATTTTCCACCTGTTGGAAAAACACCTGGAGGTGGAGATTGAGTTAAAGAGAATGTGTATTGATAATTCGCAAGCTCGCTAATTTTTGTAAGAGTTGGATTTGTTGATTGTGTTCTTAATTTTTCAAGTTCTCCGTACAAGCTCGTCATGTAACAGATGTCGAATGTTGTTTTACGTTTAAACACAGTGGCTTGATCCAAAAGCGATCCTGTTGTTCCCGTGCAACAAGTGTGATTTGCAGTGAATGGATCTGTAGTTACTGCGTTGTATGGATATATTAGAGTAGTATTATGATGCGGTACACATTCTGTAACGTTCACTCCGACTCCGACAGGCACTGAATAAACAGGTTGATTTGTTAGAGGAATATTGGATTCCACGACGAGTGTTACGTTGTGTATGCCAACATTTGAAAGATTGAGTGGTTTTATTTTTTGTATAAGTATATTTTTGTCTGTGATAATTGTTGAAAATTCTGTTGGGATTGTTATCAGTGGATTACTTGATTTATTATAGAATACTGACTGCCAATCAGGAATAGCTGCGTTCCACCAGAATATTGTCCAGATGTAATTAGTTATGCTGCCTCCCATTATAATTGAACCTCTGCTCGCAGAACCATCTAGTGGAAGCATATCTTCTACGCTCGCAATATTTTCAGGGATGTCGTTGTATATTTTTATTTTTGAAATGTTTGCAACAGGCAAATCAAACACGAGTATCTTTACTACCTGATAATCGAACAGCCCTGACTCGTCTTTTACTGTCAGAGTTACATTGTGTGGTCCGTAATCAGAAACATTAGTTGTGTAATTAGCCATTCTGTGTGTTTGTAAAAACATGCCTGAATTTGACCAGTTGTGAGGTGCTAAAGCAGGAGACATAACTATTTGTTTGCAAAGTATGTTCTGACCTGTATTTCCATTTATGCTTGGCAGCGTGCAATTATCATCGTAGTCTTCTTTCCATCCATTGTATATATACCAAACGTTCTGATCGTCAGGATCGTAGCCCCAAGGATCGATGACTATTGTTTGGTTGTTTGAAGCTATAATATCATAATAATTTGGCGCGTCAGTCTGATGAATAAAATCTAGGGCAGGTATTCTGTTCTTGAGCGCAGTTATGTATGTTAGTGATCTGTTGCCAATCAACGACGCGTTGTCTTTTACAATAAGAAGATGGTCATACTTGTATTGGCATAGTGGCCATGTGCACGTAGAATCATTCTCAAATCCTACTACTTGAACACTCATGTGCTCCGGGTCGTAATAATCAGATATTTCTCCTCCTAATTCAAGATGATTTGCGTAACTCGCATAATCTTTTGACAGATTAAACAAAAAGTCTTTGCTGTCTGCTTTGAGCAAAGCCATGACATAGTTGTGCATTCTCACAATTCTTAGTTTTGAATCATACTTGAATAAGTGCTTCACGAGTACTGGCTGCTTGTTTTTTATACTGACAGTAAAATTGTAAATAGACTCCACAGAGATTCCCTCTGTTGTTAGTATAACTTTAGTTACTGGATCATTTAATATTGTTATATTATCTCCTTGTGCATTCTCAAATATTGAAAAATCTACACAATTCTTTAATCGTTTAGATATCTGGCTTTGAAGAAGATATTCTACTGATTGATTTTTTGCATTTGCACTTATCACATTCATCATGTTGTTGTTTGGAATGCATGGGCTGAACATTAGGCTAGTAGAACCAGGCGTTCCTATGGGCTTCGTATTTTCACTTCCCATGTAACAGAGTCTTGACATGTTGTTGTAGCCCGCAAATCCTGAAAGTCTATATCCCTCGTTAAAATTTAGTAAACATGAGCCCGTATTTTCATATAATGGATAGAGTTCTGATATGTATTGGTTTGATTTGTTCGGGTATTCTGGAACATTAAGATTAACGATGTTACAATAACTATTGTTAAGCACAGAATATGAAACGTTAAAACGCAGCGTTCTTACACTTCCATTTGTACTTGTAAAATTTAAACTGTAAGGTATGTAAATTGTACCGATTGTATTTGGGCGTGATATGTTATTTGGACCGCCCTGATATGTGTAAAATGTTCCTCCTTGCAAAGAAAGATCATCTATTGAAGATGTAACTGCTGCATCCATGCAAGTGTAAACATAGTAGTTGATTGATTCTGAAGCTAAATAATTATTAACTGCATTCGAGGCGTCCTGCTGGAGTTTAATTTTTGTAATAGTTGATATTCCGCTCATTGCGATAATTACGACCACTAGAATTACTATTCCTAGAATTACGAAGACAGTAACTTGCCCTTTAGGAGTTACTTTGCACTTCATCTTTCTATTTTTTCTCAATTTTTTGGCGCCAATAGACATTCCTAACCCTTCCCTCTTTTGATTCTCCCGTTTAACAGGAACTGCGCGTTGCAGTTATATAAATTTTGCGAAGAAAACGAGGAGGGTTCTGCAGTAATATGCAAAAATATTTATTAAAACACTTAATTCTTCTAATAACATGGAAGAAATTGAAGTAGATATTTTGGAGATAGATGTTGAAGAAATTACTTCTAAACTTAAAAGTCTAGGCGCAAAGAAATCATTCGAAGGCCGTATTGATAGCCTGTACTTTGATTTCAACAATAAATCACTCGATAAAAACCACGAACTGCTGCGCCTTAGAAAAAAAGGACATGAGTGCACGCTCACTTTGAAGAAGAAAACAAAAGTAAAGAATGATTCTATGGAAGATTGTGAAGAAGAATACGATGTAACTATTGAAAACTTTGAGAAAGCAAGACTCCTCCTTGAGCAGCTTGGCCTCATAGAATGCCAGACTGATTCTCGTGATAGAATATGCTACAAATTAAAGAACTCAGCTGTAAACATAAATATATATGATAATATTCCTCCTTTCCTTGAAGTAAAGTCAGAGAATGAGCTTGAATTGAAAGAAATCCTAAAAGCGCTCGGGTTCTCTCTTTCAAATGTTAAGTGCACATGCGAAAAGGACGTTGTTGCGCACTACGCGCACATCTTTCCAACAACAACGAGGATGCCGTAGAACAAACTAGAATTTACAAATACAAACTAGAATTTACAAATTTCTTATAGAGCAAACTTTAACATTGTCTTTGCTCAGTTTGGAGTGCAGACTTTTTGAGGGATACACATGTTGTTGCAGCCTTTGAATTCTGGGTGTGTTCCGCCAAGACATATAACTCCTGTATCGAGGCATTTGCCATTCTGGCAACATTCGCCCTTCTTTGCTCTGCACGAGTTGCACCCAGCAACTAACAGCGAAAACACGAGTAGCATAATTAATAGAACAATAATGATTTTCTTCATAATCTACTCCCTATGATTTGTACTATAAATACTTTTTCTAAGAACGGTTGTGCATTTCTGCTAATTACTTTTTCTAACAACTTGCTCTAATAATTAAATTTTCTACTCTGTCCTGCCTTTCTGTGCTAAGCGCAGCACTCGCCGACCAAAGGTCGGTCAGATTAGGCAGAGCAAATATAATAAAAATAACACAAGAATATAAAAATATGATAAAAATAAGTATAAGAATAAAAGAATACTAAACGTAACTAGAATAAAAAATAATACAAAATCTTACTTCAAAACCAAACCTGCGAAGCTAACAAAGTTCTTGAAGTCGTCATCAAGCTCTGCTGTTGTGTAGTATTGTTCGAGTGTGACCTTCTTTGGCTTCATTAGTACAAGTGCAAATGCTATGCCAACGTAGTTCTCCATGTTCATCACGTGCTCATCGACGTATTTCAGGAAGTCAACTGGCTTGTCTTCCTGTATCAAATCCATAGCTCCCTTGTCTAGTTCGTAAACTTTCTTATGAGGATCCTGGCTGAATGGAACATAATTGTGGTTTGGTCCATACTTTGTGAAGTTTGTTGGAACTATTATTACTGCATTCTTTCCAAGCTCTAGTAAGGATTCCTTTACATCAACAGCTAGTTGCTTCATAGGAACATCATTGCTAAGCAGAATTGGAAGTATCTTAAGTGCTTCAGGGTTGTTTCCTTTGAATATGAATTGCAGCATTGGCAGCTGGGATTCTATCTGCTCATCCTCATCAAACAGCTCGTTGTTCTCTGAGATTGTTCCCTTAGAAATGAGTGCTCGCCCAAGTGCCTGATCAACACGTACAAGACCGTATGGTGTTTCCCAGGATTCAAGTGTGATTCCTGAAGTTGTTTTTGATTGTCCTACGACAATTACCACGTCAGGTATTTCTGATTCTGCAAGTGCCTTGTACGCCCATGCAGCGCAGTAACCTGCTTTGTCATAAGAATACATTGGCGCTATTATTCCTTTGATTATATCTTCTTTTTTCCCGCTGAACTTGATAGGTAACTCTCCAGGTCCTTTTTTGCCCGTGAATGCCTCATTGATCTGCTTGTCAAGCAGCATTGAAACTCCATGATAATATATTCCAGAAAGTTTTGCTTTTCTCATGCAACTAGAATGTACCTTGAGGTTTATAAATTTTTGGGCAAAAGAAGTCTAGTTATGAACTGATAATACTACTAAATACTAAAAAACATTACAAGCTAAACCTTGCAAGCTAAATATTGAATCTATTATATATTTGAAGTTAAGAATATTTTATGAGACTATTTTAAGAATTTAATTATGAACGCAAGCCCCATTACTGCAAACAGAATTGCCTAAAGATGAACAATTTATTTCTTTTGAAGCCCATTCATCTGAATCAGTGCAATAACACTCTCTCAACTTATTATTATTTTGATAAGTCAAACACGTATCAGTGCATACTACTTCCGCATTCACGCTAACATTGCCTGGTACAAATTGCTGATATTGCGAACCGCCATCGCTATCCACACAATTTTTAGGTGGTGGTAGTGGAGGTAAAACACATGCCCCTGCACTGCAAATATAACTAGTGTTAATTGATTTGCAGGATTTCTCGACAAAAGCAGACTCGTTAGTAGTTGTATTACAATAATACTCCAAAACAGTTATACTATCTGCTGTACAATTATCAATGTAGCTAGTAAGACCATTCACATTAACAATGCCTTTCACTGTATAATTCAAGCCGCCATCACTATCAACACAGAAGTTATTCTGAGTAAATGTAGGAGGGAATGATATGCTGTTCCCATTAGGATTAACCCTTAGTATTGCAGTTATTAATCTCCAATCTATATCTTTTCCGGGAACACCCGTAACAAATATTGTTTTGTTCGTTCCATTAGCTATGTATGTTGCGGATACTAAAGAATTATAGTTAGCCTCTATTGCATCCCGAAGTATTCTAACATCAGTGCTTAGATTGACATAATCTACTCTTATTGATGTGTATCCTATCTCTTCCATCGCGCCGACAATCATCCTGTTATCCTGAACTGAAAGGTACAAGTCCTTAGTATTTCTAAGTTCAAAATCCGAGAGTTTCATCTTGTTTTGCGAATTTATTGGACTAAACAAGTTACTGAAGAACTTCTTAAGTTCTGCCCAGAAATCCTTAAAGAATTGAACAAATCCAGAACCTTGTGTTCTGCCTACGCCCACAACTTCCTCTAGTTTTTGATTCCCTGATATTAATATAATATTCAAAGGCTTGTCATAGTATAAATAAATCTTATTTGATGTATCTGAAGACTTATCACTGCACTTCGTAAAGAATGAATCTGGCGTCACATCAGGGAGCACTGTGCTGCAATCATAGTCTTGGGCTTCAAGTAATTTGATGTTGTTTAAAACACCAGTTCCAGCACTTCCTTTATAGTCATCGAATGGAAGAGTTATATCTGTTACTTCAAGTCCTATAACTACAAATCCATCCTTGTTCCACTGCTTATTAGATCCGAAATTAGAATTAATATCCCCTAACTTGTTATCTCCAACTTTTAATACACAAATATTATTCGTCATGTTAAATTGCGCATCATATTCACCAAATGGCAAAACATTGCTTAATGTTGTATAATTCCCACACATTAACGTGTACTCATTCTTGTTGAAAAGTTTTTTACTTTCAACTTCACCTATCTTCCTCAAAGTTGCAGCAAGTGGCTTTACTCTGTTAATATCTGCAAGTTTAACCCAACCCTCGCCATCAGTTTCACAGAACCAATGACCTTTAATTGTATATGGCAAGGCAACATTCTGTTGTGTAATTACATTATCGAACGTTACCCCTGTTTTAACTACGCCATTATACGACTCGTTGTACTTTGTATAATTGCCAATCGCTCTATCGCAAGACCAAAGCGCATTGCCATAGTAAAGAAGAGAAAGTTCATCTTTTATTTTATCCTCTGATGCATTAACATAAAATGATTTATAGTCGCCAAGAGCATCTGCAACAGTTTGATCATCTAATACAGTAGTTCCCTTCCAGCAAGCACCAATGGTATCTTTCCAATACTCGCCATGCTGACCTACACTTGTATCATCACCGCAGCACAAATTACCCGTCCAACCAAAACTTATGACTCCATTGCATGCATCCTTGTACGGACCAACATCCACTATTGATGGCGACTTACCTATGAACCCATTATTACCTGTAGGACCATCAAGATTCTTCACCCATTTCCCCCAATCACCAGAGCAGAACTCATTCACAGAATCACCAGATGCACTCGTATCTTTAGGTCTTAAGAAGAAATTATCTAAAGCAACATTAACAGATGATGTTTTGATATCTACATAATCGCCACTAGGGTCTCTTCCCTTGCCTATTGTTATATTTATTGCAGCAATATTATTTTTATCGAGTGTTCCAGAACAAGTTATTGAATTATCTAATGGTATTGTTACATGCTGCCATCTTAAAGGTCCTTTCTTAACAGCAATATTATCTAACAAGTCGTATTTGCATTCAGTTCCATTAGAATCTACAATAGAAACAGTATCATTTGTTACCACATTATACATTATGTCAAACTCAAGATAACTAAATCTTGACCAATTAAGTGTATATGCCTCATAACTATAGAACCACAAAAACGCACCACCATTTGAACTAAAACTTATTACATCTCCTGTGTTCTTATTATAATCTGTCTTGACCTGCCTCTGCAGAATTTTCTCTCCTGTTATTGCATCTGTAACCAAATCATCAAAACTCATCAGACTGTGAATGGGAACCCCTTTCATTGAAAACACTTTCATTTGAGGAAGACCTATTCCATTAAGTGCATTGAGTTTATTATTACAATTATCAGCACCACAGCACTCTTGTATGTGTGATCTTCCATCTTGTGCATAGCACACATAGGATTCATTCGGATTCAACAACACATTTGTAGGATCCATCCACTGACCATCAACACAACAATCGTTATTTGTGCCTAGAGTTATACCTGTGCAAACACAATTGCCATTAGAGCTAACCCCACATATTGGAGCAGAAGATTTCATAGTCCCACCTAATGCAGTACAATCCTGCTGGCCATTATATCCTGCGCAATAAGCAGCCTGACCTAAACAACAGTAGCTCGGAGAAGCTAAAGATGCTTCTCTTGAATAAACAAGAGCTCCATTCTTACAGTACTCTGTTCCTTTTGCACAAAGTTTCATACCATTATCAGGATATGTATAATGATACGTAGCATATATTTGCTTACAGGAGAATGTTGATGGTATTGTTCCTCCGAGACATAAATCTTGATGATACTGACAAAGTTCCTGGTTCATTGTTTGTGCATTAGCATTAAATATAGACGGTCCTGCTAAAAATCCTGCACACAAAGGCTCTTTGAGGTTTTCAGTTCTGTTGCAGAAAACATCTTTTCCTACTGAGCTAACATACTCATTTACCTTATCCCATTTATTGTTTACAGGATCTACAAGAACCTCACAGTTAGGATCACACGTTGCCAAGAATGAACCTAAAGTATAGGCTATGCTATTGCCCTGAGCATCTACTTTGCACCAGCCGTTGCATGTTCCACCCGCCTTATTTACAGCAGTACATGCTATTTCGCATTTTGCAGGAGTGTTCTGATTGCAATCAATCATTTTCAAACCCTCATCAGGGATGTTCTCTATTGTATCAATGCATTTTCTTTGATTGCTTGCAAACGGAAGGATAAACGTTCCTCCTCTTGGAATTCCTAAATTTCCATATTTTGGTGTTGATGAAGTTGCGTTGCAGTAGAACCATTTATCTCCATTTGAAATAAAGTGCGTCTCTTCCGCCTGAACAATCCAGTAAGGATTTGGTATAGAAACAATATTTACTGTACTGCCTGTTCCAGAAACTGTACTTTTCTCAACAGTTTCATCGGGTGAAATCCAGGAATAATTCAAACCAGGATACGCAAAACTAGGCGTTGATGAAACTATCGCATCTGCATCATATGAATCAGAACAAAGATATTCATTATCAGGAGTTATTGCTCCAAGATCAGATGTGCCGTATGGATTTTGAGTCCATTTGCAATTAGTATCTCCATTACACGAATTAGCATTGTAATAAATATTCGAACAAAAAACTGAGTTTCCCGTAGTTGCATTAAGAACACAGGTTGGGCCTATTTTACAGGTTCTTGTATAAACAAATTTATTAGAATAATAATCTACACAATATTTTTCTGTAAAATTTGTTTGAGTCCATCCTGGCGCGCAAGGCTCTGCATCTTGAGAAACTTTATGTACTTTATCATCATCTCCGGTTGGTTCTATGTTGGTGCTTATACAATTTCCAATATTAGTAATATTTTCAATCGTATTTGAATTTTTATAGCATGTTCTATTTTTAACATATGGAATATTCTTATTATCACCATTTCCACTTGCATCACAATAACAAGTTGACATGACTACAGCGGGCGTAGTATTCTCCGCCCATCCAGGTCCTAAAGATGTGCAAGTATCTGCGTCAGCCCTGGCCTGGTCGCAGCGAAGAGCAACTTTGCCAGTTATACAAAATCCGTAGGTTTCAGTTGAAAAAGTTTGACTGTCAGAACCGCTACTACAACCGATTGTTGCTGAACAATTAATTGAATCAGCACCACTACAAGGATTTGTTTCTCCATTTAACGAACACGTTCCAGTAAGATCGTCTCCACATGCAAGATCAGATGCATTCTTTGCAGACTCATTATACCATGCTGGTTTTATAAGATAATCTCCCCAGATCGTTGCATCCCAGGGAAGCAAAGGGTTATTTTTGTTATCGTGACAATCAGAATCATCCATATCTACTTGTCCATTTAAATCATTATCTATTCCATCATTACAATTTGCGAGTATACTATCTGTTCCTCCATTAGGCGCTGTTTCTTTTACAGGTAATATTTGTGATGCACCTGGTGCTGTACTCACAGTTCCATCGTATCCACAATAACTATTTCCATCACCCTCGTAACTGCAACCTTTTGGTCCAAGAGCTCCTGGAGTTCCTTCAACGTCTGGCACTTTTTGTGGATAGGCTACTGCGTACACGCGTACTTCTCCTGCGTTTCCGCCACCGCCACCGCCACCGCCAGCAC
This sequence comes from uncultured Candidatus Woesearchaeota archaeon, assembly GCA_903891505.1. Classification (GTDB taxonomy): domain Archaea; phylum Nanobdellota; class Nanobdellia; order Woesearchaeales; family 21-14-0-10-32-9; genus 21-14-0-10-32-9. Next base: position 42,011 of record CAITEO010000002.1, read on the forward strand.
CACCGTCTCCTCCGTTCGTGTCGTCTCCGCCATCTCCAGCGTGGCCACCGATGCCTCCATTAACCATAATTTTTGAACCATCACCTGATTCTTTGAACTCATTTGATATCTGAATTATTATTATTCCTCCTCCTGATCCTCCAGCACCACCAGCGCCTCCTCCTCCTGATCCTCCAGCACTTTGACCATCATGTCCTCTGATTCCATTTTGACCAGAATCATTTATGATAGAATTTTCTTTCATCTCGAAATCTTGTACTATAAATTTAACGTAGGCTCCGGAATTATCTTGAGAAACCGATGTTCCTCCACCGCCACCACTATTACTACCACCTATTCCAGCGCCGCTTGTTCCTCCTCTGTAAAGTTTTTGTCCACCAGCACCGCCGGAACCGCCACCGCCACCGTGATTTTGACCACCGCCACTCTGTACACCCTTTCCTCCAGTTCCTCCACTTCCAGCACCATCAACTCCTTGACCGCCAGGACTCCCTCCATCCTGTCCAGATGAATCTACACCTCTCGCTGCAAGGGGCGCTAGTGAATTTACGAATGTTATGTCTGCAGAAGTATCTATTGTTAAACTTTTGAATGTCCAATTTACTGGGACTGTTACATCTGCTGATTTTACATCAACAGTTTGATTTTGTTTTATTACACAATTAACATTTGGATGTGGAGTACCGGGATCGTAGCAACCAGCTTCGCAAGTTATATCTGTATCTGCACATGGAGTTGCGCTCACTATGCGCGTTGTAGAAACCACGACGAATAACGAGACGATTAGCATTAGAACTATCCCTGTTGTCCCTCTTTTACCCACCATTCGTTGAACCCATTATTTTTACTATTTAAATGTTGCTTTTTTGTAAAAATAACTCCCTCTTGACTAATTCTTCTTTTTTCGTCGTATTTTTCTTGTGCTATTCCTAAATTAATTTTTTCATCTCCAACATAAATTCTCTCGCTCTCGTCAGAGAAGTTTGTGCCATTTCTTCTTTCACGAACACACTCACTTCGTATTGAAGTCTAGCTCGTTTCTCGAGCTCAAATTCGTAGTTTTTTTATTTCTTTTTGTGTTCAAGTCTTTTTTGTTTTTCTGATTTATCTAAAAAGTTATCCCTTAAAACTACACTTTTACCTAATTTATGCTCTATATCTTTTCGCGTTGAGCCCGCAACATCTCCGCCATCCTTAGAATCTTTTTTTAGTTTTAGGAACTCCTTGGAATCACGTTCTCTTGTGAATCTGGTTGTGGTTACTTCTCCGAGCATAGTAAGGATGAGTTCTATATCGTCCATGTGATCTCTAAGATTTTCTTTTTGCAATCCTTTGAATTTCTTGTATTCACTCGGAGTTATGCCAAATGTTGCTTTGGAGATTTCTGCTGTAAGAATTGAATACTCTTTTTTTGTTTGCAGACCTCTCTTGCTCCATTCATCTGTCAATTCATCCCTTATGGCTATGCCCCTAACTCTCTTTTCAATCCAATCATCAGAATATCCTTTTGATTTGTATATCTCTTTCATTCTCATTTGAGCGAGTTCCGGATTCTCGATCTCTTGTATGTGAATATACCCTACTTTTGCAAGCCATCTTTTGAAAGGTTCTGCCTTCTTTGAAGGAATAGATTGAATTAGCCTAAAAGCATTCTCTGTGTTAACACAATTAAGATTCTGCACTCCTCCTGATGTCTCAATCCTAAGGGGGGTGACAATTTGTCCCCACCCTTCATTTAAAGCTTCATCTCTCTTCCTAAGTTTCTTTAGATAATCAGAAGGATTCACAGAATCAGTCAAAACACCAACAATGTCTAAAACAACAAAATACCATTGACCATTATGCCAAGTTCTACGAATATTTTTTCCCTGAAAAACAATAAGTGTATTTTCTTTGTCCATATCAAGCACTTGTCTATATGAAACTCTCTTTAGTTTATATATTTCACGCGAACTTGTCTAGTTGAGTAAGTTATTTTTCATTAATCATATGCAAGTCCGTAGTAATCCTCAATGCCATTTAGTATAATTCTGTGTTTCTCTGCTTCTTTGCAGACGTTTGACTCCTTAGAATGGAGCATTTCTACGAATTGTTTTTCATTGAATATTAGCGCATGGATTGCTACAGAAAACAATGATCTAACTTGATTTATCTCTGTTTCCATGACATTCTCGGAAGATTTTCGGACTATTAAATATCAAATCAATATCTGATTGCTTTGTCTGTTTTCCAGCAGCATAAGACCCGAAAAGCAGAACAATGTACTGCTTTTCTTTTATGTCTTTTTTGAATTGATTGAGTACAATTAAAATATTTTTATTTTCTAAAATTTTTTGTGCTCGCATGTATTCTGCTTCAAAAATAGACGGATGTATTCTTTTTATCAAAGACACTCTGTCTGCATTTCCAAATCTTTCCAGGCTTATTATTCCACTCTCTTTAAGTTTTCTTATATTGGAATGTGTAGTTTTATAATCAACACTGAGTTCTTGCGAGAGTTGCCTGATGCTTATTCCTTTGTTGTTTTCAATGAGATATTTTATGATTCTTTGATTGTTAGTCACATAAACTCCTCTAAGTTATGGTATAATTACCATAATATTATGTTATTGCTACCATATATTTAAACCTTACAAAGAAAAATCTGAAATTAGTATTCATTTTAGTTATTCTCTTATCTATTCTTCTTTTTCTTCCAGAATTAAATGAAGGTTTTCAGTTGCTTGTTTTGCGAGTTCTTCGTATCCAAATGATCGTATAAGTGATGCATACTCCATTTCTGCACGTAAATGTTCAGGTTTTGTTGCAAGTGAACAAATCACAGTAGTTAATTTGTACTTTTTGGCGAGCATCAAGTTTTGCATCATGCGTCCAAGTAGCATTTCACGTGCTCTTGAATGAATAATAATTTTTTCCATATCAAACACCAAAACCTTTTCTTTTTCTTTCATTATTGCGCTAAGTACTTGGTTTACTCCTGATCGTCTGTAATGGAATGAATCTTTCTGCTCTAATTCCTCAAAGTCGTAGAGAAATTTCATGTTTTTATTCTCAATATTTTGTTGTTCACCTTTTGCGAATATGATTCCTGGTTTGTTTGTGTTCGTCTTCGTAATTATTCCAGAGTATAATTTTAGTTTTGTTTTTGTTTGCAATAGTTTCAAATCTTTTTGTTGTTTTTCGTACAAAAACAGCAATCCTTTTGTTCCAAGCGCTGTAGCTATCTTAATGAATTCTTCTTCGTTGTTATTTGGTATGCATACGTC
>CAITEO010000003.1 GCA_903891505.1 uncultured Candidatus Woesearchaeota archaeon
GGCGGGCGGTCGCCGGCGTGCCCGAGCTGGTGCCCGTCGGCAAAGCCTATTCCGGGTTCACGGACGCCGAGCTCAAGCAGCTCGACAGCTTCATTCGTCACAATACGGTGGAAGTATTCAAAAGCAAATAGATGATAATGCTAAACAACTTAAAGAAATGCATGATAAAATACTTAATGATTATACTTCAAAGGGAATATCAGAAAGAACATGTCCTGATGATGCTTGCAAGCAAGCTTATGCTAAAACTATTGATTTACAAAATCAAGCAGAAATTCTTAATCAAGATTTGTACTCAATAAACGATTTGAATACGCAATTAAAACTTAAACAGACAAGTTTAACTGATGAGAATACTTTGCTTGCTGATGCGAAAGCAGGAACAAAGAAGAAAGAAGAGATTGAATCGGAAATGGTAGATATACAAGCAGCGAAAGATGCTGCGTTTGATAAGCAATTTGGTAAATCTGATTCAATGGATGCGGCTAGATTAGCACTAGAAAAAGCTAATGACAACTATGTTGCTATTATTAGTAAATATTCTACAGGGCCTAATGACGAGTCTGATGTTAAATTAGCGCAGCAAAAATATGATGCTGCGGTTAAGAGTGCACAAGATGCACAAAATGCATATGATAATGCAGGAACACATCAAGGGCCAGGAGTAGAGCCAGGAGGAGATAAAACATATCTTCAATCCTTATTAGATGCAGCTAATGCAGAAAAGTCCGCGGCAAAGAAAGATTTAGATAATGCAAATGCAAGATATACTTTACAAAGTACGACTGCAACAGATGATGCAAAGAAAGATGTAAAAGCTGCACAGAATAAATTAACAACAGAAACAAAATTCCAAGAATACTTCGGTTCCTGGAGATCTGCTATGATGACTGGTTGGGCGAATGTACGTTATATTTCATCGTTAAGAGAAACGTTCAACATAGATTGGGGTTTGTTCGGGGAGAATACGGCTATGGGCAGGATTAGTAATTTCCTTATTGTTAATGTTGCCGAGTACGAAAAACAGTGGTGCCGAAAGAAACTGCAGTTAGATAGTTCTAATACTGATGAGCCTACAATACTAAATGCTGTTGGTGAGAATAGTTATAGAAGTGGCGCTGAGGTTTCTGGAAGGAGTGCAAACCAAAGTAACTTGCAGGGAACAAATAAGTATCAATATTGGGTTTCAGGTCATGTTGTCTCGTATAAAGCGAGTGGCCTTGGAATAAAAGTAACTATGATTGATAGTATCGGCAAGAGCTATGATTTCACAAAAAAAGTTGGAATTGAAACACCTGTACTTGTTAAGGACCAAATGTTAGGCTTTGGAACTCCTCCGTTCTATTTTACTGATCCTATTAAGTATGATAAAATATGTATTGAATTTCAAGGGGATGTTAGATCGTCATTTGATATTGCGTTGCAGAAAGGAAATGGAGTTCCGACTCATATATGCCAAAAAATTGTCTCCGAATAAATTGGTGTTAAAATACGAAAAGTAAAAGAGGAAAAACAATGAATAATAAAAAAAGAGGTCAAGTAACCCTTTTCATAATCCTTGGACTAGTTGTCCTTATAATCATTGGAGTTGCGCTATTCCTCGTAAATCAAAGCAAAAAACAACAGCCTACTGAATCAGTATACACTCAAACATATGATGCAAGACTTGCACCAATCCAGAATGATATCACATATTGTCTTCAGAGGTTAGGAACAGAAGCCACAACGAAAATAGGCGCAGGTGGCGGATACCTAGATCCTGATGCAAGAAAATATATTTATAATATGCCAATAGAAAATAGCAATAATGCACTTGAGCTATTCTCTGGCAGCAACATGATAGTTCCATATTGGTTATACATTGATAGTCCTCCAAGTTGCACAACTTGCAGTGTAAAACAAGCTATTCCTCCATTAACAGGAGGATCAAGTTCAATTCAAGGCCAGATGCAGAATTACATAAATTCTAATATTATTACTTGCATGGATAATTTCTCAGCGCACAAAGCGGATCTTGAAATAACATATGGCCCTCCGAGTTCTTATGTGGATTTCAGGGATGAAAATGTATTCCTAGGTCTTAACTGGTCAGTTAATGTAAGTTTTCCTGATGGAACAAAATCAGATAGTCTAAAAACTTATTCTTCTAAGATTGATGTGCGTCTAAAAAAAATGTATGAATTCGCAGTTAGCGTATTATATCAAACTGAAATGGTACAAGGAACACAAAACGCAGAGCAATTCACAAAGGATATGCTTGCATTCTATTCATTTGGTGCGCAGGATGCAAGAATACCTCCAATCGGAGGGCCTGTAGTATTTGAGACTACAGCTCCAAAGTATTGGCTTCTTAGTGATGTAAAAAATACTCTAAAAGAAGCAGTTTCTGAAAATACACCTTACTTACAAGTACAGGGCACTAAGGACTCATTCTTATACAACGATAATGATGAGCTTGGTTGGAATACTTACTCTAAGTTTAACAATGTTGTATATTACAATTCCTCATTTGAATCAGATGTAAGAGTAAGGTTTAATTACTATCCTACTTGGCCTATGTATGTTTCTATTGGTCCAACACATAGCGAATTTATACTGCCTGAATCAACATCAATAGATTTGTGGATTCTTAAATTTGGTTTGACTAAATACAAGTTTAGCTATGATATTGCATATCCTCTGCTTGTTACATTCGAGGATGACTCTGCACTTGGCGGAAAAGGATTCCTTTTCCAGTATGCATACGAAGTAAATTTAAGAAATAATGATGTTTATACGAATGATACAATAAATCTTAGTGCATTATACAAACCTGCAGATCAGGGGGTAACAATGGGCTTTGAGCAAAGAACTGTTCCAGTAACTCTTAATGTTGTAGATGGTTATACTTCAATGCCTGCAGATAATGTTTTTGTCAAATACAAATGCCTTGACCAAGATTATATTGTTGGGGTGTCAGCAACAGATAAGAGTGGTAATGCTATTATCAATACAAGCCTACCTCCTTGTATTGGTGGTGCATTCATGACAAGCGATCCTGCTTATGCAGAAAGTTTAGTTAGTATGGATACATCAATTGATCAGCCAATAATTATGGATTATCCTGTATACCAAGAGAGAACCATTGAGCTTAAAGTAAGAAAGCGAATGTTCGAGCCAACAGTAATCATTGCGAAAGGTAATGAGGCCAAAACAGTTGATAGACAATGGGCTATGCCTCTTAGTGTAGAAGCATATGCTTCATCAACTTATCCTGATGAGAACTATATGCTCATAATGACAGAGAAACGCGATGATGGCAGCGATGGCCACATAGTTATGTTTGAATCAAAAAATAATCTAACAAACATTACTCTCACCCCAGGTAAATATGCAGTTCAACTTATAGATACAATGAAATTTTGTAATGACTCATGTAAAATGAGTAATTTAACAATACCTGGAAGAACAATAACTGAAAAGAAAACAACAACCACAATAAATGACACGGTGTTTAATGACACAATTTATCTTGGCGGAGTAACCTTAGATAACTCAACAACTGGAGAAATAATCATAACTCCTGCTGACTTACAAAAACATAAAATGATACTATACATTGCATCCTATGACCCTATGAATCTTAACTTCACTGAGGACTTAGGAGTAATGGGCAAAGTCCAAGAAGCAGCAACATTGCATCCGGAGTTATTCAAGCCAGAGTTTGAATAAAACCTAAACTAAAATCACATTACTAAAAATACGTTACGAGAAACATGTCCTACTCTGTTATGTTCAAATAACTATCAAACAAATTAAACTAGAACCACTAAAACTAACTAGAAATAAACAAAACCTAAAAAATCTATGCTGTTTTCTTCATTGCTTCTTCATCTTTCTTATACATATTTACATACTTAGGATCATTTGGCATATGTTTAGATAACAATTGTGTTTTCTTTATGTGTTCCTGAGTCAATGATCCAGACTGATAAAATTGAGAAACAAGACCAACAATATCATCTTTGTATAGCGGATTTGCAAATGTATTCAAATCTTTTTCTTTTAGGAACTTATTCGCATTTATTTCCTTTAGTATTGCAGGAAGATCCTTGTCTTTGATATGGTCTCCAATTGTTGGAAGTAAACGTTGCTGTAGTTCTTTTGTATACTCATCTATTATATCTTTGAATCCTGAAACAGTTAATTTTGAGCCATTCTTTGCAAACAAATCCATCATAGACTTCTTTGTTACACCGTAAACGCCACCAAGAAGAAGGTTTGCTTCACTATCTGACATTTTGTAATCATCTTTCATATGATACATTTCGCGTACGTCTTTCTTCAAGTTATTTATGAATTCATCCGCAACTTTATGATGATAATAATCGCCATATTTACTAGCATCAAGTAATTTATAGTTTATTCTCTTTGTTTTAGAATCTCTTAGCTTCTCAACAGCAAGATGATAATGTTTTCCTTTTGAATGCTCAATTGTATCAATAATTTGAGTTACTTCTTCAGATTTAGCTTTAATCTGCTCCATTGCTTTTACGTGATCAGGTTTAGGAGGTTGTTCAGCCATACATCTAGTTGGATGTACGCCTATATTTAAACATTTCTTTTTCGCGACATTGTTATCTTTGCGAATGATGCGTCATCAGTCACCGAGCAAATATTTACGAAAGTAAATTTTGCAGACGGTGACCTTGCAGGGGTCGCCCCCTACGGGGTGCAAGGTAGCATCATTCATTTATTTATTTAACAATGTCCTTTTTCGCAAGGAACAACTAAAGAGATTGTATCTTATGTTTCAAATAAATTTAGATTAAAACAAAAAGCAACTAATTCAAAACGAACAAAATACTAGATTTTCAAAATATTTATATACTCTCCGTCCTGTCGTTAAAACATTACTGGCTAATCTTGAAATTATGTCAATATAAAGTCAATATAATCAGATAAATAAAATCAATACAATTAAACACGAATAATCAATTAAACACGAATAATCAATTAAACACGAATAATCAAATAAAAACATTGGTGTGAGGAATAGAATGGCAAAAAAGAATAAAAAAGAGGACAACCACAGTCAAGAGCATAGTAAAGAGCATCATAGTGCTGCAGATTCTATACGTGAAATAGAAGAGCAGTTTCCAGACATTCCTGATGAAGCTAAAAAGAAGCTTGAACATATAAAAAACAAGATAGACAAATTCAAGGACAAGCTACTTGAGAAATTCGAGGAAAATATTCTAGGCATCGCGCTTTTGCCTCCAAGTAAAGATGATGAAAAAAAGGAGAAGATTAACCTTCTGATTCTAGTTGATGATGCTGATAGCAAAAAAATGAGCAAGGATGAGCTTAGAGATAAGTTAACTGAATTAATAAACGCGATTGGAAAAGAAACTGATGAGTCCTTAAATCCAGAAACTTTGTTATTGACAGATTTATGGCAGAACTGCTATGATGCGAAGTATGATTTGTTGCAAGTCATTGCATCATCCGCTACAATCTTCGATAAAGGCATGTTAGCTGCAATAAAACTCTCAGAGATACACAAGACCATGGTTCTCAAGAAGTTTGAAAAATACATAGTTTCCTACGTTTTGGCAGGAAGCCTTGTTCAAGGTAAAGCAACTCCCGAATCTGATATTGATGTATTCCTCGTCATTGATGATACTGATGTAAAAAAAATGACACGTGGCGAACTCAAAGAAAAACTTCGAGCAATAATCATAGGTATGGGAATTGATGCAGGAAAGATGACTGGAATTGAAAACAAAATCAACATCCAAGTCTACATCCTAACTGATTTCTGGGAAAGCATAAGAGAAGCAAACCCAGTAATATTTACTTTCTTAAGAGATGGAATTCCCCTTTATGATAGAGGAATATTCATGCCTTGGAAACAATTACTCCAAATGGGCAGAATTAAACCAAGCCCTGAAGCAATAGATATGTTCATGCATTCAGGCGACCAAGTAATGGAGAGAGTCAAATACAAATTAAAAGAAATAGGAATGGAAGACTTCTTCTGGGCAGCAGTTACAACAAGCCAAGCAGCAATAATGCTATACGGCTTGCCGCCGCCAACTCCAAAAGAAACTCCTGAACTTATTAGACAAATCTTCGTAAAAAAAGAAAAAATCCTAGAAGAAAAATACGTAAAGACTGTTGAAAAAATCCTAAAGACAAGAAAAGACATGGAGCACGGAACAAAGAAAGACATAACAGGTCAAGAAATTGATGAGCTTTATGACGAAACTGATGCATTCTTGAAGAGAACAAAAACTCTCTTTGAAGATATTGATACAATAAAACAAAAAGAAGAACTTGTCAAAATACACGACGATGTACTTCTTGCTGTAAGAGAAGTGCTAAAACTAGATGACTTACCAGAAGTCAAAGAGGAAGAGCTTCTTGAAACATTCAAGCATAAGTTCATCAATTCAGGCAAATTGCCTCCGTCAGTATTAACTGAACTAAAAGATCTTGACAAGGCCAAAGCAGACTTCATTTCAGGCAAGCTAACAAAAGCAGAGATGAACAAAGAAGTTCAGAATGCACGTGCAATGATACGAAAACTTATTGAGTATGTACAAAGAACCCGAAGCCGCGAGATGGAACAAGTAAAACTCAGAGTAAAGTATGGCACAAAGTTTGGCGAAGTTATAGTATTAAATGACCAAGTGTTCATAGTTATGGATCTTGAGCAACAAGAAAAAATATTTAGACGGGGCAAGATCGATGAATTAGGAAAGATAACAAACCTAAAAGATAGTACAATAGACGAGCTTGAGAAAGAATTAGCAAAGCCATTCAAACCTAGAAAAGTATTTATATCAAACACCCTAATGGTTAGCTTAGACAATGCATTCGGAAGCACAGTCGAAATATTGATGAACTAAAACTGCTAAGCTCAGAGTTAAACTTTTATTTTTTATTACTATTTTTTACTTTTTCATCAATAGTTATTGGTAAGTACATATTCATTCACAAAAGACGTGAGCTGTTATTAACAATTAAATCATTTTCGGGGGAAATAATATGAAAACAGGATACAAAGTTTCTGATATAATGACTGCAAGTCCAATCAAGATTGAGTCTGATTCTAACGTACAACAATGCGCCGAAATAATGACAAAACAAAATGTTGGAAGTCTAATTGTGATGAAGAAAGGCAAATTCATAGGCTTTCTAACAGATGAAGATATAATTCACAAAGTAGTTCTAAAGGATGTCTTACCTTCTAAGATAACCGTAGATAAAATTATGACCCCTCTAAAAGATATTGTCTCTATTGAACCAGATAAAGACATATATGACGCGCTTGCTATGATGAAAGAAAATGATGTAAGGCGCCTTCCTGTGATGAAAAGCAACAATCTTCATGGGCTCATAACGAACAAAGACATACTACGAATACAGCCAGATCTCTTTGATCTTGTTGCTGATACACTAGACCTTCGCGAAGAGAAGAGAAAACTCAATTTGCTAGATTAAATTTTTCAATTTTTTTATTCTTTTTGCCATTTTTTTCTTTATCTTCATACTTTTATCTTTTTTGCCTAATCTTTGCATTTTATTCTTACTCTTCTTATCTTTATAATCTTCACTCTTTTCATCCAACACATATCGGCTGATATGCACCCCTCTTAATTAATAGAAATTTTTATATAGTAGCTCTCGTCTAAAATTAGCATTCTTACAACAAATTTATTGACGAGGTGCTAC
>CAITEO010000004.1 GCA_903891505.1 uncultured Candidatus Woesearchaeota archaeon
CACTAGGGCTTCTTTTTGCACCTTTTACTTATAAAACAATTGTTTTCATTATAGTAACCATAATATTAATAACGTTATTTCCTGCTTTGACAACTTTCTTTACAAATGTTTATGGAAACAGAACAGCAGCAATCCGTGTGAAATGGGTCTCTTTTGTGTTGTTTGCACTCGGTGCGCTTGCTGTATGGTCCGGAAGCGAGGCTGTACTGCCTGCATATATTGCAGGAATGGTTCTTGCCGAATTTGCTTCTCAAAACCATATTTGGATAAAACGTCTTAGAACTTTGACCATAGGATTTCTAACACCATTTTATTTCATTCGGGCAGGCTCTTTTGTTTCAATTCCTGCATTGATTGCGGCCCCGCTTGTTTTTATTGTTCTTTTTACGGGGAAAGTAGGAACTAAAATATTCGGGTTATATCCGGTAATTGGGTTATTCAGGAAACAGCATTCAGAACGATGGTATTACACGCTCTTGATGTCTACCGGATTGACCTTTGGGACGATTTCAGCTATATACGGATTTACTCATGGAATTGTTACGGAAACCCAGTATTCATTCCTGGTAATGGTCGTCATAGGAAGTGCAGTGATTCCAACAGCAATTGCCAATCATGTGTTTTTACCAAAACATTTGCTGCCTGCAATTCATTTGAAACATCAAAATATTAGTTCGGAAGGCCCGGAAGAAGAATAAGTACCGGCCCCCAGGGTTACCAATTAAATAGACATAAATGGATAAATGTCCATAAATAAATAAAAATATGGTGAATATCGGGATGGTTGTTGTTGCTCAATAATTAGGTAACTTTTTGGTAACCGAAACAAGTTTATCAAAAGGGGTTTCATAATTCAAGCCCCCATGACGTCTTAAATGATTGTACTCAAATATAAAGTTGCCAAGATTCATAACAAGGTCTTGCTCAGAATTGAATGAATTTGGATAGAAGAATTCGTTTTTGATAATCTTGCAGAATGCTTCTATCTTTCCATTAGTTTGAGGTCTGTAAGGTCTTGTGTAAATGTGTTTTATGCCTAACTCATTACACATTGTCTCAAAAGGATGTTCTCTGGCAAGAGCACCTTTGAATTCAGGACCATTATCAGACATAAGAGCGCAAAACTCAAAATTGTATATCTGCTTGAACCATGACAAAGAGCGTGCCATAAAATATGTAAGAGTTGTTGCCCTTTTGTCTTTGATTATTTCAGCGTATGTTATTCTTGTACAATCATCACACAGCGCGGCAACATAGAGTTCTTTGAGTTTGAATGAGCACCGGATATCTTTTGGTATCTTGGTTAAGTCAATATGAGCAAGTTCTCCGGGCGATTGTTTTTCATAACGTTTAATTATCTTCTTTTGAGATTCGTTTAATGGATAACGCGCTTTGATTCTGTCCATCGTTGCCGGTGAAGGCGTTTTATCCAAATAATATGGTTTAAACAAAAGAACTAACTCATATCTGTTTGAACCAAATCTTCGGTATGCTTTTAGTATATTGCGTTCTATCTCTTTTGGTGTACGTCTTGAACCGGGTCGAGCGCCTCGTTTCTCGGGTAATAAAGATTCATCCGATTTGTTGCCTTCAATCCATTTGCGATAGTAACGCCTTAGTTCTTTATTACTAATGTGATAGGCTTGACATAAATTCTTTACGAATTTAAAAGGTCGCGGATTTTCTTTGTTTATTGTTTTTTCGTATTCTATTAAAATTGGTCCCCAGCGCTTTACGATTGTTTGATCTTTAATTTTCATAGGCATCTCCTTTGGTTTATATTATACCAAAAGACTTACCTATTTAGTGAGCATTAACACCGGTTCCGCTTACGATTTCAATAATCTTACTTGTTAATGACAACAATACTGAACTTATAGTCCTATGTTCTGATTGCACTTTTCCCACTTAAACCTCCTACCCAAATAAATTATTTTTGAAATTAG
>CAITEO010000005.1 GCA_903891505.1 uncultured Candidatus Woesearchaeota archaeon
TATATCTACTAAATAATAGTTAAATAGAACAAAATTTAAATAAAAGGACGCATTTCATTAACTTAAGGGATTGAAATGAAACGATTATATGCATCATTACTGGCTGTTGTTCTGACGACAGGACTATTTTTTTCAGAAACAAATAGAGTTTATTCTCAGGATAAAGCAAAAAGAGCAGAAAAATTAACTCAAGTAAATGCTAATGGTTCGTCTCAGAAAAAATATATCCATACTAAACTAATCAATCCTGAACTTAGACTTCCATTTGCTGTGTCTAAATTAGTTGCTAATTACGGAACTTTATGCCAGAGTCCTGATCCATTAGATCCTAGCTCTTCAACAGATGACAATCCAGCTCAGTGGTATTCTATTTCAGCAGTTGTTCCTGAAAAAAACTCGAAAGAAGGTGTGAGAAAATATGTTGATGTTCTTTTTGAGGATTCTGAGTTATTTCATAAAATAGATAAAGGAGATGGGCTCGTTGTTAGAATAAGAAATTATAAGAGAATTTCAGTAGGTAATGGCGATACAATTAATCAATTCTTAGGTAGTGAGGAATATGTTGTTTCGGATATTCAATCTGGAGAAATAGAATCTGGATACAATCATCTAAGTGGGCGAGAGGTTCCTGCGACATCAATATTTAGTTCTCAGAGCGAGGTTATTATTCCAGGAAGAACATCTCTTAATTATGATGCTGCTCGGACAAAGAACATTGAAAATCTCGAAGTGCTTAATCAAGAATTTATAGATGAGTTAAAAATTTTATATCCTGTTCTAAAAGAAATGTGCACGGAATTACCTAATAACTTCGTGATAAATTAGATAAATTAATTTAAGATGTTGTCATTTCTTTTAATTCTTTTTCTATGAATGGCTTCATCGCATCGCAGTAACCATGGGCGCAATTATCAACAGTATAGAATGCCTTTGGTTCGCTTGCAATTGAAAAAGTATATTGTGCATTTGTCAATGGAATCATGTTGTCTGTTGTGCTGTGCAGCATTACAATTTTTCTTGGAGAAATATCTTTAATGTATCTATCAGGATCAATTGCGAGAAAATAAGGATCATCTTTCATATCTGTATGAATTATATTAAATCCTGATGAACTTATTATCAATGCACCTGAGATTCGGCTATCTAGGGTGGCTGCAATCATTGCATATCTTCCGCCCATACTTGCACCAGCAATAACTAATTTGTTTTTATCAACAGAGTTTATCTGGCACATCACATCAACTGCTTTAAGAGCATCGTTTACACTTAAGAATTGTATTGGCTCTTCTTTTTCCTGAAATATTGCTCTATCTTGATCATAATTAGGATAATAACCTCCAGTCTCACCTATTCCTCGCTGATCTATTACAATTACAGCATAACCCATTTCTGCAAAAACTTTTGCAGCAGGTTCATCCTCTTTCTTTACACCACCACCTGGCAACATAACTATTCCTGGAACTTTATCTTTATTCTTTGGAAGAAAAATAAGTCCATAAATTGTTGCAGGCTGGTTGAGAAATGGTTTGCCCTCAAATGAAATCTTATTTATTGTATAATTCTCAGTTTCGTTAATCTTTAATATTATATAGCTAGGAGCAGTTCTTATGGTGGGATAATCTATTTTGTTTGTATTATAGTTAAAATAGGTTTCCTTCTTCGGGAGCAAAACAAGGATTAATGCAAAAACAAGGATTAATGCAAGAACTCCAAGCCCCACTAGCTTTAATTGTTTTCTTTTCATTTATTCTTAATTTTATTCATGCTGTTTTTTAATATTTCTATTTTTGTTTTGATTGTTCGTAAAAACATTAATCATCAAAAGAAAATTACTCGAAGAAAAGCTTTTGACTTTTCTGCGCCATGAACATGGATTAAAAGCGTAAGCGACTACGTGCAGAAAACTAGTAGTTCTTATTGTACTTTAGGGCAGAGTTGTTGATTCTTAATTCTCATCAATTTTTTAAATAGATAAGTAGTTCTTTGTATTATGAACAAAATAATTATTAATAAGAATATTTTAAATGGTAAATTTACATTCATGTCAGCACCGATAGAAGATGTTACTGACTCAGTATTTAGAAATTTAGCTCATAAATACGGGGCTGACTTAACATTTACAGAAATGGCTAGAATTGAGAGCTTAGTTAGAAACAATCAAAGTACGTGGGATAGACTCAAAATAACTGATGCTGTTCCAACACAAATACAATTGCTCGGCGCGAATGAACATTCCTTGAAAAAAGTTATTGACAGATTTGTTCCTACGAATGGGTTCACTGGATTTAATCTTAATTTAGGCTGTCCTAGTCCTGATATGATCAAGCTTGGCTATGGCTGCGCATTAATAAAAAGAATATCAAAAGTAAGAAAACTTGTTGCAGTGATTCATGATCAGGGTTATCCTTGTACGATAAAAATGCGTCTAGGTCTTAACAAGTTCGAGAAGGACAAAAAAGTGTACATTAATCTTATTGATGCAGTTGATGCTGAATTTTTTGTTGTACACACAAGATACGGCTCACAGACATACGCTGAACTTGCAGATCATTCTGTGTTAAAGGAATGCTTGAAGATTGGCAAACCTATAGTTGCAAACGGAGACATAGATAGTTTAGAAAAAGTAGAATTTCTTAAATCACTTGGGGTAAATGGTGTAATGATAGGCAGAGCGGCAGTCAAGGATCTTGCTATATTTAACAGAATTAAAGGGATTCCTGCACCATCAGTTGAAGAATTAAGAAAAGAGTATGTGACACTTTCAGAGAAAGTAGATTCAAGATTTAGATATCGCGAGAATGTACTAAAACGACTAGGTGCGCCAATTTCTACTAATAAAGAAGAGTTTAAGTAGTAAACTGCAACAAAATAATTTAAATAAATCTAAGTAGAAAATAGGCTTTATTTTATTGTTTTTTTCTTACAGGTTTTATATTCTTATTTCTTTTCATATTTTGTTTTATATTCTTTTTATGTTTGCGCTTAATTATTCTTTTACCTTTGTTTTGCTTCTTATTTAGTTTTGATTTCATCTCTGTATCTTCAATAAGGCGGTCTACTGAAAATAGGATGTGCTCGTGCTTGCTTTGTTTGAGTGCTCGTTTTCCTCGTCTAAGTGAAACAATTTCTGCATCATCAACAGACTTGTTTACAAAGATGGCTTTTTTTATTTTTGCTCTGCGGTTTTCTACTCTGAGTATATCATTTAATGTGGTGTTGATTTCTTCTACTGATTCTTTCTTTTTTTGTAATTCATAGTTCTCAGTCTTTTCAATTCTATCCTCGATTTTTTTTGGTATAAGATCAATTACAACCAGTTCGTTTCTTGAACCAAGCCTCATTGGTGCGCCCCACCATCCAGCACCTGTTGAAACATAGAGAAGAGTTTCTTTCTTCTTGTGAATACCTCTAACTGGTCCATCAAAGAGCGAGAGAATTAAATTGAGAGGAAATATTTGTCCACCATGTGTATGGCCTGAAAGCATCAAATCAATGCCTGCATCTGATGCAGCCTTGAAACCATTTGGACGATGATATAAAAGCAGACTAAATCTGTTGTGGTCTACAGCAATTTTATCTAATTTATTTTTGAATTCATCTTTGCTATCTGTATCATCAATACCTATTATTTGTATGCCTTCATAAATTAGAAACCTATTTCTCATAATCTTTAGATCAGTATTTGCTAGTAATTCATAGACTTCATCTATATCAATGAATTGCTCGTGATTTCCAAGAACAAAGAACGTCGGCGCGTTCAGACCCTTAAGTGAATCAAATTCGCCTTTTCTATATTTGTGCAATCCATCAATAAGATCGCCAGTGAAAACAACAAAGTCAGGATTTAACGCATTTACTCTATCTACTGTATGTGGAAGGAAGGTCTTTTTGTGAGTTGAGCCAATGTGTAGGTCGGAGATTTGCACAATTCTAAAATGTTTTTTAAGCCGTTCCGATTCAACTCTTATTGTTCTTATACTAAATGAAGCAATGTTATATACTGAATAAGCTGCAGTCACAAGAACTACTCCAATAATTAAAATACGCATCCAAAAATAATCTAGTGGTACAAATAAATGAACTAAATCATAAATCAGAAATACCCACAGGAAAAGGAAACTAATGCCTAGCCATGCAGAGAACAATATGCTTAGTGCTTTAACTAACCAATTGTTAAATTCTCTTAATAATGCTGCACCGACAAAATATGAAATGGAACACAATAGCCATATTTCATAAAATGTGCTACCTGTTGGATAATTGAATAGAGTGAATAGTTTATAGATTACATAATAGTTTAAGGCACTAAAAACAACCAGAAATAAAAATAATTTCACCCCTAATCTTTCATTACTCTTCATTTAATATAGTATGCTAAATATTAAGTATTTAAACTTTACTTTAGAATTTTTAGTGATATTCAATTGTATGATTTAATAAATAGAACTCCATCTAAAAAAGATCCATAAATTGTAATATTATTGTTTAATTCATTGATCTGAATCGATGACTCATTGATTTCACTTGATGACTCATTGATTTTACTCAATGATCCATTGATTTGATCTAAATATATACTAGAAATTTTATTAGAAATCTGACCTGCATAATACGCAATAAAAATTCTGCATGATTCTATTTGCACTCTAGTTTCCCCATTTAGAGTTGCTGAAATGTTTAGCACTTTTCCAGTCAAATAAGCATTGTTATCTGGTTGATCAAGAAAGAACGCATCCTTTGGTGCATAGTCAAAGATAAAAAAATAGCCTAGAAGAAGTCCTAATATGATTGCAAACAATGCAGTTATTTCTATCCATATATCTTTCATAAGATTAATAATGTATACATATGTCTTAAAATTATTATTTGAATTTATTTCGCAAATATTGCGAATAGAAGGTTAAAAGCAGAAACTATTAAAAAGAACAAGCAGTTCTTCAATACAGAGAAATAGCTATGGCTAAGAAAAAAACAAATATAAAACATAAGCAATCAAGGATAAAAAAAGTTAAGCACAAAATTTTAGTTAGTGCAAAATCTATAAGTATAGCTGCAAGTGTAAACTCTATAAGTTCCAAATCAGCTATTTCTCCAAAAATACCAAGCAATCTTAAGTTTAAAACAACGGAAGAAATTAAAGTTTCTGATAAATTAATAGATCAAGTTATAGGCCAAGAAGAAGCAATAGAAGTAATAAAAAAAGCAAGCATACAAAGAAGACATGTTTTACTGATTGGAGAACCAGGTACTGGAAAAAGCATGCTAGGCCTTGCAATGGCTGAACTTTTACCAAAAGAAAAACTTGTTGATATATTATCATTTCAAAATCCAAATGATGAAAATCTTCCACTTATAAGAACTGTCCAAGCAGGAAAAGGACGAGAACTCGTTCAGACGGCAAAATCACAAAGCTCTAGGGCAGTGACTGGACAAGGAACAATACTATTCATACTAGCACTAATTGCAATGATTGCACCATGGTTCGTACTTAACTATTACACAAAAACAATGGGTGCGACAGCTGCATCAATAATGTTTGCAGCATTCTTCATAGGAGGTCTAGCATTCCTTGTAATATTTGTAGTATTCATGAATCTAGGAAAAAAAATGGGTGAGAAGACAGTACTTCCTAAAGTAATAGTAGATAACTACAAACAAGATAAAGCACCATTCTATGATGCAACAGGAGCACATGCAGGTGCACTTCTTGGTGATGTATTACATGACCCCTTTCAATCAGGAGGACTTGGAACGCCAGCACATGAAAGAGTAGTTGCAGGAATGATACACAAGGCACACATGGGAGTATTATTCGTCGATGAAATAGCAATACTTGCACCAAATACACAACAAGAACTACTAACTGCACTTCAAGAAGGAAAATTCGCAATCACAGGTCAATCAGAACGATCAGCAGGAGCAATGGTTCGAACTGAACCCGTACCATGTAAATTCGTACTTATTGCTGCAGGAAATCTTGAGACAATAAAACACATGCATCCAGCACTTAGATCAAGAATTAGAGGATATGGATACGAAGTATTCATGAAAGAAACAATGGTTAATACGCCTGAAAATAGAGTGAAACTTGCATACTTTGTCGCTCAAGAAGTAAAACGCGACGGCAAGATACCTCACTTCTCAAAAGATGCAGTTGATTACATAGTAGAAGAAGCAAAAAGAAAAGCAAACAGAAAAGGACATTTAACTTTAAGACTCAGAGAACTTGGCGGATTAATTAGAGCTGCAGGAGATATAGCACTTGAAGAGAACGCAAAGATTGTTGAAGTTGATCATATAGTAAAAGCAAGAATAATATCAAGATCACTTGAGAAACAGCTTGCAGACAGATACATAGAGCGCAAAAAAGAATACAACGTCATTGTTACAACAGGTCAGCAAATTGGACGAGTAAATGGTCTTGCAGTAATTGGCGACGGAGAAAACTACTCAGGCATAATTTTACCAATTGAAGCGGAAGTTGCACCTGGAAAAGAAAAAGAAATAATTGCAACAGGAAAACTTGGAGAGATTGCAAAAGAAGCAATCAAGAACGTCTCTGCAATAATAAAGAAATACTTCGGCGAAGACATAAGAGACAAATACGATTTGCACGTTCAATTCCTGCAGACATACGAAGGAGTCGAAGGAGATAGTGCAAGCGTCGCAGTAGCAATTGCAGTAATCTCAGCACTCAAAGGAATACCTGTAAAACAAACTTACGCGATGACTGGAAGCTTATCAGTTAGAGGAGAAATACTTCCTGTCGGCGGTGTTGGAAGCAAAGTTGAAGCTGCAATCGAAGCGGGCATAGAAAAAGTCATCGTGCCAAAATCAAACATGCAAGACATAGTAATAGATGCTGATAAACTCGCAAAGGTAAAACTAATACCTGTCGTTCATCTCTACGAAGTCTTTGAAGAAGTCTTTGACTGGAAAGGAAAAGAAGCTCTGAAAAAAGACATAATATCTAGAATGAAAAAGAATCAGTAAAATTAATTATTTCAAGTCTATTTTTTTATCCATTTTTATCTCTTTTTTATTTATCTTTTGTTTATTTTAGCAGTCCACCAAATCTTGATCACAGTAATCTTTATAAACCAACATCTATTCCATGGTGCTATGGAAGGCGTAATAGTTAATTTCAAACGAGGACAACACATAACAAGTGAGAATCAAATGATTGTCAAGGTTGCAGGCGTAACAACTAAAGAAGCTGCAGCAAAACTTGTCGGAAAGAAAGTTATTTATGGTACTGGAAAGAAAGATATGTCTGGTGTAGTAGCATCAGCACACGGCAATTCCGGCGCACTCAGAGTAAGATTCGAGACAGGAATGCCAGGACAAGCAGTAGGACAGAAAGTAAAAATAAACTAAAGAATTTCTTTATCTTTGCGAATATTATTCTGATTAATTTAAAGTATATTTTTTTTAAACAATAATTAAATTATACAAGAATTAGTTTTGTGTTGTGGCGTCTTTGATTAAATCTCTTTCTAATTTAATTCTCTTTCTAATTTTACAAGATCCAAGAGCAGTTGTTCGCATTCTATATGCAATTCCCTTATCGCAATATGAGGATCTTCTAGCCTTAATTTATTAGTATAAGTGTCTGTAAGTTGTCTGATTATATGTGCATTTTCTTTGAGTTCATTCAATATCTCTCGTTGAGTTAAGTTTTTTGAGAGATTTTCCTGAACTGATTCGTATGTTTTTATTATTTGTATTGCATTAGATATGGTTCTAAAATCTGATTCAGATAACTTTTCATTGTTAGCAGTTAGTTTTTCATATTTTCCTAGAAGAGGATCTACAACTTGTTTAATTTTAGTCATAAACTCTTCATTAATATTTTTTAGTCTTAAAATGTCTTGATTTACTACAGAATTATCTTTTTTCTTTAA
>CAITEO010000006.1 GCA_903891505.1 uncultured Candidatus Woesearchaeota archaeon
CGCGTAGGCCCTCTGAAATGGCAGAAATCAAAACGTGTGCGACTTGCAGGCTCTAGATAGGCCCTCTGTCGACGATGACATAGGTTTTAGAGAAATATTTTTATAGTGTTTGATTTGAGTGTCTAGTTATGGTTAAAGCGTTACTTGTTATTGATATGCAAAAAGAAGGAGTTTATCATGCATATGGTAAAGAAGGTAAGATGTATAGGAGAAGGGAAGTTATAGATAATATTAGATTTCTTATTAGAAAGTTTAACAAAGATAAGCAGTTGGTTATTCAGATTAAGGTTTGGATTACTGATCCTAAATTGACATCTATGACTAAGACGTCTCCTGGTGAGGGTCTTGCTAATGCAGAAGGTTCTGAGATTATTGATGAATTAAAAGATGAGCTGTATGATTATGTTGTTAAGAAGACTAATTATACTGGTTTTTATAAGACTAATTTGGATTCAATTTTAAAAAAGAATAAAGTGAAAGAAGTTTATTTGACCGGAATAAATACAGGATTTTGTGTGTTCTGTACCGGACTAGATGCATTTTATAGAGGGTATGATGTGTTTTTGGTTGAGGATGCATCGTCCACTGTTGCAGGCAAGGCGTTCCATAACAAAGATGTTAAGCAGTTTACTTGGTTTTGTGGAAATAATGTTGTCAAGACAAGCGACTTGCTAAAAAAAGCAAACAAAAAGTCATAGTTTCTTTATCATCTCGACAGATTCTTCTTTGAATCCTTTTCTTATCCAGAATGAATGACCTAGTTCATTTTTTAAGAAAACACTTAATCTAATGTAAGTTATGTTTTTGTTTTTGAATAATTTAATGGCATATTCATATAGTTGTTTGCCTATTTTTTGATTTCTAAATTTTTTATCAACAACTACTGCTTCTATCCAACCAAATTTTTTTATCTTGAATAAGTGTAGTGGTTCATTATCTTTTATCATTAGTTCCATATATCCTAATATTTTATTGTCTTTTTCAGCCACGAAAGTAAAAAAATCCTTTGGAGGCTTTTCAAGTCCCTTTTGCCAAGATTTAATGCTAGCTTTTGATAAATTTAATTTTTCAAGTTTAAGTAATGGAGAATCGCCTTCAAGATGTTTTAGAAATTCATTACCTAATTCACAAAGTCTTTTCGCATCTTCTGGTTTAGCTTCTCTAATTATTATTTTATGCATAAGATTATCTAATAGGTATTTTATATAAATATATCTATCTAATTTACTTTTTCAAATCAGTTTTCATATGTTTTAATATCTCTCTGCGAATTTTTGTAGGAACATTTGTTCTAGTTTTTGTATTCTTTCGTCTGTTTCTCTTTTTTGGTTTTCTAGTTGTTCTTGTAGGATTTGTGTTTTGTGTTGTTCTTTTTGTAGTGCTTGTTGTATTTCGGTTTTTGTGGTGTCTGTTAGCATGTCGTTTTCTGTGATGTTGTCTTTCATTCCAATGAATTCGCTGTAGTAGTGGATCATTTCGCCCTTCTTCCATCCGTAACGATATTTCATTTGATTCTCTGATTTGTAGATAGGGAGATAATGGCAACAGCTGTTGTGTCGGAAGTCGTACATTGTGATTCCACCTCGTATGAGAACTTTGCTGTATTTTTGTTTGTGCACTCGACCAACTTTTAAGATTGTGTGACCTATTCTCGCTATAATTCGAGTTGTGTGGACGTATGATTTGTTGAACAGAAAATCGTCTTGTTTAAGATTGAATTTTTCTATAAACTTCTTGATGTAATCAGAGCAGAGCATAAGCTTAATTTTCCTCCCGAAAGTCTTGGAAGTCTCCTCCCTAACAGTCAAAAACAATAGATTCGTATCTGACACTTCAGAGAAATCTTTAACCCTAACATTCATGAGTTCCGTGGGTGCACGTATTCCGCTGTCAAACAAAAAGTAAACAAGCGTTTTGTAGTAGAAATCAGGTGCAACATCTGCCATTGCCTCAACGTCTTTTAGGGTGAAGTAGTACCATTTTGGCTTGGCTTCTGTTCTTGAATCTAAACTTTCAACAATATTGGAAAGTGCAGGATGTTTTTCTTTTTGAGTTTTCAACACCCAGTGCCAGAATGCAATAAACTTCTTGGCTGAACTTCCAACATCTATGAATGGTTTGCCGTTGTATGTTAGGATTGTACCGTTACGCATCGAATTAAAAATGAATAAAATATCATCTTCAGTTAAATCGAGTAGTTTTTTCTTTGTGTGGGTTTCAGCGATTTCAATAAACTTTCTTAATCTAAGCCGAAGATTACACAGATGAATAAAACTTCTCTGGCCACGCTTCGTTCCACGAGCCAGATTTTTGCCCACAAATAGGTCGAGAACATACTGCGTTAAAAGCCTGCTAGCGTCAGCAGATATCCCCTGAAATGCAAGAAAATCCGGGTTTTCAGGGTAATTTATGGCCTTAAGCCACTTCTCATGTTGTCCCCTGTGATCATATGGATCGACTTCTCGCTCACCTTTGTTATTCACGGTAATTGTTTGCATGTCATAAGATTAGATGTCTCCCATGATTTATAAAATGAGTCATGAAAACGTATAACAATCGAGAATAAAATGTAAAAAGACAAGTCACAGGGACGTGACACATCGATGCCGATGTCCCTGCAAAATGACCTGTCTCACTGCCTGCTCCCGCCGGGATTCGAACCCGGGTCGTCGCCTTACCTTGACAACAATTTTTCTTGTTGCCTCGAAAGGGCGACATGATTGGCCGGACTACACTACAGGAGCATTCCTGAAAAAAAGTCAAAATTTATTTCGTATTTCTTTACAATTATATTTTTCTTTCAAAAAATATAAGTGAGCCCAGGGAGATTTGAACTCCCGACCACCGGCTCTCTTCGAGCCGTTTCTATGAAACGAGGTCATATAAGACCGGCGCTCCACCAGGCTAAGCTATGGGCTCAATTAATATTATTCCGGAACGACTGGAGGCTAAGCGAGCAATGCGAGCGCACGCCACCTTCGGTGCATTCGGACGATAACCGAATGCGAAAGGCGGGATTCGAACCCGCGTCTCAGCCTTGGCAAGGCCAAATACTAACCACTATACTACTCTCGCACCTTTTGTTTAATAAAGAATACACGACCCTCTTTTAAAAGTTTCGCTAATTTAAGTTAAAGAAAACACTAGTAATATTTATATTCTCAGGAGGAAATGTACATAAGAATGAGTACTAAAAAGCTTAACAAAATAGACATCCAAAAAAACAAACGTCGAAGACTAAAAGTATTACGATTGTGGATTTTCCTAAGTGCATTATTCTTAATTCTCATAATTATTTTAGTTGTGCTCATACATCCTAAACCTGAAAACGAGGTTTGCTTCAAATACAAATGTTTCAAAGTAGAAACAGTAAGCACACCTGAAACACGAGAGAAAGGACTTATGTTTAGAACACAACTTGACGAAAACAGAGGAATGCTTTTTGTGTTTGAGAAAGAGAATGTTTATCCATTCTGGATGAAAAACACCCTTCTTCCACTAGACATGATATGGATTAACAGCTCGAAGCAGATTAGCTACATCTATGCTAATGCAACTTCCTGCGAAGAAGTAGAATGTCCTCCAATCTATCCAAATTCTACTGCAACTTATGTTCTTGAAATAAACGCAGGTCTTACAGAGTTTTATAGCATAAATATTGGCGACAACGTAGAAATAAAATAAATAACATTAAAAAACAATTTTTTTTAGAATAATTATTTTTAAGAAAGTTCTTTACCACTTATCTTTATGCACTTTTTCTTTCTTATATCTATCTACTTTGCTTGATTTCTGCAGAGGATAACCAATAGGAATTAATGCAAATGGAATTATTTTCTCAGGAATACCAAGTAATTTAGAGAATCCGTTCATCTTAGCATCTCTCGGGTATACTCCGCACCACACAGCACCTAGTCCTAAAGCGTGCGCAGAAAGTAAAATATTTTGTGTTGCCGCCGAGCAATCTTGCTCCCACATCCCTTCATGTCTTAGTGAAGTTGTATCTGCGCATACAAGTATTGCTAGATGTACATCTTTGCACATTTGTGCATACTCATGAAACTCTGTAATCTTACCAAGAACAACTCTATCCTTAATAACAATAAACTGCCAAGGTTGCTGATTTCCTGCAGAGGGCGCAGTCATTGCTGCGTTAAGAATTTGTTTTATCAAATCATCAGGGACGTCCTTGTCCTCGTATTTTCTTATACTTCTTCTTGTATGTATACAATCAAGTGCATCCATGATATTCCCTTTTTCTTGTAATATTTCTTGTAATAAACTTCATATCTACTCAAACTCATTCCGAAGGAACTATTCGGACGACCTTGCGTCGTCCTTGCTGTTTTTGGTGCAGCTTTTTTTAAAAGATGCGCGGCAAATGCCACTTGTTTTTTAGTGCAGGTTTTTTGCGTGAGCAAAAAAAGTGCGGGGGAAGGGATTTGAACCCTTGAACACACTAAGTGACAGGATCTTAAGTCCTGCGCATTTGACCAGGCTTTGCTACCCCCGCAAAATATAATCTAAGAACAATAAGCAGTATATAAAGATTTATTTTTGACTATACTGTTTTGATTTAATTTCAAATCTCATGTATTCTCTACTTTTCATCAGATATGCTTATCCTAAAATAAATTCCCTTCTCGTTTTCAGGATTAATATGCAACTCCACTCGCCTTCCCTCAACAAGATACGATAGTTTCGCACTTCCTTCATAACCTAGAAGAAAATCTCCTTTTTTTGATTTTGTCTTGAAATGGATTTCCTTACCTGATATTTCCTCTTCAATTATATACTCTATGTCTTTCTTTCGTCCGACAATTGACGCCGTGCATCCTTTGAAAAACTCCTTGTCTTTAAGCATTTGTTCCCACATTTTGAGTTCCCTCCTATCCTTTTTTGACAAGTAAAGTCTGCTCATGAAATCAATTGCCAAACAAGCAAGGCTTTCATAGTCTATTTGTGAGAACATGCATACTTCTTAATAAAACCAAGATATATGTTTTTCGGAAAATAAACAGATATTCCAGAAAAAATAACGCTTAACTAACAAGTCCCCAAAAAAAAATTTAAAAAAACTCAGTCATAAAACTGTTTGAGAAGATATTCTAGTTTTTCTGGCATTATATGCCCAACAGATATATCTTTATTCGGTTGATAAATAGGTGATGAAAATAAATAATCTTTTGATTGTACACCATAATATTTTCTTGCAGGAATTTCAACTCCTTCTGCCTTCAATGTTTTATTCTCTATAATGCGATGTAAATGACTTGCTCGAACCCCGCAATACCTAATGGTTTCTAGATCATTTAATTTGTTATTCTTTTTCCAAAACCTCTCTATTGTTGCATTATCAACTATGATTATTTTATCCACATGCATACTTCTTGCAAGTTTTAATCTTATTGCTCTATCAGGCAAACCAGATAATTTAATCATCGACTTCTCAAAATTGTGCACCCCAATAACATATAAAACAGGTTTAGTTTTATTGAGTATTTTGAACGAGTCAATTTGATACTCATGCAACTGAGCATAATATGCAGGATCAAAGAAAGTTACCTTCGCTTCAAGATAAAAGTCATCTGTTTCAAAATCAGGAACGCGTACATTCCCATTCGTACGTTTAAGTTCAGGATATATTCTCTGAAGAATATTCTCGAATCTTTCTCCTATTAAATTATGTACTGAAGGCATACAAAAAAGAAATTACATTGTTCTTTAAAATCTTGTTATTAGTAACTACAATATAATAAAGAAACTAAGAAACATAATAAGCCTCTGGCGAGGATTGAACTCGCGGCCTCCACCTTTCTGTCAATTCATTCTGAACATTTTGTTTAGAACAAAATATACCAAGGTGGCGCTCTACCGCTGAGCTACAGAGGCATCAGTTCTAAAAAGACTTGGAAGTTATTTATATAATTTGCTACTCCTAAAGAATGTGCAGTTTAGTGCAGAAAATAGAGAAAAGTATTTAAAACAAAAGAGTAAAATACTAAATATGGTACTTTCATATTTATCACAGTTTCTAGGTTGGGTAAATGTTTTCATTTCTCTATTTATCATTTTATTTGCATTCAGTTTTTTCAAGAAAACAGAACCTCACAAAAACAGAATGCCTTGGATATTTCTGTTTGTATCTGTAATAATATTTTTCCTAATAGAACTATCAGGAGTCATTCCTTCGACGGCAAATCTGACTGATCTTAGAAACTTTTTGAAAACAACATTCATAGCAGTCATATTATATGTCTTTGTCTTCCAGTATTCTTTGCTCTCTGATGAAAATAAAATAGTAATTAACAAAAAAGAAGAGGACAAAAAGAGTAGTTCATTAAAAGATCAAACTTTTGAAAAACCTCAAATAACAACAGCTAAATCAACTAAAACTAAATAATAAATACTAAACTGAATTCTCAGGTAAAAAATGGAACTAAAACAAATAATCGTCGTTCGAAACGATCTTAAAATGCCAAAAGGCAAACTTGCTGCTCAAGTTGCACACGGAAGCGTTGAAGCAGTTCTTAACAGCGACCCTAAAATAGTTCAAGCGTGGAAAAAACAAGGAATGAAGAAAGGGGTTTTGAAAGTTGAATCATTAGGTGAACTTGAACAAATAATGATAAATGCAAAGAATGAAGGATTAAAAATTGGACTCATCAATGATGCTGGACGAACATTTCTGGCACCAGGCACAACAACTGTTCTTGGTATCGGTCCTGACACCGAAGAGAGAATAAATAGAGTAACTGGACACTTAAAATTACTTTAGAACTTTTCAAAATTATAATTATACTAATTTAATCTAAATTAAGTTTTATTTAATCTAACATTTATTCCTTCTATTTCAAGCAAGTTCTTTTTTATGTCTATTCCTGCAGAATATCCTCCAAGTCCGTTTGATGCGACAACACGATGACAAGGAATTATGATTGGAATTTTATTCTTGCCGCAGGCGTTCGCGACTGCACGGTACGCTTTTGGTTTTTTGATCCGTGTCGCGAGTTCCTTGTAGGAAATCGTTTTCCCATAAGGAATCTTTATCATCTCTCGCCAAACACTCTCTTGGAACGGCGTTCCTTTAATTTCTAATTTTACGTCGAACTTCTTTCGTTTCAAAGAAAAATATTCTTCTAACTCTTTTTCGCATTTTTTGAATTCAGAACTTTGACTCTTCCTAAAATTATTATTTTTAGATTTAAGAAATTTTATTTCCACTATTTTATTATCCCGTCCAAGAATTTTGAAACAAATAGTTCTTTTCATTTCTTAGTTACTTTATCACTAATTATTGCAGAATTACCAGTAGGATCAGATATACTAATCGTTAACTTCTCTTGACCCATCATAACACGCGTCAACTTCTTGAGCATGTTCTTTGCTTTCTTTTTCTCCTCTTCATCTTCAGCAGTATCTCGAAGCAACTCTATTTGCTTTTTCATCCTATTCAAAATACCTTCAACATTTGTTATGTATCCGTTGCTTGCTTCGCCCGGTTCAATACTTCCAATATGTGGAATCTTAACTGTTGCATTTGAGGATTTTATGATTCTAATAGTAAGATCTTCTTCGGATGTAATCTCAAGTGTTGCTTTCATAGGTGGCTTTTCATCTTCTGTTTCAACATCTGCTTTATGATAATGGCATTCATCATTATCACAATCCATCGAATAAATAAGAAGATTACCAAAGTAAGGCACTTCTCTTTCTGCTTGTCTTAG
>CAITEO010000007.1 GCA_903891505.1 uncultured Candidatus Woesearchaeota archaeon
CCAAGGAAAATTGCTCTGCAGCAGTATCTTTTCAAACCCATCTCATCCAGGACAGTTTTCCTGTTTTCGCCGTTTTCGACTCTTTCCTTGAAATCTTCCCATAGATGACCTACTGGTTTTCCGCAACTGAAACATCTTACTGGAATTATCATTTTTTCACCGATTTATATTAATTGTATCTTAATATATTATAAATATTATTAAACAAATAAAAATAATTTTTTCATCTGTATGATTTCTGTCTCTTTGCACGTGCTTTGCCGTTGTTGTTTGGCTTTCTAGCTTCACGTCGTCTAACGTCAGCAACAAGTAGTTGTCTGTCGTAGTCTAGGAATACTTGTCTTAAAGTATTATCGTGTTCTGAGAGTGCTTTTGCGAGTGCTAGTCTTGATGCGTCAGCTTGACCTGTTACTCCGCCACCTGCAACTGTTATGTTTATGCTAAGCGCGTTTGCTTTTGGTCCTGCAAGTATTAATGGCTCTTGTATTCTAAGTCTTGCCATTTTTGGTTCGTACATTTCAAGCAATGTGTTGTTTATCATTACTATTCCTTTTCCAGGACGGAGTACTGCTTTTGCAATTGCTTGCTTTCTTTTTCCACTTGCTATGATTGTTTTCTTTGCCATTTTAGTTCAACCTGTTTTTATCGTGTTTATTTGGCACGCTCGCTCTCGATGATTTCATCTACGTATTTACGAGTTTAGTGCTATGATTTGTGTTATTGATTGGCGAGCTGGTGCCAAAAAATAAACACTCAGTCTACTTTGTCTTTGCACCAAAGTGCTTGCTGATTTGTGCTATTGTTACATACTTAACGTTTTTGTTTTGCACGTTCATGTGCTCGAATGTGATTGCTTTTTGTGCTTTCAATTCATCAGGAGTTCCGCAGTAGCATTTTATTCTTGCGAATGCTTCTTTTCCACGAGGGTTTTTGTGTGAAAGCATGCCTCTTATTGTTCTTTTAACAATTCTCTCTGGCATTCTTGGATAGTATGGTCCTATTAATGGTGCACCCATTATTCTTTTTCTCATCTGCTGTGCAAGTACCATTTCTGGTTTGCCTGTTATAACTGCTTTTTCAGCATTGATTATGTTTACTGTCTCGCCAAGTAATGCTTGTTTTGCAGTGTATGCTGCAAGTCTTCCTAGTACAAGATCCGTTGCGTCGATTACTATCATTTTGTTCATCCGAGTATCCTAACGTTCTTTGCCGTTGGGTTTTGTTTCATTAGTGCTTCGATTGTGATTACTTTTCCTTTCTGTGCTATTTTCTTTTCTGCTTCATCCGAGAATCCAAATGCTGCAACAGTTACTGCGTGATCCAAGTCGCCAGTTCCTAGTACTTTTCCTGGTACTATGATTACATCGTTTGCTTTTGAATACTTCGCTACTTTATACACATTTACAACTCTATGTCTTCTTGTTGAACTTTCTAGATCTTCAGCTACTCTTTTCCAGAGGTTTACTTTTTTCTCTATTGAAAGTCTTTTCAACTCTGAGATGAGTTGTTTCAATTCTTCGTGTTTATGTGATTCTGTTGTCATTTTATATTCTCTTTGAATTTGATTTGTATCTGTTGTTTTTTCGTGCCTGTTTTTGTGAGGTGGTGGTTGTTCGCAAGCTCGCTGCGGGAGAAGATATCCTCAACTCCGTTTCGGGACCTTCTCTCCTCGCTCGCAAGCTCGCTGCGGGAGAAGGGGTTCGAACCCTTGTATCCACTAAGGAACTAGCCCCTCAAGCTAGCGCATTTGACCACTCTGCCACCCCCGCGTTAACGGGAACTTGCATTATGCTACGCGCATCTCCTGCGACGCTCGCTATCGGATGTGCTCGTTGATTGTTTACCGAGTCTAGTTGTTTCGAACTATCCTCTACCAGGCGAGCTGGTCTTTGCAGTCATGCTGCGTTATCTTATATATCCTTGAGGAGTTTCTTGAACTCATCAAGCTGAGCGTTATATATTGTAACTCCTTCTTCAACTATTTTTTCTGGAGATAATTGACCCCATGATTCTATTGTGAATACAAATTCTGTATGAGGGTTTTCATAATCTATCTTGACTATGTCATTGTTTATATCTTTGCATGCATCGATAAGTTCTGGCGAATCTATCTTTTCTGCATCAATTTGTCCCTTCGTTTTTACTTGTGAAGGATATTTGTCTATGAACTCTGCAAGTGCAGGTGATTTGTTATTGACTGTGATTTTTGGTTTGTAATAATATGATGCGAGACATGAACTCCACTTGATGTGGTCTCGTCCAAAGCCAAGACATGCTGATGCTGAAAGTTCTATCTCTTGCTTATCAAACAATTTGAGTATTATTGTCTCAGGATAAATTGGGACAACTTTTGAATCGTTTGATTTCAGGTCAGATGCATATATGGTCTTTGGTCCTGTTGCTTTGAGTGTAAATGTTACATGTGTCGCTGATGATTCTTCAGCACCTGATACTGGTAAGTTGTAGCCATCAACATCTGTCTTTAACACAACAAGTCCTAACCTGTGTGCAATCATCTCATCATACATTGCAGAGCTATTTTTTTTGAACTCAACTGTGGATATTGCCATAACTGGAACTTCTGACATGAATACTCTTCGAAGTGTATTCACGTATCCTGGGCTCTCTCCTTTTACTTCGAAAGTTATTTTCCCTTTCTTTTTCTTAACGAGTTCGAGCTTCATTGTTTGTTCCTCTTTGGTTTTGATAAGTTGAGTGTTTTTTGGTTTTTACAAATTTACCTGACTCGCCACCCCGAAGGGGGCAACCCCCGTCGAGACGCGTCGTCT
This sequence comes from uncultured Candidatus Woesearchaeota archaeon, assembly GCA_903891505.1. Classification (GTDB taxonomy): domain Archaea; phylum Nanobdellota; class Nanobdellia; order Woesearchaeales; family 21-14-0-10-32-9; genus 21-14-0-10-32-9. The sequence goes on from CAITEO010000007.1 coordinate 2,790, forward strand.
AACGCCGACGGCGTACGGTAAATTTGCTCAGCCTGATTATGCTATGGTTTATACTCTTCTTCCGCGTCTTCCGCCTTTCTTTCTGCAGCCGCCGTGTGGTAATGGAGTTACATCTTCGATGATTCCTATTCTTAGGCCTCGTCTTGAAAGTGCTCTAACTGCTGCTTGTGCTCCTGGTCCTGGATTTGTTGGTCCATTATGTCCTCCAGGTGCTCTGATTTTTACGTGGATGCAGTTTATTCCCTTATCCATTGCAATTTCTGCTGCTTTCTTTGCTGCTGCCATTGCTGTAGTTGGACTGCTTTCTAATCTATCTGATCTTACCATTTGTCCACCTGATGCAAGTGCAATGGTTTCTGATCCTGTTATGTCTGTTATATGTATGATTATATTATTATATGATGCAAAGACATGAGCTATTCCCCATCTTTGCTTGAATGCTTGCTGCTGCGGTTCACTCATTTTGTTTTTCCTCTACTTTCTCTTCTGGTTTCTTTCGTGGCACTGCTGGTTTCTCAGTCGCTGGCGTTCTCAATCCCCTCTGGGGTTTATCAGCTGGTGCTTTTTTTTCAGAGTGCTTCTCTATTTTCTTCTCCATCTCTTTCTTCTCTACAGGTTTTTCCGTTGCTTTCTCTTCCTTATGCTCTTTGCTCTCTACGTTTGTCTCGCTTCTTCCTGGAACTTGCACTTTAGGTGGTCTTTCAGGATGATCTTCTCTTGAGAATTTTGATCCTGGGTAGAACTCTATTGTATGTTCTTCACCTACTCTTACAAGATAGCCTGGAGCTGTGACTTTTCGTCCATTGACTGTAATATGTCTGTGTGTTATCATTTGTCTTGCTTGCTTTGCAGTTCTTGCAAGACTTTTCTTCATGACTATTGTTTGAAGTCTTCTATCAAGAAGTTGTTCCACTTGTAAACCTAAAATATCATCTAGGCTGTTTGATTCTACAAGGCCAAATGATTTAAGTTTTTCAAACATCTGCTGTCTTTCTTTTTCTGCCTGTACACCTTTTAATGCTACAAGTCTTTTACCGTTTTGTTTGTATGTTTTTAATTTTGATGTAACTTTCCAAAGTTCTGACTTGTTAACAAGACCATACTTTATCATGAGCGGTTTTTCTTGTTCGAGTCTTGCCTTGTTCCAAGGATGTGAAGGTTTGCTGAATTTGTTTGATTGTTTTTTAGGATCTCCCATTTTATTTTCCTTTTAGTATTATTTTTTGTTATTTAATTTTTAATTTAATCTTTGGTTATTTACTTCCTAAGTGCGGTCTTCTTCTTAGCAACTAGACCTTTACCCTTATTTCGTCTGAAGTTTGACTTGGTTCTTTGACCTCGAACGGTAAGTCCCCACTGGTGCCTTAGGCCCTTGTAGTTCTTTATCTTCTTCATTCTTTTTACATCATTGTCTTTCTCAAGGTCTAAATCAGCGTTAAGCAAGTGTTTATCCTCGCCTGTTTCGTAATCTTTTCTTCTGTTAAGAAGCCATGTTGGAACGTGATATGTGTTAGGATGTCTTAGAATTTCGTCAAGCTTTGATACTTCTGACTCTGATAGTTCTCCTGTTTTCTTTGCTTTGTCTATTCCTGAAACTGAAAGTGCCATATTTGCATACATTACATTTACTCCTTTGATTTTTGTCAAAGCGTAAAGTATTGCTTTCTCTCCTTTGAGATCTGTGTTGCAAACCCGAACAATGTGTCTAAATTCTGCCATTTTTTCACTTGTATTTTGTATTGAACCAATATTGAACTTGTATTGAAACTTAAACTCCTAAATTTTAACGCATTCAAGAACTAATTTCACCGACCACTGTCGATAAAACCTGTTGCCCTATGCGCTGTTAACTCGGACGTATATTGTAGGAATAATCTATGATTTATAAAGATTGTTGTTCATAGCACAATATCACGCAACACACAATATATTTCATACTAAACACTCAATAAACACGCGATTAATATCAGGTAAACACACTTAAATTAAATAAACCCTAAATATTATAAATAAAACTTTAGTTCTATTAGTTCGATGAATAAAGATATTGTCTACAAAATAAAACATTCGAATGGTGATGTGGCTGCGGTTAGAAGCTTTTATGTGCGAGCACTCGCGCATACTCAAGAAAAAAGACTCGCGAACATTCTTGGATATAGCAATAATGAACCACTATTATATTGTGAAGGCAATTTAATATATGAAGAAACATCATCAGGTATCTTTAATAGCACTCAACATGGAATTATAAACCTAAAAATAAACGAGCAAAATAGTTCAAAAATAAAAGAACGTACAATTTGGACTGTAACTCGTCATGGCGGACTCGATCCTAAATATTTAAATCGATTAGATTTATCTGAAATAATCCAAAACACAATAAAATTCAATGAAAGTGCATTTATATATAGACACGACCAAATTCATTCTAAAGGAAAAGACACCCACTATAACAGTAACTACAAACTCATCATCAAAACAGAAGGTGATTTTGCTAGTTTTATTGAAACAAGAAAAATATTTTCAGATGATGCGTTCTTCTTTGAGAACTCAGAAATATTCAAGCAATACATAATTGGTGGCTTCGTCGGTCATCTTTGAATACAACAAAATCAATCACTCGAAGTCCTTTCTATATATAGGTAAGATGTCAATCGGGATGTCCTTCATGTCTTCAAGAATTTGTTTCATCTCAGGTCCGATGTGAGAATACTTCGTAATAAACTTATCTGCTTCATCATATGATCCTTTCGCCTGTATCATAAGTAGTTTTCTTGAAAGCGTCTTGAATGCGCTTCTTGCACGCTTATGATTTATCGCGAAGTTTCCTGTGCGTCTATGATATGAAACAATTTTTTTCTCTTTTAAGAAATTGAATATTATGAGATTGGATGCTGCGTGTGCTTCCTGAATTCCAAATCTTATCGATCTGAATATGCCTCCGATAAACGAGGTTACTATTTGTTTTTCCATCTCTTTTGAATATATTCCTTTGTCTATAAGATAGAATGCATTGTAAACTCCAACTACATCTGCTTTTGCTTCTTCTATTGTTGAGTAATGTCCTTTGAGTGCTTGATTAACAGTAATTTTCTGCTGTCCTTTCATTATTATACCTGGACCGAGTCCGTGAGATATCTCGTGGAGCAGAGTATGAGTAAAATATGCATCAAACGTAGTGTCCTTGAAATCTTGTTCAGATAATGCTTTTATAAGAATTGGGTTCATGCAATTATGATATTTTGCCTCTGCAACATTTTTTATCAAAACTTTCTTCGATCCTTTCATCTGTTTAACTCGCTCATCGTTCGGCAAATTAAATGCAGTCATGTGAACTCCTGCTCTGCCATCACCTGAAGATAATATTTCATCTATTACAACAATTGGTGTAGATTTTCCTTTTCTTTTGCTCTTGTACTTATCAGAAATTGGTAAGTTCTTCTCAAGTCTATTTACTTGTCTCTCAATTATTTTTAGTTGATTTGTTGATTGTTCATCTTTTATTCCTATTATAGCTTCAAATGATGCTTTAAATCCGAGCAATTCATCCTCATAAACTTCGTATGGTCCGAGAAGTGGCTCTAGTTTGTTGTTTTTCAAGTCGATCCATGCAACATCTGCATTGAAATAATTATTTGATGTAAACGCTTCAGCGAGTGTGTTGAAATATTTTTTTAGGCTCCGATTCTGGCTGAGTTTTGCTGCTTCTTTTAGAAGTGTTGATGATTTTGATAATTCTTCCCTGTACGCTTCTGAGAATGGTATTGCAACAAGACTGCTGTTCACTCGTCTAATAAGAGTTAAGTTGCTCTGGAATGATGTTTTTGTTTCTGGATTTCGTTTCATGAAATCTTCAAATTCCTGAATGGTTAAATCTTCAGGATAATAATTAGCTCCTTTTGGCTTCACAAATCCATCTATGAATGGTTTGTTGTTTCCAAGTCTATCAAAAGGACCATAATAGAATTTGAACAATTTTATATCGTGCCTATTTTTTCTCGGATTCTTCTCGAGCTGCTCGAGTATTTTTTTGTTTCCAGAATAAACCTGATCTAGATATATAACATCAAGAAGTTTTGATACTTGTATTAGCTTATCTAGAATCTTCCTCTCCTTATGAGAAAGTCTTCTTGTATCACCTCCAATGTTTACAGGTACGTATTTTGATAATTCTTGTTTTGGATTCACGATTTATCGACTTCAAATGCAATGAACATGCTAAAACTCTTGCATATTCAATTATAGAACTACACACTTAAATTATTAATATATAAATCTTTGCAGGACAAGAATTATTTAGAGGAGAAAAAAGATTTGAATAAAATAAACTAAGAAAAATAAAAGAAAGTGAACTAACAAGAAAAAGAAATAACTGAAAAGAAACAAATAAAACAACAGAACATAACAAATTAAACAGATAGAAACAAAACTAAAGAAAAACAAGAAAAAAATAAATATATAAATATCAACGAGAGTGAGCACGCAGCATCTCTTTTGACATAAAAACAAAACCATGGATCGAAAAATAGTGAAATCTAAGAAGAGGACAAAAATTATTAATAATTAGGTAATTATGGACAAACTTCAACATCAGGAAAAAACAATGAAGAAAATTCAATAAATACACAAGTTAGTTAGACCAATAAATTTTGTAGCTTTTTGAGTAATTCAGGAGATTATTTGTGCAGGATACTCCCAAGATCAAAGTATCATTTACCTTTGCGATTCCAAGGAAAGAAAATATACACAAACAATAGATTACTATTTTTCTCGGTCTTGGTTTTCTTAATTCTCTTGTGGAACTACATGTCAAACATCAACAATGTTGGCAAAATCCAAAGCTTTATCATTCTACAGAACCCATACAAGACAAATGATGAGCTGAAAAAAACA
>CAITEO010000008.1 GCA_903891505.1 uncultured Candidatus Woesearchaeota archaeon
CTAGTTTAAATATAGATTGAATTATGTTATGATAATTCATAATTAAATAGAATAAAAATCTTATTTTTTATAATTTTGTGTATTTTTAGTATTAATTTTCTTATTATTTTGAAAAAAAGGTATTTTTATCTTTTTTTATCATTTTAAAGGTATTTATATTTATATTTTTTCAGAAAACAAATATTTATATATGACTAAACTAGTATACATTTCCCAACATTCAGAAAATCCGCGGATTTTCTTCATAGTTTACTAAAATCATGCAGAATGCCTTTCCCAAGCAGGCTCTGAGCGACGACTACGTAAACCACGTATATAGAAATAACAAGCCCCACACACATGATAGAGAAAGAATTAGTAACACTAGTATTGCTCTTCGTCTTTGCTATAGTTGGGGGTATACTTGCTGCGAGATTCAAACAACCAGTAGTTCTTGGTCTTCTATTAATAGGTACTATAATAGGACCATTCGCGCTCAATTTAGTCAATGACCCAAAAATGATTGATATGATGATAGACTTAGGAGCAATATTATTGCTATTTGTTGTTGGTATGGAGTTCTCAGCAAAAAAACTTCTTAATATGGGTGCTAAGGCACTAATAGTTACTCTATTCAAGATAGGTATAACATTCTTTTTAGGATTTGAAGGCGCAATTATTATAGGACTTGGTGTGACCACAGGGATATTTATTGGAATAATACTTTCTTTCACAAGCACCGTCGTAGCTATAAAAATACTCGAACAAAGAGAATTAATAAAAAGATCAGAGGTTCCATTGCTTCTTGCAGTATTAATAATAGAGGATATAATTGCAGTTGCAGTGCTCACAATTTTAAGTGGAGTGCATAATGCAGGCGGAGCAGGAGTTAGAGAAATTATCGAGCATTTGCTAATAAGTATAACTATATTAATTGTTGTCTTCATTATAGTATCAAAATTCGCAGATAAAGGAATAGAATTACTTCTTAAACATTCTAATGAAGAAATGATAACATTCATCGGACTTGCATTATGTGCAGGGTTCGCATATCTTGCATACGTGCTAGGTATTAGTCCGAGTGCAGGTGCATTCCTTGCTGGAAGTATAATACATTCGGTGAAAGAATCAAAGGAATTTGGAAAAGCAGTAATGCCACATAGTCTTATGTTCTCGTCGTTGTTTTTTATTGCTGTTGGAACTTTGATTGATTTGAGAGCAATCATAGATAATTATTTGCTAATATTGGCGCTGCTCGGAATATTGATAATAACTAGATTAATATCAGTAGGGTTCTCCACTTACTTGTTTGGAAATCACAGACGCGAACAACCAATATTTAGCAGCATAGCAATGATATCTGTAGGAGAGTTTTCATTACTTATTGCAAAAGAAGCTGGAGGATTTGGAGTTACAATAGATCTTGTTACAATAACTGCAATAATAATATTTATCTCAGCAATATTAATGTCAATTAGCGTTAAGAATTCTTCTAAACTATTTAATATGTTAGCTGATCGTAATCCTGGAAAATTAAAGCGTAAAATACACTTGCTTGGAAATTATATAGGTTCATTTCTTGAGCAGTTAGATACTGAAAATACTTTTACAAATAGATTCAAAAAATATGCTGGGAAGACTGCAAAAATTATTTTGTTGCTTTTAGTTGTGCTGATAGGCGCAGATAAGGTTAATAATGTATTATCTAAATTTAATTTTCCTCATGCACTGATAATTGCGATGTATACTGTAGCCATTGTTTTGGTTGTGTTCCTAGTGTACAAGTTATATATGTATGGCAAAGAGGTTTATGGTTTAAGTGTGAAAATCTCAGCTAGCATAGATAGAAGTATGAGTTTAAAGAGAGCAAATAAGACGATTAGATACATATCGCTTGGTTTGCTAATAATGCTCATTGGATTCGCATCTCCTATTTTTGTATTTATTTTAGGCCTAACTCCACTTTGGGCGCTATTATCAGTAGGTATAGTTGTTGTTGGAATGGTTGTTCTTTCTAGATCATTCAAAATGCTTCCTAGTTTCTCAAATGAGTTTATTGGACGAGTTCCTACATATGAGAAATACGATCCAGATGTCATGAGAATCAGGCGAGGACGGATGTAGATAGGAGAATTGCAGGAAACCAAAGCTTAAAATAGTTTAGTGGACTCTCACAAGTCACTATTGGCTTTTCAAAATGCAATGATTTATAATATTAAATTAATTTGCAAACAAAATAATGAATTTATTTGATTACAGAAAATATATTTTCTTTGATATTATAACGTATATTATATGTCTTGCTCTCATGATGATTTTAAGACCAGATATAGGTTTAATTATCGCTATTTTTGGGCTTGTTACAATAATAATACTGACAAAGAGATACATATTACTTAAGTTTATTTCTATTTCTTTTATCATGGCGTTTCTTTGGCAGGTAGTTGGGGGAAAAGAATATTTTTATGGTAAAGATTTCTGGACATTATATGGGATAAATATATATCCATTGCTTGCTTGGACAATAGGTTTGTTCGTTGTGTACATGGTGTTTTTCTATGTTTATGAAAATATATTTGGAACTAACAAAAAAGTTTTGAAAAAACCAGCAACAAAATTATTTCTGTTTATGTTATTCTATTGGATTGTGCTTATTGTTGCAGAAACGTTGGCGTTTCACGTGTTTGGCTTCAAGAATCTTGGTGGAGCAAATTATGCAGGCCTCCCAATTTGTGATTGCATACACTCTCCTCATTGGATGCAAGCAGTCTATCTTTCAATGGGGCCTATTTACATAACTATAATATATTTGTTTAAGTCCAGAAGATTTTATGAGCTCTTCAGAGGAAAATAAATGAGAATTCTAGAGTTCTTTTCTTTGCTATGAAACAAGCTTTTCTCTTGATAAGAAAGAGCCTCATATCAGACTTGACCAAGAGAGTATAAAGTTCCTTCTTCGACGCTAATTCTTTACATCCTCCATTAAAGAGAAACTTAAGGATTTATTTAAATGTTTTGAATCTTGGAAGTTTAAAGATTATGCCTTTTTCCAAATATTTGTTAATTATTTTAAAGAATAATTTAGTAGTTTTTTCATGGTCATGAATCATTATAATGTCTGAAGTTTTATTATAGTTCAAACTTCTACCTTCATTAGGATAATCTTCATCAATTCTTGCTAAAATTGCAGATTCTTTATTCATCCCATAAAGTGCATTTTTATTCCCTAAAAAGTATTCCATCTGGTCAAAAGTACAAAATACATCTATATCTTCGAACAATCTATTTTTATTATACCAATTTATATTGATATTTTCAAATAATGGTTGCGTGTATCCTAATTTTTTTAAATAGGTTTGAATCTTATTTTTCTTTTTATTAATTGGATAATTTAGCCAATTGTTTTGATAATCTTTTGAATGCGTGTGTGCCCCCTTATCAAGATATGGGAATCTAAATAACTTCGCAGGTCGTTTAACCTTTGCTTTGTGATACAGCAATTCAATAATATTATCTGTGTCTTTTATTTCTTTATATGCCTCTTTTAAATTTAAGTCAGAAAAGTGTTTATGATTATAAGCGTGACTGCCAATAATAAATCCATTTTTTATTGCAAAGACCAAATCATCTTCATATTTACCCATATTTTTACCAATACAGAAAAAGATTGCCGGAATATTTTTCTTTATTAAAAAATCTACTTTTTTTCGAAAATCTTTAGTTGGAGCATCATCAATAGTGAGATATGCTATTTTTTGTTTCATGATACTGGATAGAAAACATCTTTTAAATAGTTAGTTATTTCTCAAGGAAATTTCTAAGTTAGGTTTTGCACCCTCGAGAGTATAAATCACAGTATCAGAATCTATTCCGAGAGTCCAAAACCACTTCTAAACAAGACATGAGATTTGCACTCTTAGAGTATAAGCCTCTGGGGAGAGTTGCACTCCCGACCTTCAGATTACAAGTCTAACGCACTAGCTACTATGCTACAGAGGCATGTTTTAACTCTCAAGAAAAGGATTTTCTTTAAAAAGATTTGCTCTTTTTCGCCCTCATAAGAAGTCTAATTCTAGTGTGAAGAAATCTGATGTTGGGTACTCTTTGACGAGTGCAGGTATAAGTCCATTAGTTTTGAGTTTCTTTGACATTAACTTTGCGTTCTTAGCAGACATCAATATTCTCATTCTCGGAAGATCAAGTAGATAATCTGTTGTTTTGATTTTGTTTTCCTTTGCTATTTCTTTAGTTTTCTCGCCGAGCAGTATTATGTCTTCTCTTCGTCTTGATTCAAGTCGCATTTGTAAATCAAAGCCAGGCTCGAATCCTTTTAAGTATGCAGCGCCTCGAAACAAAAAACCTTCATCTGTTACTTCGTCAAATGCATCGGCTGAATTCTTCGCTCGAATCTTAAGTCTCTCACCCATTTGTACCATGTTTTTCAGACGGGCAGTACAAAAGTGTATGTTGTATGTAAATTTCTTTTGTTTTGCATATTTCATTAATTTTTTGCCGAGTTCAACACTTCCTAGGATACCATAACTAACAGAGTCTTTTTGTTTAAAATTCATTTTATCAAGTTTATAGTGTGCAGTATTAGTGTCCGAAAACTCTAGCTCGTTTAGATTTAGGAATTCTATTTTTCCTTCGAGAAACTCCATGAGTTTCTTTGTTCTCTTCTCATAGCCTGGAATTGATGGTATTTCTACGCCGATTTTCCAAGAGTATTTTCTCGCAAAACTTATTTTTTCCCAATCTTTAGAGTTGTCGAGATTTGGATGGAATCTTATTTCATCAAGCCCAGAATCAAAGAGCATTTTCATGCTGCGTTCACTCACAAGCGCCATTGTCGTGTATAGATGCACGTGAAACTTATTTACAACAAGTCCGTTCTTTTTTTGTTCGAATTCTTTTTTGAGTAATTTGATGTAGTTGCAAGTTCTATCAAGTTTTGCAAGGGGATCGCCACCAGTTATTCCGCAGCCGCTAGCTTCAGTTAAGCGACATTCTTCAAGCATTTCAACTGGATTTGTTGCGTCTTTTATTTCCCATTCATTCGCAAAGATTACGTCTTTGCCGAATTTGTGTTCGCTAACAGGACAATAGAAGCATTTCTGAGGACAAATGCCTGTTATGAATAAAACCATTTTCTTTCCTTTAACGCATAGTGCGCAACCATCTGCGAGCGAACCTTTGCAGTAAGAATAGTATTTAGTATTGGTGTATGCAAGATTTGACGTCGCAGTCTTTTTCCCTTTTTTGCTCAATTTCACTTCTTTTTCTTTCATCAAGTTACAAGAAAAAAGAACAATTAAAAAAGGTTGTGGAAAGCGCTATCTCCAGGCATACATATCTGTAATTTGTTTGTATTCTTCTCTTGCGTTTTTAGCTTCATCGCTTAGTGGGCCGAAGAAATCTGCTATTAAGAAGAATGCTGCGCCAGCCTTGATCGGTTCATAGAATGGGCCGTTTCTTTTTGTTGAGAGGTTAAAATACTCTTTTGCGCTTTCAGATAATGTTTCTTCACAATCAATCATTCTATCTATGAATATTTTTTGCAGTGCCGTTTAGCGAAGTGTATTTCACCTTCTCTACTAAACTTTCGTTGTTGTTCTTGTTTGTTTCTTCCATTTTTTCGTTCCTCCGTTTTCTTATCTATTTTTCTTTTTCTTATTCTCTTTTTTCTGCTTCTCCTAAAACATCCGCTTTCAGCGGAATATTACCGTGCATTGCGCGGCAGAGTTCAGGAGAATAAAATAAAATAATAATGATTAATTTTTGGTTAATGCATTTAATTATGATGATGCAGAATTAAAAGAGGGCGGTCGCCGGGAATCGAACCCGGACCCAGAGATCCACAGTCTTTGATACTGCCACTATAATACGACCACCAAGAAAATTCTTGATATGTTAAATATGATAAGAAGAATAGAGCTTTCGCTACTATGTTTTTGTTGTTTGATAGGATTAAATTAGAAACGGACTTAGAACTATTAACAGTGAATACAATCAGCACATATTCGTGCACGATCCTCGGTTGTTCTATCCATGTGTTTGGTAATGCGATTCTTTTTATAAATTTTTGTACAATTATTTCCGAAAACAATAAAAGCGTGCTTACAATCGTAATAGTATTTCAGAGGGGGGCAATACTATGGATATATTTGAATTCGCAAAAAAGATGGAATTGGACGGAAAAAAGAGATATCAGGATCAACACAACATAGAAACAAATAAAGGAATAAAAGAAATCTTGCTTATGCTTGTCGATCAAGAGCAGCATCATTATGATGCGCTTGACTTGCTTGAAAAATCAGAGAAATATCATAACTATGAGAAAGCGTCCTTTGCTGGTGTCAAGAATCTTTTCGAGGAAATGAAAGATGACCTCGATAGAGTTTCAAAAGACCACGTCAAATTCTACTTGATGGTGCTTGATATCGAGAAAAAAACAGAAGCGTTCTATTTGTTACATGCACAAGAATATGAGGGGGATGCAAAAAGAATACTTCTTGCACTTGCAAAAGAAGAACGCGGCCATGTTATAATAATAGAGAACATAATAGAGTTCATTAACAAACCAAGCACGTGGGTTGAAGATGCAGAGTTTAATCATCTGAGTGATTATTGAGGATGATTATGCGCTTGAGCGGAGCGAAAC
>CAITEO010000009.1 GCA_903891505.1 uncultured Candidatus Woesearchaeota archaeon
ATATTGAGTTCAAATTTTTGAACGCAGGTCATATTCCTGGTAGTGCAATGATGCTAATAGAAGTAGATGGTAAACGAATACTTTACACAGGAGATTTTAATAGCAGACCAACGTTGCTCATGAACAGTAATATACTATCAAATGAGATATTTGAAAAGCAAATAGATGTGTTAATTACAGAATCAACATATGGGTATAGGGAGCTTCCAGATAGGAATGTACTCGAAGCACAAATGCTAAATTCCGTAAAAGAGACTGTTGCAAAAGGAGGATCAATACTTATGCCTGTTTTTGCACTTGGTCGTGCGCAGGAAATCATGATAATAATGGGTAAGAACAAAGAGTTCGGCACAAATGTCTACGTGGATGGTATGTGCAAAAAAGTTACTAGATCAATAATTGATGCAAACTCCAAGTATGTAAATGATGTTGAATTGTTATCAAACACTTTCAATAAACAAGTGCAATGGATAAGTTCAAACAAGAAAAGAAATGATGCAATAAAGAAAGGAGGTATATTCATAACAACATCAGGCATGCTTCAAGGGGGACCAGTACTTAATTATATGAAAGAAATGTGGCATGATGAAAAGAATAAAGTCATATTGACAGGCTATCAATGCAAGAGAACCAACGGACGCCATCTTATTGAAGATGGATTTTTCTATCTTGATGGATGGAAGACGTATGTTAAATGTAAAGTAGAAAAATATGATTTCTCAGGTCATGCAGACAGACTCGCAATACAGGAGTTCGTGCAAAAAGTAAATGCACAAATAGTTGTGTTCCAGCACGGGGACGAAGAGTCAGTGAATGCACTTAAAGAGTGGGCTGAAAAAACTATAAAATCAAAAATATATGTGCCTTCTGTCGGTGAGTCTTTTAACATTTAGTTTTTCTATTTTTCAGGGGTAAAGAAAGTTTTAATACTATCTTTAGCATTTCATCTCTGAAGTATAGAAAATTTCACAAATGTGTTGAAGAGCTCTAGCTCTTGGTTAAATATGAAATTTTCTATTCCAAAAACCTTCACAGGTTTTTGTTAATAGTTAAATAAAGAAAAGAGGGGTTTAATGTTTGAGTTCTTCAAGAAGAAAGCGAAGCAAGTAGATTTAGCAGCTGGAAAATTACAAGAGAAAGGACATAGCACTTATACAGAATCTACTAAAACAGTAGACAATATGACTAGCTTTGAGATACCAGATTTTACTGAGGAGGATCTCAATTTTGATCTTGGACTAGGAGAATTTATGTCAGAAAAAGACCGAACAAGCATAGTTCCGCAAGTAATGCCAAATTCTCAAGCGACTGCATCATCAACATCTCAATTTGCACCCTCTGTAAATAAAGTTAGTTCTGATTTAGTTCAACCAACTACTCAATCATTGTCAAATAATCAGGAAATGCAAACTAAACAGACAGAAAATAAAATTGAACCTGTAGAAACATTTACGTCCAAGCAGGATTTTCCTAATGAAGAACTTCCCAAATTCCAAGTATTTTCACCTTCCGACTCAAACTTAGACCTTGATGTATTGATGAAATCAACTCCAAAAAAGGCAGGTAACTATGTTAATAATAAAAATAAAAACATTGAGAAGAAAGAGACAAAATTAGTTCAAGCAGACATAGTTAAACAATTAGTTGAGGTAAAATTCATAGAAAAGGAAGCTTATGCAAAAACTATTTTGCTCTCAGATGAACTGACTAAAGACACAGCAGTTGCACAATCACAAATAGTAAGCATAATATCAAATTCAGAGACACAGAATCTGGATGTTGAGGAGCTTATGGGCACAATGAGATCAATTGGCGACGCTCTTATGGCTGCAGATTCAAAATTATTCGGAGAGGTTGATGGAAAATGAATGACCAAGGCATATTCGTAAAATTAGATAAGCATGATGACATACAAAAAGTTGTGCAGGAAATAAGACAGAAGACACAAGAAGCAAGAGAAAAACTAGATAAAATAAAAGAACTGGACGCTCAAGAAAAAGTTAAGATAGAAGAATTTGAACAAATGGCAGATAGCGTGAATGCAAATCTTGACAAAGTACAATCATTAATAAAATAAGTGGAGAACGAATGGATTATTTCATAAGAATAGAGGATCCGAAAAGCCTGCGAGTAGCACTAATGTCTACAGCAAGAGACGCTCTTTTAATGCAGATGACACTAGAAGAATTGCAAGCAATAAGAAAAGAAAAATTAGCCATGTTAAACTGCGCGAAAGAAGATTTCAGGCAAATAACAAATATGTGTAAAAAACTTTCTGAAACCATAGCTGACGATAAAGTCAAACGAGAGATTCTAAATTCATTAAAACTCAAAGAAGAAATTCAGCCAATTAAACTACGAGAATTCAAACCTTATACAAAACAAGAAACTAAAGAAG
>CAITEO010000010.1 GCA_903891505.1 uncultured Candidatus Woesearchaeota archaeon
CTATTGACTGAACCCTGCTTTCTAAGTTTGTAGCTTCCGTCATATGCCGGAAAAAACGAAGAAAGGTGTTTGTCGTATCTTAGAGCTATATTATTTGCGGCGTTGCCGTCTGCATCTAATACAACTCCATCGACTGCTTGATACCTGCATCCCTTTCTAATTCCTTTTCCAAGATTACGATAGTCATCTTGGGAGGTATAGGCTGGGTTAACTGTTTCTACTCTCTTCTTGAGATGTAGTGCCTTGTAGGTTAGTATCATTTTGAGAAGATAGAATGGAATCTGTCCCATTCTGTTATTGTGTCTACTATTCTTAATATCTGTATTCTTAAAGTTTTTTGTATTCTGTTTGATTTTTGTTAGATCCTCTAACACGATAATTGTCTTATCTGTTTTAAGGATTTCATTTGCTACATGATGAGTATAATTTTTAGAAAAATTAGCCTCATGTTTCTTTTCTTTCTTGAGATGCTTCTTGCTTGATTTAGTATTTTTTGATTGAAGCATTCGCTTATTATATCTGATTCGTCTTTTATGTTTCAAGAATTCTTTTCCTGAAATCATAAGACCATCGGACGTAACAACTAATCTCCGACAACCTAAGTCAACTCCAAGGATTGTTTCTTGAGTTTTTGGAACTTCAAAAGAAGGAACATCAAAAGTTACTGCAAGGAACAATTTTCTATCTCGTTCAAAGATGAGAGGGTCTTTGAAAGAGGTTGTTTCAAATAAGTCTTGAACTTTAGGAAAGAGTTTGAGCTTGACAGAGATTCGATGATTCGGAATTGAAGAAATCAAAGAGATTGATTCTTTTGAGAACCTTGAATAGATTGTCTTGTCTAATCTCATACAAAGATTCTTTTTAAGTATCGGTTGCTCGAGAGGTTTTTGAAGCTTTCTTCTAACAAGAGTTTGAATAGTTCGATATGATGCTATTATTGCTTGTTCAGATTTGATAATCATTTGAGAAGAACGGGTTGGATATTTTTCACGGAGCTTGTAGTAATGTCTATCATGTACTAATTTAAGAGATAAGGGAGTTTTTTCATTGAAAGTGACTTCTGAGATTTCGTTAAAGATATCTTGTTCTACTTTCAAGAAGTCTAACCAATCTTGA
Source organism: uncultured Candidatus Woesearchaeota archaeon (assembly GCA_903891505.1). GTDB lineage: Archaea > Nanobdellota > Nanobdellia > Woesearchaeales > 21-14-0-10-32-9 > 21-14-0-10-32-9. The sequence continues at coordinate 1,117 of CAITEO010000010.1, forward strand.
TGATCTTGAGGAGATGGAAATGTTAGTTCAACATTATATGTTTTCATTGCTATGTATAATTAGTGTCACTAATTAAAATAGGTTAGATCTTAGAATTTTACCTGGAAACTGAAGATTTCCAGGTTTCGGGGGAAATATGAAAAGGTGTAAACCAAAAGACCTACCAGCTGGTAGGTCTTTAGAGCTAAAGCCCGAATTTGATGAGGTACGAGGGGTTGATAAACTTAAATGAGATCGATGGGTTATCCTTAGCCCTGAGCACGATACCCTCTCGAGGCTTATCGTTGATGCCATTCGTTCCTTCGGAAAGAGCAGCGATGTCAGCGAGCGTCTTGAGCGGCGGTACGTTTAGAATTCGCGGCACCATCTCAAGATCAGCTCCATCGGCAAATTCATTCATGCGATCAAGCACATTCGCAATTTGCTCGTTGCTAA
>CAITEO010000011.1 GCA_903891505.1 uncultured Candidatus Woesearchaeota archaeon
CCTAGAAAAATAAAGAAAAAGAGGGATTTAAGTGAAGAGCAATGAAATAAAAAATAACGATAAATCAGCGAATGTTAGCAATTCTTTAAACAAAATAGTAAAGAACGGAAAGTCTTTGATAATTGCATACGACCAAGGTTTTGAGCATGGTCCTACTGATTTTAATATTACAAATGTTGATCCTGATTATGTTTTTCGGATAGCAAAAGAAGGGGAATATGATGCACTTGCAGTTCATGCAGGTATTGTTGAAAAATACATGAAGTCAGAGTATAAAGATATTCCGTTAATAATAAAACTCAATGGCAAGACGCCCTACCAAAGAGGAGATCCTCTTTCAAGGCAGCACACGAGTGTTGAACATGCAGTAAAGCTTGGTGCATGCGCAGTAGGATATACAATATATTTTGGCAGTGCCCATGAAGAGCAAATGTTTCAGGAGTTTGGAAAAATATGCGAACAAGCCCATGCTGCGGGGCTTGCTGTTGTTTGCTGGATGTATCCACGAGGAATAAATATTCCAAACGAATTCTCAACTGATATACTCGCCCATGCGGCAAGAGTTGCAATGGAGTTAGGCGCAGATATAGTCAAGCTAAAATACAATGGCGATGTCGAAGCAATGAAGTGGGTTGTTAGATGCGCAGGCAAGACAAAAACAGTCATAGCAGGCGGGCCTCAAATAGCAGAGAATGATTTTCTTGGTCTAGTCTATGACTCAATGCGCTCTGGTGCTATTGGGATGGCTATAGGTAGAAACGCTTGGCAGGCAAAGGAGCCATTGAAACTTGCGAAGGCTCTGCGAGAAATAATCCACAACGGAAAGACTGCAGAGGAAGCAAAAAAGTATATATTATAAGAATATATAATTTAATCATCTTTTACAACTTTCTTTAAGTTATCCTAATAAGTTATCCTGTTTATTATTTTCTAGAAAACTTTAAAAACAACAGGATTATTTATTTGTAAGGAGAGGAAGATATGAAAAAAGGGAGTGTAACTGCAAATAGTCAGGAGGTTGTAGTGCCTGAAAAGAATGCTGACAAAATAGCGAAAAACAACAACCTGTTAATAAGAAACAAATTCTTCGTAGACAAAGTAGCTGCTGGTTTTTCATCAATACAAGTTCTTAATATATTGTTCTCATTTACAGGTGCATCTTTGCTTTTCATAGGAATAGTGAATGCGTTTAGGTCGACAATAAATACAATAGCGTCCTCTGCTACAAAGGAAATTGCAAATAAAAAAACAATATCAAAGAAAGTTATAGTCGCAACCGGATTAATATTTGGTTTCAGTTTTCTATTTGTCGCATTATCTATTTCGCTGATGTCGCATTGGTTTTTTGCAATTAGTATGCTTGTTGGAGGGGTATGTTTTGTAATTCATGGTGATCTTTTCCAGATATTTGTAGATAGATACATGGCTAAATGGAAATCACAGATGTTTGATGAATGGATGACCATTCTAGGTATAGTTACAACAATTATAGCGCTGTCAATATCTGCATTTATACTAGATTCAGTTCCAATTTCAGGAAAACTTATATTTCTTCCATTTTTAGGTATTGTGCTTTTCTTCGGCTATCTAATATCTTTTGAAATATCTGCGTTTTCATTCATATTCTCATCCTATTTATTGATGAAAATTAAAATAGAGTTTGAAGAACGTCAAGGCAATTTGAACCTCAGAATGTATTCATCTGATATACTTAACAAAATGACGGAGTTTTTTAAGAACAAATATTTGTTTACGTTGACACTTGCAACAATATTCTCCGCTGCATTTCAGGCAGTGATGAACTCTTATGTTGGAATATATATCTATCAAAATTATAAAACTGCATGGTTAGGAGGATTTCTTAACATAGGAGTCATGTTTGGACTTGCACTACTTGTTGCATTGCTAGGCCCCATGATTACATCTAGAATAAGCAAGAATCTCGGAATCATTCCTATGTTTGTGTTTGGTACATTGTTAATGGCGATACTTCCTCTTACAATTGCATACAATAAGTACTTACCTGCAATAATAGCAGCAAATATGCTATCTGTGCTAGGCGCAGCATTCATAGGGTCGGCACACAGTCTTGTTGCATCAAGACTTCTAAACAAAGAGGACAAGAACACATTCTATGTATCGTCAGGTTTGTTTGCAATAATACCTTTTCTAATAATAGTTGTTGCACTTTCATTTGTTGCCCAGATTTACGGATTGGTCGAGTTGTTCAAGTACGTAGGATTCGGGATAATAATTTGTTTATTTCCATTATATTTTATGATGGTTATTTGGCTTTCAAAGAAAAGTATATAAATCAGGTAAATTGATTATATTCTAAGGTCTTGAAAAAACTAAAAGAGAGGTAAGCAGACCATGTCAATATTAGGTGGGGTTCTAAACAAGATAGTGGGAGGAAAATCAGGCAAGATAGTTCTGCAAGGACTTATTGACTTAGGTTCTGAAAGTATGACTGCTCCTCTCTGCCAGGATATTGATGGAGATGGAGAACAGGAAATAATTTGCTCAACCATAAAAGGAGAGATATTCGTACTCGATGAAAACCTAAAACTTAAATGGAAATATATTTCGGCGCCAACAACATCTGAAGTTGAGCGCATGTTTACAGATGCGCAAACAGGAAGTAGCATAGCTACAACACCTAGGGTCTTTGACATAAATGGTGACGGTAAAAAAGAAATATTATTTGGTACTGAAAATGGAGATGTTTTTGCTCTTGACTGCAAAGGTGAGCTGCTATGGAAATATAGCACGAATGGTGCAGTAAGAGGAGGAATCAATATATTCTATGTAGGTGAGGAAAAAAAGATAAGAATAATCTTTGGGAACTCCGACAAAAAAATATATATTTTTGATGCAAAAGGAAAACTAGATAGTTTAATAGAAATAGATGAGGGGATAGAATCAACACCAATAATAATTGATGGGCTGATTGTTTTTGGCACAGATAAGGGGAGAATACAAGCATATAACCTTGCTGGTAAAATGCAATGGAGTACACAAAAAACTGGCGCCAAAATAACATCCGAGGCAACACCATTTAAGTTTGCAAATGGAAAGAGTTGCTTTGTAATAGGATCCACTGATAACAGTATTTACTGCTTCAATACAGAGGGTATTATGCTCTGGAGTTTTAAAACCAAAGGTTCAATTTATTCAAAAATTGTATTGGCCGATGTGAATGATGATGGTGCGAACGAGATTCTATTCGGCTCTGCAGACAACAAACTGCACGTGTTGAGTCTTGATGGAACAGAAATATGGGATTTTGAATCTGATTTCTGGATAATAGGATCACCTTTAGCTATGGATATTGATAATGATGGCCAGTTGGAGATTGTCGCTGGCTCCTACGATAATACTGTTTATTTTCTTGCAGGAGATGGTTCTTTTGTAGTAGATTATGTGCCAGGCATATCAGGAATAGTTATTCAAGGAGGGAATTATTCAGATATTCCTGTAAGTATACCAGGAAATGTAATTGGAAAAAAAATCTGGGCATACTTAGCACCAGGTATTGTAATAGGATGTAGCGCACTAAGAAATCTAGTTGTAGTACAGACAAAAGAGGGAAAAGTGCTTATACTTAAGCATGAGAAATAATGTTTTAAAGATAATCATGAAAATGGGCGCAAAAAATTTATAAAGTAGATATGATATAAAGCAATAGAGAGGTGAATTGGATGTCAAATGAGCTTATATTAGATGCTTCTCAGATAAAAAGGATAAAAACCTACATAAAAGGCTTAGATGAAAATATGCAGGGAGGAATTCCTGAAGGGCATATAGTATTAATACATGGTTCTGCAGGTACTATGAAATCTTCTTTATGTTTTAGCATGATGTATAATGAAGTCTTGTTGAACAAAAGAAATTGCTTATACATATCACTTGAACAATCCTATGCGTCGATATTAAAGAACATGGTCAATATGGGTTTTGACATGAGTAAGATAAACATAATTTATATGAATGACTTGGCTAAGTTTGGAACTTTGGTAAAACAAATAAATCAGAACGCAGGAAATCTTATCATAACAGACATAGGTTGTGTGCGAAAGCAGATTAAGGATATTAAAGTGAGCGAAAACAAAAGTTGGCTCAACGTCGTTAAGAATATAATACTTAAGACCGCTCAGGAAGCTAACGTGAACTTTTTTACATTCGACTCACTATCCGCGCTCTACACTCTATCTACATTTGAAAATCCTAGGATGGAACTATTTTACTTCTTCGAGTATTTAAGAGATTTGAACATGACGTCACTAATGATCTCTGAAGAATCGGAAGATAAAGCGAATATATTTGGTAGTGAATCATTTTTATCTGATGGAATAATAACTCTTAGATTAACTCCATTTAGAAGAAACATAATTAGAGAGATAAGTATAAGTAAGATGCGTTCGACAAAGTGCAACACTGATGTGTTCAGCTTTGAGTTCAAGAATGGATCATTCTACGCACTCTACGGTGGACAAAATCCATTGTTGTAAACGCACAAAACTTTTTTTTTAATTCTTTTTCTTTTCAGTTTCTTTTACTATACATATATCTTTTCTATTACTTTTCCTCATATTTCTTCTTTTTTTGTTCTCTCATTCTTTACTGCGCATAGCGCAGCACTTACTGCCGAAGGCAGACAATAGATGATAGAATAAAAATAGTAACAAGTATTAAGATAATTACTATGATTAAAATAATAAATAGAATAATAGTTGAATAAATATAATGATAAAAATTAATATTAGAAAAATAAGAAATAGTTTAATCACAAGTATTGTATCTTAGAATATGTGTTCTCTAGTTGTTTGTCATCATTGATTATGTTGTTAACTGCATCTACAACAACATTTATTTTTCCATAGATAAAGTCACTCATTCCTTTTAATTCATTTGCCGCAGGCTTTTCTCCTGTAAGCTCGACGAGTTCATCAAGCGCGGCACTAATTGAATCGAGTCTGTTCATTTTGTCTGTGAAATACAAATCATCATTTATACCAATAAAATCTTTGTTCTGAGTCTCAATATCCATGATGCTCTTCATGTCGTTTCTTATTGCATCAATTTTTGTCCTCAGATTAAGGAATTTGTTTTCAAGCTCCGCGAGCTTTGCATCCTTTGTATAAGGATTATTAGAATTCACTGCCTGTTTCAACTCATCCAGGTTCTTCTCGCATTTCACAAGCAAATCAAAAACATCTTTATTGAGTTTTATGGATTGTTCTTCTAGTGTCAGGAGATGCGGTTTTTTTATTTTGAACAACATTTTCAGATTCATTTTAAAGTATGCTCCTTAACTTTTCTGTGATGCCAAGAAACAAGTCAAGATTTATTGTTTCTCCATCCTCCAAAAGTTTCTTCATCTCTTTGAGTTTTAATATTTGCTCTTTTTCAGGTAGCAAATTATGATCAATTAGAGTATTTAGAGCAGTGTTCACGTCAGGAGAGTTTGTTCCAAAGCTCTTGCGATATTTCTCCATTATTTCCTGATCAAGCGCAGGTTCAATATCGAGTATTATGCCTAAATAGAAATCCCTGTTAGGATCAAAAGTCTGCGTGGTTTTTTCTTTCTGTTCTTGATTTAGGTTCTCTTTAATATTTGTGTTTTCTGGATTCATCAGAGTATGCTGAACTTCTTTCGTTTCTTCTGTTTCTCTGATGTTTGTTATGTCTCCGATATAAACTTTTGATATATGATTTCTTTTA
>CAITEO010000012.1 GCA_903891505.1 uncultured Candidatus Woesearchaeota archaeon
CATAATTTATATAAACAAACTATGATATCAAATTTTGTGAGAGTAGCACTCGCGCGACAAAGCTTGTGCGAAAGAGAAGATAAAGATTAAGAAAGAGGAATGAATGTGAGTGAACATAATTCTAATAAAGAAGCAGGTAATGGTTCTAAAAAAATAATGGTGACGTCCGATGGTAATACTGCTGCAGCAAAGGTCGCATACGCTCTAAGCGAAGTTGCAGTCATCTATCCGATTACACCTTCCTCTCCAATGGGTGAATCAGCAGATGCATGGGCTGCAGCAAAGAGAAACAATATTTTTGGCAGACCAGTTAGAGTTCAAGAAATGCAATCAGAAGCAGGAGCAGCTGGCGCAATTCATGGCTCGCTAACTGCAGGAGCACTTACAACTACATTCACCGCATCACAAGGTCTTTTGCTCATGCTTCCTAATATGTTTAAAATAGCAGGAGAAATGCAACCAGCAGTATTTCATGTTGCTGCACGTTCGCTTGCATATCAATCACTATCAATCTATGCAGATCATTCTGATGTAATGGCCGCACGCGGAACAGGATTTGCAATGCTTGCATCATCATCAGTTCAGGAAACTCAAGATATTGCAGTCATTTCTCATCTATCAACGCTCAAATCAAGAATTCCATTCCTTCATTTCTTTGATGGCTTTAGAACAAGCCACGAAGTGCAAAAAATAGAAGACATAAACGATGATACGCTCAAAAAATTAATGAGTGAGCCGAGCGTTGCGCAAGGACTTGAAAATTTTAGGTCGCGCGCAATAAATCCAGAACATCCATTCATGAAAGTTGGCGCACAAAATCCAGATGTTTATTTTCAAGGAAGAGAGATATCAAACAAATACTACGATGCTGCGCCGCAGATTGTTAAGGATTCAATGCAACAGTTCTTTGCTGCGACTGGACGAAAATATAATTTGTTTGAGTACATAGGTGTGCCTGATGCGGATAGAATAATAATCGCGATGGGATCCGCTACAAGAACAATAGAAGAAACAATAAAGTTCCTAAATGAAAGAAGCGGAAAAGAAAGAAGAGAAGGAAAAGAGCGCAGAGATAGAAACGAAGGACACAAATACAAACTTGGACTTGTACGTGTTCATCTATACAGGCCATTCTCGGTTGAGGATTTCATAAGTGTAATTCCTAGAACAGTAAATAAGATAGCTGTACTTGACAGAACAAAAGAATGCGGAAGCATCGGGGAACCATTATATCTTGATGTGGTTGCGGCATTCGCAGAGCAAAGAAAGAAAGGCCACTTCAAAGATGTCCAAATAATCGGGGGCAGATATGGATTATCCTCAAAAGAATTCACGCCAGGAATGGCAAAAGCAATCTACGATCACTTCGATGGGGCAGCGACGCACAACTTTACAGTTGGAATAAATGATGATGTAACAAATAGATCGCTCGGCTACGCGGATCTTGATCCAGAACCACGAGGCGTTGTAAGATGTAAATTCTGGGGATACGGCTCTGATGGAACAGTTAGCGCGAATAAGAATGCAATAAAAATAATCGGCGACGCAACAGATATGTACGTACAAGGACACTTCGCATATGACTCTAAGAAATCAGGAGGAGTAACAATCTCTCATTTGAGGTTCGGAAAAGAAAAAATAGATTCTGAATATGAAGTAACAACTGCGGATTTCATCGCGCTTCACAAACCATCATACATCGGACGATATGATGTACTTGAAGGAATAAAACAAAATGGAACGTTCCTAATAAACTCGCCCTGGCAAGCAGATGATGTATTCAATTACTTTACGCGAAAAATGCAAGAAACAATCATCGCTAAAGGAGTCAGAGTATACACAATTGACGCATTCAAACTTGCGCGAGACCTCGGGCTCGGAGATAAAATAAATACAATAATGCAAACAGCATTCTTTGACATAGCAGGAATCATTCCAAAAGACAGGGCGATAGAACTAATCAAGGAGCACATCCGCCAGCAGTTCGGGCGAAAGGGCGAGCTAATAGTACAATTTAATTTCAAAGCAGTAGATACTGCACTTCAAAATGTGTTCGAAGTAAAAGTTCCTGCAAGAATCGAGGACATAAAAATATCTGCGCCAGAAGTAAAACTATTAACTGACGACGTCATGAATTCAAATAATTCTGCTGCGAAATTCGCACGTGATGTTGTACTTCCAATAATGCAACTAAAAGGAGATACAATTCCTGTTTCAAAAATGCCGCTCGATGGAGTAATGCCAACAGCGACAGCCAAACTCGAGAAGAGAGGAGTTGCAAAACAAGTTCCTGAATGGATAAGCGAAACATGCATCCAATGCGGATTTTGTTCATTCGTCTGCCCGCATGCAGCAATTAGAATAAAACAAATCAATAAAGAAAATCTTACAGGTGAAACTAATTCTGCTGGTAAGATGGTTGCACCAAACACATTTAGAGTTGTTGATTCAAACACAAAGAATGACAAAGGACTGAAATACAAAGTTCAAGTATATCCTGAAGATTGCATTGGTTGCGAGCTTTGCATTGAAGCTTGTCCAACAAAAGTCAAATCACTTAAGATGGTCGATTTAGAAGTATCTCGTGAAAAAGGAGAAGTTGAAAATCAAAAATTCTTCGACGCACTCCCTGACAACGTGCTTGACGGAACAATTCTAGGCACACTAAAAGAAATACAATTACATTCACACTACTTCGAATTTTCAGGTGCGTGCGGTGGATGCGGAGAAACACCATACATAAAACTTTTAACGCAAATGTTTGGAGATAGAATGGTGATTGCGAATGCAACAGGATGCTCATCAATTTACGGCGGAACATTTCCAACAACACCATATGCAGTTGACAAAGAGGGTCGAGGGCCAGCGTGGGCAAATTCTCTTTTTGAAGATAACGCGGAGTATGGCTTTGGAATGAGGCTTGCGATAGATGAAAGACGAGAATCACTAAAAACTGCGATCACAAAACTATTGCAATCAGGAACAACTGAAGAACTAAAAGTTGCACTCCAAAAATTACTTGACAATTTTGATAAGAAAGGACCTGACGCGAGAAAGATTGAAAGAGAAGTAACAAATGCGTTGCCAGATGCACTTTCAAAAGTTTATGGCACAAGCGAACCGCTCTTAAAAGAAGTAAACAACCTGCGCGATTATCTGACTGAAAAATCAGTGTGGATAATAGGTGGCGACGGATGGGCATACGATATAGGCTTCGGCGGACTTGATCATGTACTTGCGCAAGGAAAGAATGTAAAAATACTCGTTCTTGACACAGAAACTTATTCAAATACTGGCGGACAAAAATCAAAAGCAACACCTCGTGGCGCAACAGCGAAATTCGCCGTCGCTGGAAAAGATACTCCGAAGAAAAATCTTGGCGCAATGATGATGACGTATGGTTACGTCTATGTTGCATCAATTAATATGGGTGCAAACAGAATGCAAGCAATAAAGGCTCTTGCGGAAGCAGAAAACTACGACGGACCTGCAATTGTAATCGCATACTCTCCTTGCATAAACCAAGGAATAGATATGAGGAACGCGCTCAAAGAAGGGCAAGCTGCAGTTGATTCAGGATACTGGCCACTCTACAGATATAATCCTGCAGCGAAGGAGGTGAAGGATATAATGACGATAGATTCTCTTGACGCGAAAACACCATTCAGAGATTACCTTGCAGCGGAGCCAAGATACAATATTCTCAAAATGCAGAATCCAGAGAGAGCAGAGACGCTATTTACTCAAGCGGAAGCTGATGCGAAACGACGTGTAGCAGAACTTAAGAAGATGAAATAATTGTAAAAAAACTAAATTAATTTATCGTCAATTAATCAACGTCGATTCCATAATTTCTATTTTCGCTTCGTAAAGTGTATGGAAGTATCATACTAAGAACTTGTTTCAGACTGTCGCTGTTGATTGTTATTATATTTGGATCAACTACTAAAGGCTGTATGTTCGTGTTTCTTAGATGATTTACTTCACCCATATTATAGTTTTGAGGTGCTTCTATTGTTTTTATGAACTTTTGCGCTTTTTTACCATTCAAAGAATTAACAATTTGAATTAACGAATCTTGATTGCTTTTTTTCACAACGTGTATTGTAGGCCAAGAAACAGATTCAAAAGGTATATCTCCATTATGCATATTATCTGTTTTTACGAACGGATAAGCTACGTATTTATTGTTTCCAAGATCGCGGTAGCTATCTTTTATGGTTGCAAGATATGCGCTCATCAGATGTGGTGAAAACCGTAATTGAACTAATTTGTCTTTTTCCTTTGAATTATGCATTTTGAGAAATTGTTCTTCTGTATCAAAGCAACTTAGATAAGTAACTTTAGTTTTGTTTAGTTCTTCTTTAGCAACAGGATTGGCTGTTGTTCTGATGAAAGAATAGTCAGTGGAATTGTTTAAGAAAGGCATGATTGTTTGGCGCATATTGCCTTGTAGAAAATATACTGTGCATAGATGGCTAAAAGGGTTGTGACCTATTTTCATATTGTACGTGCCGTCTTTTTGTTTTATGAGTTCCCAATCTTGATTGTTGTTCGTCATTTTTATTAGGCGAACGAACCAATTTAAATATTTTACTCAAGAGTGGTTACTATGTTTGGATGTTTTTTAATTCAGCATTTATAAAAATTATAGCAACAAAAGTTGAAAATAGTAAGCTCGTTGTTTATTTAGTGCGACAATAAAAATTGAGTGATATAGTTTTTACATTTATCACAAACCATATAAATCACAACATCTCGTTTATTTCAAAAGGGGATGTGATTCTATGCAAAAGCGAGCACAAGTAAAAAATACGAGTGTGAAAAGTAAAAAAATAGAGGGTGGAAAAGAGAGCAATACAAAAACTCTAAATGTAACTCAAACAAAAACTCAAAATGAAGTTCAAAATTCTTTCTTATCAAATCCTAATCTAAAAGCAACGCGCGAAGGATTCGGCGAGGGATTACTTGAAGTTGCAAGAAAAAATAAATTTGTTTATGCAGTAACTGCGGACGTTGCAGGTTCAGTAGGAATGAGTGAGTTCTCAAAAGAACTTCCAATGCAATTTGTCGAAGTTGGCGTCGCAGAGCAAAATATGGTAACAGTCGCGTCAGGTCTTGCAGCTGCAGGTAAAATTCCATTCGCTGCTGCGTTCGCAGCATTTAGTCCAGGAAGAAACTGGGAGCAGATAAGAACAACAATAGCATACAACAATTTACCTGTCATCGTCGTAGGATCGCACGTAGGTCTTGGTGTTGGCGAAGATGGCGCGACGCATCAAATGCTCGAAGACATCGCGCTTATGCGTGTTGTTCCTAACATGCAAGTAATCGTTCCATGCGATGCAATTCAAGCAAAGAAATCAGTTGCGGCGCTTGTGTCGTCTAAAAAACCAGCATACTTAAGAGTTTTTAGACAAAAGTCACGAGTTATGACGACAGAACAAACCGAGTTTAAAATAGGAAAAATACAAGTTTTCAAAGAATACGAAAAGAGTGCGAGTGCGGGAACAAGCGTGGGCGCAAATAGTGTTTGCATAATTTCTTGTGGACCACAATTATTCGAGGCTCTTATCGCTGCGGAGCAGTTGAAAAAATCAAAATTAAATGTTGCAGTTCTAAATTGCCATACAATAAAGCCGCTAGACTCTGAAACAATACTAAAATATGCGAAGAATGCAAAACTAGTTGTCGTCGTAGAAGATCATCAAATCGCGGGTGGACTTGGCGGCGCAATATCAGAATTTTTATCTGCAAATCTTCCAAAGAAGATGTTATTCATTGGAATGAACGATTCATTCGGAGAATCTGGCTACGACAAATCACTTTACAAAAAATATAAATTTGATGCGAATGGAATTGCAAACCAAATAAAAAACGTATTTACGAAGAATTCATTTAAGTAGGGAAAGTTAAGAGAAAAAATTAGTAAAAAATATTGTGGCTGAGATGATATAAATGGTTGTGAACAAAAATACTTCTGAAAAAAATTTATTTCTTCTAGCAGATTTAGGCGGAACTTCATCAAGATTTGCGATTGCAAGTAATGATAAACTAATTGCGAAAAAGAAAATACCTACGAGTAAAACCTCGTTAAATAATTTAAAATCATTCTCTTTAAAATACAAAAACAATTTGTCTCTAGTTGTTATTGCATGTGCAGGACCGATTGAAAGAAATAAAAAAAACAGTAAATGTAAATTAACTAATGCAGATGTATTTGTCGACGCGAAATTACTCGAAAAAGAATTCAATACAAAAGTTTTGTTGTTAAATGACTTGGAGGCTGTTGCATATTTTGCAAAGAAATACGGAAAAGAATTGCTTGTTGTCGCGCCCGGAACCGGACTTGGAGTTAGCATAATTTCAAAGGAAGGAAAAGTTATAGCTACGGAAGATGGCAATATGCAAATAGATTCGGTTTTATCTTCAATGCTAAGAGTTCGCAAAAATAAAAAATTAGAATACGAAAATTTGCTCGCCGGAAAAAATAATTTTTTGCTTGAAGAGATGAAAAAATACGGTAGAACTTGGGGACAAAAAACTACTGCTGGTAAAAATGATAAAAATAATAAAATTGATAAAAATAATAACAGAATTGAGCAAGATAAAATAGTTCTTTTGCCGACTAAAACTGATGCGTTCTCCGAAGTCTACAAATTTATATTAGAATCATTTATTTTGAAAGTATTCTCGAAACGCATGGAACAAGAAATAAAAGGAATAGTTTTAACAGGTGGTGTTGTTGTTGGAAACAAAAAGTTTTTTACTGCTTGGAAGCGCGAAATGGAAGAAAAGTGGGCGATTAAAATAGCAATAGTAGATGATGATTTTGCAGCGATAAAAGGCGCACTTGTTTATTCAAAAATGTATCAAAAAAATGTTTAAAAACAGAAAAGCTTATGAATAATAAATGGTTGATTACTGTTAGTTGTTTGTTAGGGGGGAGAAATTGAAAATTTTTTTAGATAGTGCAAATGTCGAAGAAATACAAAAAGCATATGATTGGGGTATTGTCGACGGAGTAACAACGAATCCTTCATTATTAAAATTAGCTGTTGAGAGTAGCAAAAGCAAAGTTGATCTAGAAATTCATATTCGAACAATTCTAAAAGCGGCGAAAGGAACTCCAGTTTCGATTGAAGTCACAGAAACAGAAGCAGATAAAATAGTAGAACAAGGAAAAAGATTATTCAAATTCTTTAACCACACAGCAAAAAATGTTGTCATAAAAGTTCCAATAAATACTGCGCTCGACGAGACGGGAGAGCAATTCGAAGGACTTAAAGCAATAAGATTGCTTGCAAAAGAAAAAATACCTGTGAATGCCACACTGATTGAAACGCCTGAGCAAGCGCTTCTTGCTGCAAAAGCAGGAGCGAAATATGTAAGTCCATTCGCTGGAAGAATAGATGATTATATACGTGATCAGAACAAAGTAAAATATTCAAAATTTGACTACTTTCCTGCAGAAGGAATTAAAGCGCTCATTAACAAAGAAAATAAAGAGTTTGAAATAAAATCAAGAAAATCATTGGATTTTCTGGATGCAGAACCACAAAAAGCAGAGTTTTTTGGGCCCCAAAAATCAGCAGATTTTGGTGGAAACGCAAAAGCGTTTTCTTCAGATGATAACGGAATTGTTTCTGGAATAGATCTTGTTGCAAAATGCGTCGAAATACTAAAAGTACACAAATATAATAATGTTGAAGTTATTGCAGCATCGCTTAGAAATCCAAGACAAGTGAGAGAGGCTGCGCTTGTTGGCGCGCACATAGCTACAATACCATTTTCAGTAATAAAAGAACTAACTATGCATCCTAAGACGTTTGAAGGAATGAAAAAATTCTCAGCTGACGCTTTAGCCGTGCCAGAGTTTGCAAATATGAAATAGTTTTGTTATGAAATAATAATAAGAAGATAAGAAAAGAGGAAGAGTAAACAATGACGGATGGATTAGTTTTTGAAAACAAGAACAGTCTTGTTCGGGCAAGCGATTTTGAAAAAATAAAAAGAAAAATTTCTATTGAGATTACAAAAATAAAAGAATCATTATCAAAAAAAGAACAAGGCTATGTCGCGCTCAATTTACCAAATGAAAAGATTATTCTAGATACGGTTCAGGAGATTGTAAAGCAAAAACAAGCACTCGGCGTTTCTGCAATAATAGTTATCGGTATTGGCGGATCAATACTCGGAACAGAGGCGATATATGTTGCAACACAAGGCAAATTGCACGATGAAACACACAATCTCAAAATGCTATTCGTAGATACTGTTGATACAGATACAGTCATTGATACGTATAATATAATGGAGAGTCTTCTCAAGTCTGAAAAAAATGTCGTGCTGAATGTTATTTCAGAATCAGGAAGAACAACAGAAGCAATATCTAACTTCGAAATATTTCTTGATCTTTTGAAAAAACACAGAAAAGACTACCAGAAATACGTCGTTGTAACAACAAAGAAAGATTCAAAACTCTATTCTCTTGCGCTCAAAAACAAATTTGATACATTAATCGTTGGCGACGGCGTCGGGGGGAGATATTCAGTTTTATCTCCTGTTGGTTTATTTCCACTTGGGCTTGCAGGTGTCGACATAAAAAGTCTTATGAAAGGCGCGAAGAACATGAATGAGCGTGCATTCAAAGAAATAACAAAGAGTCCATCCGCGCAGAGCGCAATAGATTTGTACTGCAATTATAGAGAAGGAAAATGCATTCATGACATATTTATTTTTAGCAGCGATCTTGAAGCACTCGGAAAATGGTATCGCCAGCTTCTCGCGGAAAGTTTAGGTAAAAAATATAATTTGAAAGGATACAAAGTGTGCGAAGGAATAACGCCGACAGTATCGATGGGGAGCACAGATTTGCATTCAATGGGACAACTTTACTTAGCAGGACAAACTAATAGATTCACAACATTCATAAAAGTTGAACCAAAAAGAAAAATACGCATTCCAAAAGAAAAAGAATACGACGAACTCGTAGAAGGAATACAAGGAAAATATTTATCACAAATAATGGATGCAATCTTTCACGGAACAAGAATAGCATACATTAAAGGAAAACTACCATTCAACCAAATATCAATTCGAAAAAAAGAGTATGACTTAGGCGAGTACATGCAATATGAAATGATAAAAGTCGTAATCCTAGGACATCTACTTAGCGTCAATCCATTCGACCAACCAAACGTCGAAGACTACAAACAAGAGACAAGAGAGATACTTAAGAGATAAGAATTAATGATTTTTAAATTTATTAATAATGTCCTTTTCTGTTCCATAAAATTCAGGTTTGTGGCTTTCACGCTCAATTTTTTTAATGAGTTCATTTTCTTTTCCAGTCAAATGCTCTTCTTTTGCTGAGTTCTGTTCTACCTTCACAATCCTCGTCGCATCAATTGTAGAGTGAATCTTGAAAGAATGTCCGCAGTAAACGCAACTTTTGATTTTCTTTGTAACATCACCCTCTTTCACAAGCTTGGGGTCAGTTCTTTGATCTTTTCCGCATTTTGGACATCGAACGATAAGCATAAGAAAGCAAAAGCATAATAAACTATAAAAACTTTCTTCCTGGAAGTGACCAGTGCTGTTTTCAGAAATATTTTTCATTCTTTTAAACAATACAAAATTTTAGACCGATTCACATTCACTGGACAAATTCACGAGATATTTATAAATCTGTAAACATTTCTTTCTGTTTATGGCTAATGATTTGACATTGTTTGAGGATTATAAAATCAGAAGAATTTATGATGAAAAAACCAAGACTTGGTTCTTTTCAGTAGTTGATATTATAGCCGCACTAATACAGCAGAGAGACTTTCAGACAGCAAGAAAATACTGGAATAAGCTCAAAGAACGTCTTAGATTAGAAGGAAATGAGTCGGTGACAAATTGTCACCAACTGAAACTACGCGCAGCAGATGGCAAGAATTACATGACCGACGTGGCTAATCCTGAAGTATTGTTGAGGTTAATACAATCAATTCCTTCTTCCAAAGCAGAGCCTATAAAATTATGGCTTGCTAAAGTTGGCTATGAAAGAATGAAAGAAATAGCAAATCCTGAATTATCATTGAATAGAGCGAGGGAGAACTGGCAAAAATATGGTCGAAGTGAAAAATGGATACAGCAAAGAATGATGGGCCAGGAAACGAGGAACAAACTCACAGATTACTGGAAAAATCACGAAATCAAAAAAGATGAAGAATATGCTATATTGACGAACCTAATTCATCAGGAATGGACGGGGCTTAGTGTTAAAGAACACAAAGATCTAAAAAATCTGAAAGCACAAAACCTGAGAGATCATATGACTGAGGCTGAGATAATATTTACTGCACTTGCAGAGTTGTCCACAAGACAGATTGCGGAAACAACGAACGCGACACGGATGCCTGAAAACGAAGTCGCTAGTAAAAAAGGGGGCAGTGTGGCGAAAAATGCAAGATTAGATTTGGAAAATCAAACAGGAAAGAAAATAATCAG
>CAITEO010000013.1 GCA_903891505.1 uncultured Candidatus Woesearchaeota archaeon
GTCAACGAATTTTGTCGTTGGTTCTTGTACCCTGCACCCCGCACTTTTCTTTTTACGATTAGTCTTATTAGAAACTTAGAGAAAAATAAAGTTGAAAATACAATTAAAAAAATTAAGAACAATAAAATAAAACCAAAAACCAAAAACTTCTCAGTACTCCTCCAGTTTTCTCTGATAGAATGATTTTGGATGCCCGCAAAGAGGACATGTATCAGGTGCTTCTTTTCCTTTGTGCACGTATCCGCATTGTCTGCACGTCCATTCTATCTCTTGTTTTTTCTTGAAAATAGCTCCTGATTCAAGCTCTTTTAGAATCTTGTTGTATCTTTCAGAGTGGTGTGTCTCAGCAACATCTATTAGTCTCATCTTCGCAGCTATGTCTTTGAATCCTTCTTTTTCAGCCATGTTCGCGAACTCGACATACATTATTTTTCTCTCATAATCCTCGCCTGCTATTGCCGCCTTCAGATTCTCTATTGTTGTACCATATGATATTGGGACTGCTGTATCTATTAACAAAGGTTCAGGAACTTCTTCTTTTCCTTTCAACGCTACAAGAAATTTGTAGAGTATTGATGCATGTTCTCTTTCCTGCTCCGCAGTTTCGAGAAAAATTGCAGATATTTGCTCATAGCCTTCTTTGCGTGCAACACTCGCGTACATTGTGTATCTATTTCTAGCTTCGCTTTCCCCGACAAATGCTTTGCCAAGATTAATAATTGTTTGTTTTATTTTTTTTTCAATTTTCGCCATAGTAGTGCCCCCTTAATTTGACACACAAAGTACAACAATATAAATCTTGTGCAGAACAGATAAAGAATTAAACGAATAAAATAAAGAATCAAATAATGAAATTTTAGTCATCTCTTTTTCTATGTTTGCCTTTCGGCTCGATGTGGATCATCACATCCTTAATTTCTGGCAACTCTTTCATTAATTTACGCTTGAGTTGCATCGATATTTCGTGCGATTCTACGACATTCATAGTAGATCTCACTTGAATGTGAAAGTCTACAAACACTTTGCTTCCTGCACGTCTTGCTCGAAGTTTATGATAACTAACTCCTGGATATTTCTCTATTATTCGAGTCATGTGCTCCATTATTTCTTTTTCAGGAGCATAATCCATGAATACAAAAAATGTTTCTTTAATCAAATGAAATGATATGTATAACATTATTGCTGCTACGACAAACGCCGCGATTGCATCTCCTTGAGGAAAACCAAGTTTGACACAAACGAGTCCTATAAGCACTGCAACTGATGCAATAACATCAGTTGCGAAATGAGCAGAATCAGCCTCGAGTGCGTGGCTTCCACCCTCTTGTTTTGCAATTTTAGAAAGATATCTTGAAACAAGTAGAGCGACTGGAATTGTTATTATCATAAGAATTATGCCCACTTCTGAATTCTCAACAACACCAGGATTTTTTAATTTATGATACGCTTCAAATATTACAAATAGAGCAGTTACAGCAATAATTACTGACTGAAAAAAAGAAGATAAACTTTCATATTTCTCATGACCAAATTCATGTTTTTCATCGTCTGGTTTTTGAGCAATTTTTATTCCAATAAATGCAAGGAACGATGCGACTAAATCAAAACCTGAATGCAAACATTCCGCGAGCATACCAATGCTGCCAGTCAATATGGCTGCAACTATCTTGCTAATTAGAAGACCTATATTTGCAAATATAGATGTACTTGCTGCTTTAAGTTTATTAGACATAATCATACTCTTAGGATAATTAGTTTAAAAATATGTTGATGAAATAACTCAAATAAACTTATTTATTATTTTATCTTTTCTCGTGACTGTAATGATCTCCTGTCGGTTTCTCGAAGAAATGAAGCATCCTTGGAAACGTCTCAAAAAATCTCGGTGTTTTCAAAAGCGGAGCTAAAAATCTTGAAAGTTTAGTCGAGCGCGCAAGTGTTGTCGCCCCCTGTCCAAATCTAACTACAATAGATGCTAGCTCTACAACCCTAAACACAAGAAAAAAAGGAAACACAGCAATTATTTCTAGCCAATACAATCTAAGAAACTTTGGAATGTTTCTAACAGCAACATACTTGAAAATTAAATCCGAAACAAAAACCAGAAGAACAAAGTAATCCATAATATCTAGGAGCAACCCTAAATTTTTTTTGGCGACAAATGCAGGAAATCCAAAGTCCAAAGTAATTGCTGCAATTAAAATTAGAAGACAAATAGGAACAAGCCAATCAACAACAACTTCAACTTTATGCAACCATTTCTTCATAAGACGAATTTTCTTTCTTCTTTTTTATCAATGTTTCGATTGAGAATAACATAAAAAAATAATTAACCGATCATTCTTCTTTTAATCTTTTCATCTCAGCACGCGCATCTTTTTGCTCATCTTTTGTGAGCTTTGGAAGAATGGTTTTCAAAACAGCATACTTCAAGAATACATCATCTGTTTTGAATCCGAGTTTTATTCTCGTCGCGACAAATCGTTTATATCCGCTCGATGATAAAAACATTTTTACTTCTTTATCATTCATACAATCAACCTCTACTTTTTTTCAACTCATACAATTTTAAAACTTGATTATAAATATTTTTATCTGGATAAAAATTTATCTTGAATGTATATTTCTCGTCGGGATTCATTTCAACTTCAAATTCTATATGTTCGTTGTTGTATTTCGCAGTGCCTCGTTTGTGTTTCTTAACAAATCCTTTGTATTCAACAGAATTTGCATCAACACATATAGTATCTTTCATTCCTGGATGTGAAATAATTATTTCAAGAGAATTATCTTGTTTGCCTGCAATTGTAAACTTGCATTCTTCTTTGAAAGAAGAATTACCGAGAAGCAAATGCTGCAAAATTTCAGTTCCACCTTTTTGTTTAAACCCATTCATTTCGCTCACTTGTCTAATTGAAAAATCGATTGCATAATCAAACACTCCATTTACTAACTTACCTATAAAATCAGACATGAAGACATCTTAATAAAATCAGAATATATAATTTTCGCAAACCTTTCTAGAATAACCGAAAATTTTACATTATGAAATAAAAGAATACAAAGCCTCAGGAGGGATTTGAACCCTCAACCTTCGGTTCTTTCGAGCTATTGTTCTTACGAAACCGACGCACCACCGTTATGCTACAGAGGCATGAAAATAAATTATTACAATAAAAACTACTTTGCCAAAAAATATTTACAACTTCTTTTTTATTTCTTCTATTGTAAGTTTAGATTGACATGAGTTACAAACTATTTTCTTCTTTCCCTTCTCATCTTTCACATATGTTCCGATAGGTTTTCGAAGGAATGTTTCCTGAATTTTTGTTTTACATACCACACAGTTCATAATTTAGAAGAAAATGAAAGAGTATATAAAAATTTATATTTATCATTAAACAAACTATTTTGTCGTCGGTGAACATAAAATAAGACGGGAAAATTAAGAAAAAAATAGAAACATCAATTTTTCTGGGCGGAAAATCGAAGCGAAACGCTTATAAATAGTTGCGTATTCCTGAATATTCACAAGTTTGGATGACCTCCAGATTCTGGGACTGTCAGTCGTCTTTTGGGGACTGATGACAGGAGAATTACAAACTAACATTCATCATACTTGACGTAACAATCAAGTATGCGCAAATGAACCTATTAAGGAAAATATGTTCACATGATGCCTCGATGTGCAGTCGAGCGATAATATGTGACCAAATAAACTAACCTAATAATTCACTTAAATGTTTCTAAAATATTTAATTATATACAATGCGATACGGAAAAATAAACATCAGGATTGAAATAAAATACCCGTTGATCCTGCGGGAGATTGCTGCTATTGGGATTCGATTAAGCCATGCAAGTCTTCTAGCAATAGAGGCACAAGGCTCAGCAACACGTCGATAATCTGCCCTAAGGTCAGGGATAACTACGGGAAACTGTGGCTAATACCTGATAAGGAAATAATACTGGAATGTGTATTTCTATAAACTCGAGCCTTAGGATGAGTTGGCGGCCGATTAGGCAGTTGGCGGTGTAACGGACCACCAAACCAAAGATCGGTACGGGCCATGAGAGTGGTAGCCCGGAGAGGGACACTGAGATACTGGTCCCAGCCCTACGGGGTGCAGCAGGCGCGAAACCTCTACAATGCACGCAAGTGTGATAGGGGAATCCCAAGTGCTCAAGCACAGCTTGGGCTTTTGCTATGTGTAAATAGCATGGCGAATAAGTGGTGGGCAAGACTGGTGCCAGCCGCCGCGGTAACACCAGCGCCACGAGTGGCAATCACGTTTATTGGGCCTAAAGCGTCCGTAGCAGGTTTTGTAAATTTCTTGTGAAACTGCCAGGCTTAACTTGGCAATGTGCAGGAAACACTGCAGAACTAGAGACCGGGAAGGGTCAGAGGTATTCCTGAGGGAGCGGTAAAATGCTATAATCTCAGGAGGACCACCGGTGGCGAAGGCGTCTGACTAGAACGGATCTGACTGTGAGGGACGAAAGCTAGGGGAGCAAACCGGATTAGATACCCGAGTAGTCCTAGCTGTAAACGCTGTGAGCTAGGTGTCGCGTATTCTACGGGAATGCGCGGTGTCGTAAAGAAGTTACTAAGCTCACCGCCTGGGAAGTACGGTCGCAAGACTGAAACTTTAAGGAATTGGCGGGGGCGCACCACAAGGGGTGCGGCGTGCGGTTTAATCTAACTCAACACAGAGAACCTTACTAGGAGCGACGGCAAGATGAAGGTCATGCTGAAGACATTACTCGATGAGCCGAGAGGTGGTGCATGGCCGTCGCCAGCTCGTGCTATGAAGTGTCCAGTTAAGTCTGGCAACGAGCGAGACCTGTATCTGCAATTGCTAACGGCATTACGATGGACCGAGCACATTGCAGGGACTGCCTTGGAAACAAGGAGGAAGGTGCAGGCTACGGTAGGTCTGTATGGTCCGAATCCACTGGGCTACACGCGCGCAACAATGGTAGTGACAATGGGCTGCGACCCTGAAAAGGGA
>CAITEO010000014.1 GCA_903891505.1 uncultured Candidatus Woesearchaeota archaeon
ACTCCTCATTAGTCCTGTCTGTCATCCCTATCCCTCCTCTGCGAGAATCTTGGAAATTACTCTTTTAGCTAAGCAATCATCTATCCCTCCAGTCTGCGAGAATCTAAAGTTCAGCGCGATTTATTGAGTCAGCAATCCAAGATAGTTGTTTCCGTATCTCTTTTAAATGCACCCTTATTTCATCATACAAAGGAGGCCATGTTTCTTCTACTGTTTCTTTAGCTTGTTGTGTGCCAACGGGAGGTATTGGAATTTGTACTTTTTCAAGTTTCCCCTGTACCCTATTATAAACTGTTTCTGAATAGTCTTTTAAATCCTGTGCCATCCTTATCAAGGAATAAGATAATGCCTCTCTGCTTGGTTCTACTTGTTCATTTTTATTCATTTTGTTTCCTCCTTTTTAATTTAGTTATCCTCTGCGATTCTTTCCTTTTCTTTCTTGACCATAAAAGCCAACATACATAGATTGGCGGCATCAACATAATCGCCTTTGGAAATATTCTTAATTGCCCTGCGTTGATATTCTTCTTCAGTAATATCCTCAAAGCCGCTCCATCCCTTTTTCTCTTGTTCGTAAAAACGCCTATCCATCTTTGCGGCAAATCCCATTACCTGTGTCCACCAGTTCATTTCTCTATCCCTCCTCTGCGAGAATATTTAAAATTTGCATACCTTCGTGATGAGAAAACTGATGAGAAACATCTTTTGCAATAAATTGTATCCTCTCCAACTTCTCAATGGCTTTTGCGCCTTTTATATTTTCCTTCTGCAAATCGTTAATCCGCTGTTTCAAATCAGTAATTATTGCATCTTTTATTCTGCTATTTGTTGTTGTCATTTCCCCCCTCCACTAACGGAATATATTTATAACTTGCCGCCAATAGCTCCTTGTACAGCCGGAGTTCTTCTTTTAACTTGAGGTTCTCGGCTTCCAAATCTCCACACTTGCTTGTCTTTGAGTTCAAGTTTAGGCGGAAGAAGTCGCTATCCTCTTGAAGGCGGACATTCTCAGTCTGTAGGCTTAAATTATACTCGTGGATAACCTTATTCTCTGCTTCCAGTTCGTTCTTCTTCGCCCAACATTTGTTTAGGTCTAATGTCTGGTCAGATAGTGTGCGTTCCAACTCCTGCACTCTCAATTCAGCTACTAATTTTGCAGTATCTAGTTTGATGATATGGAAGTTGCTATTGGTGATTACTTCTTCCAGCTCCTGCACTCTTGCGAGTCGGGAAAGGAGTTCGGCTCTACCATCGTGGTCATCTTTTACGAAATAGGGGCATATCTTCGCTGTATAGACCACATAATTAATTAGCGAATTATTATCCAATCCCTTAATCATTTCCTCGTTAGTCATCTCTCCTCCCACACTGTTTGGAATATCACGTCAGCCGCAACATCGCTATAAGGAACACCATAAGTGTTCATGAACATCCACTGTCTGTTTGAAAAGTATCTTTTAAAGCCACCGATTTTGCTTCTGTCAATACGTTCAAAATCAATTGCACGCGCTTGTTTGTTCTTCACAACAACTTCTAATCTCTCAAGCTCTTTTTTCTCTGCTGCTCTTCCTGCTCTGATATTCACACACTTTTTACAGTAACCGCAAATACCGTATAGAGCGGCTTTGTTTGTAGCAAAATCGCTTTTGTCTTTGTACTTCTCACACAACGGACACCAGAATAAATTCTCATTGACCGGATGTTGTTTTTGATGTCTTATGCATCTCATTATTAAAACTCCTTGTTAGGAACAACAAATATTTTTCCGGGTGTTGGTGCGACTATTTTGGACTCTTCTTTTTTCTCTGCAAATTCTGTTTGAATCAAAGTCAGATAACTCTCTTTTATTTTTGGATCAAGCAGTTCATAAGTAAACATAACTTTTTCCATGTTAGCATCTATTGCTGTTGGTTTTCCAAAAAATGATCTTGCTTGTATTTTTCCTTCTTGATCAGACCAGACTAAACATGGAAACTGCAAGAAATTCTTTTGTCCGGTTTGTTGTTGTCCAACTACCATTTGTCCATTGTCCATGATTGCTACTATAATTCTCTCATTCATAATGTCTCCCTTTTCAATGTGTTTTTTGTCTTCATTTATATTATACATTATTTTGCTCAAAAATGAGATTTATTTTGCAGTGGTGACAACACCGATTTTAGATCAAAAAACGCTCAAATTTGCATTTATTTTCTCATTTATTTTCAATTATTTTCACTTTGGACAACTA
>CAITEO010000015.1 GCA_903891505.1 uncultured Candidatus Woesearchaeota archaeon
ATTGGCCTACTAGGATTCATATTGCATCTGATGGACAATTTGACATCTGTGCTGATAACTGCAGCAGTTGTAATAGTATTAATATTGATACTATTATTCTATAAAAAGTCTCAATGAAAAGAGGATAAACAAGAGTGATTGTTATGGAAGAAGAAAAAATATTGAAACAAAACAGAATTGATAACGAAGAGATACTGAGAATAAAAGAGATAGAACAACAAGAAGTAGATGATGAGAAGCTGATGAAAGAAAAAGAGAACTCATCTTCAAAGGCAAAAATTTCAACAAAGCTATTTGCATTAAGAGTGACTGCGAACAGAGAGGATCAAGTCATGACATTCATATCAAGCAACATAGTTAGGAAGAAACTGCTTGTTTACTCAGTGATAAGGCCTCATGGTATGAGAGGATATATATTCCTCGAAGCAGAGACTAGAAGCGATGCGGAGCAGGCAGCATATGGTATTCCTTATGCAAGAGGGCTTTTGCCTAATGAAATAGGTTATCATGAAATAGAACACATGCTCGAGCAGGCAAAGAAAGATGTTGATATAAGAAAGAATGATATTGCAGAAATTATCAGCGGTCCATTCAAGAGAGAGAAATGTAAGATTTCTAGGGTAGATAAAGCAAAGGAAGAGGTTGTTGTCGAGCTGCTTGAAGCTGCGGTGCCTATTCCTATAACTCTGAAGATGGATGCAGTTAAGGTTATCAGAAGAGATTCTGATGAATAGATGCACTTTTTATTGTTTTTATTTAATTTTTCATGTATACCGTTAGTTTTATAAATCAACGGCGATTCCAAAGAGGAGTAAATAGGGAGATTATATTCACTAATGTGAGGAATTATTATGGCAACAAGTTCAGTTGAAGTATTAGTCGAGGGCGGAAAAGCAACAGCAGCGCCACCACTCGGACCTGCACTAGGTCCACTTGGAGTTAACATTGGTCTCGTAGTCGCAGACATAAACAAAAAGACTGCAGACTTCAAAGGCATGCAGGTGCCTGTCAAGATAACAGTTGATTCTGAAACGAAGAAGCACACGATAAGTGTGGGAACTCCTCCAGCATCAGGTCTAATAAAAAAAGAAGCGAAGGTTGAAAAAGGTTCAGGAAAACCTGATAAGGATCTTGTTGGAGATCTTAAGATTGAACAGATAATCAAGATTGCAAAGATGAAAGAAGATGCACTTTCTGGAAAAACTCTTAAAGAAAAAGTTAAGGAAGTCATCGGTACATGTAGATCAATGGGTATAAAAGTTGAGGAGAAAACTGCAGCGGAAGTAATTGAGCTTGTAAATGAAGGTAAGTTTGATGCAGAAATCAAAGCTGAGAAGACAGAGATAACAGCAGAAGAGCTTAAACAAATGGATGAGGAAAGAAAGAGGTTGCAGAAAGAACTTGAAGAGAAGAGAGCACACTACGAAGCTGAAGCGAAAGTAATAATGACAACGCTTACAGGCAAGACAAATGAAGAAATAAGAAAAGCTCTTGATGTTGCAAAGATACCTGAAGTAATAATCAATAAGCTAGCTCCAAAAGCAGATGTTAAGAAAGGCGCAGGAGCAGCAAAAGGAGGTAAGGGCAAATAAGCCCCTGAGATAAAATGGCAAGAGTAGGCGGACTTAGAAGGAAGAAAGTATCAAGATTCACGAAAGACACAAAGAGTAAAGGAAAGGTAAGTCTAAGAAGCTATCTATCTGTGTTCAATGAAGGCGACAGAGTATCACTAACAGTTGAGCCTGCAATAAGCAAAGGCATGTACTGTCCAAGATTTATTGGTAAATCAGGGACTATTCTTAGTAAAAAAGGAGAATGCTACGAAGTTCAGATACAGGATTTGAATAAAACAAAAACTCTTATTGTGCACCCAGTGCATATGAGATTACTCAAATAGGTGTTAAACTATGTCAAAACCAGAAATCATTGAGAAGTCGCCAATATCAATGGCTCAGCTCAAATCAGAGTTGAATGCTGTCGCTAAACGCGACAAAGAACCAGGATTCAGGGCGACAAAAACGCTTGAGTACATAAATTCTTTCAGTACTTTGTCCATGACTGATTTCAACACTCTTAAAAAAGAAATTGAGAAACTTGCAATTCCAAGATTAAAAGAAGAGCATATAGTAAAAATACTAGATATTTTACCTAAGACTGGAAATGAGGTTGCAGTTCTTCTTCAAGGCTACGCAGTAACAGTTAGCAAGGAAAACATGAAAGCGATCGCTGACGTAATTGCAGCACATAAAGAGAAGTAAACTTTTTGTTTTTTAGATATTTTTTTCTCGTTGTTTTGTTTATTGTGTGTGCTTATTCTTTCCTTGCAATTGTACTCGGACTTCTGCGTCCGATTGTTGGTCCTGTAGATACAACAAATCCTGCAGCAGTTAGATTATCGCGAACGATACGTGCGTATGAGTATGTTGCAAGAACTCCACCGTGTTTTGTCTTTGAAAATATGTCTTTGAAGAATTGTAGTTCCCACATCTCAGGATGTTTCTTCGGAGAGAATGGATCGAAGAAGACGAAGTCTGCGCGCTCGATTTCTTTTGGAATTAATTCGCGCGCATCTCCGACTCGAAGTATTAAGTGGATAGTTTTACCATTTATTTCCTTTATTAGCTCGATTAATTCTAATTCAAAGTATGTGTTAACGAGTTCTTTTATTATAAAATAATGTTTGAATGCAGGATTTATTTCGAGACTTTTTCTTATAATTTCAGGGTCGTTCTCGTATAGATAGATGGTCATTATTCCATGTCCTTTCTCGAGGAACGCATCGATTGCTGCCGCTGCATTATAACCCATTCCGGAGCAGACATCGTAGATTACTGGGTTCTCTTTTTCCCATATTTTCATTGGGTTGATGTATTTCTCGAAGCATTCTTCGATAGCTCCGCTCTTTGAGTGGTACGGTTCATCGTACTTCACGCTTCTAAATGTCGGCGATCCATCATCTGTTGTTATTGGTTCCATAGTTGTATGGTCAGAAATATGTCGAGGTTTAATTATTATGCGGTTTTTTATGCTGCTTAAAGAAAATGAGAAGAATGAATAAGAACTGAGAAAATAAATGAATAAAGAAGAAAAATAAAAAATAAAAAAAATATTTAGCTAGGAACTTAATCTTTTGCTAGTGCGTATATTGATTTCAGCGAAACGATTATTGTCGCTGGGATGACGAATGTCAATATTGCATTTAGCACGCTCTGAAGGTATGTTCCCACAGTCTTTAATCCGATCTGCTGGAATGTTGCACCGCCGAAATATGCGACGATTACAAGCACAGCTGCGGCCATCAAGTAATCCTTTGTCTCGCTCTTTGTCACGTTGACAAAACCTACAATCAATCCAAGAATTATCAAGATTGATGTTACCCATACTTGTCCTGCACCGAGTAGGCCTACTAGTATTCCGCCAATTAAAGCAAGGATTACGCCTATTACGAATGCCCATACTCCAAATTTAGAGTTTCCTGCATTTTTTGCCATAATTATTCCCCCACAATCAGTTAGACTGTTGCAAAATCATTGAGTCTAATTTTATTTATAAATCTTTTGCTAGAATAATACAATAAACCTTTTTGATGTGGTTGTGTTTAGAATTTGTTTTTTTGTTGTATGGGTTTATCTATTTATTACACTTATTATGTCTATTAGAATATCTTCGAATTCAGTCATTTCATCGAAATGTTTTGCATCAGCAATAAGGAGCGGTGTTTCGCTAACCATGTTTGCAAGATGCTCTGTTTTTTCTGCTGAAATAACTTTGTCGTTGTCTGATGCATAAACAAAGAATTCTTCGCTTTTTGTTTTTATGTTATCAAAATCAAATTGCTCATCATCTAAGTGTCCTGCGACAAGAAATGTTCCTGCGATGGTTCTTGATTTTGTTTCGAGTAGTTTAAGTGCGAGTTTCGCACCCTCGCCGTGGCCTATTATCATTGATTCAGAGTCCATGAATTTCATGTATTCTTTGATTTTGCTTTGCCAAACGCCTGAGTAATCATCAGCATTAAATGTTGGGAAGTGAACTGCTACTTCGCGTTTTTCTAGTTCTCGTTTTAGCCAAGGGTACCAAGCATCGCTTGGAGTAAGTCCTTTCTCGTGAAGTACAATTACATTTAGCATTCTAAAATTTCACCCCTCCCATTTTTCCTTGCATTTTCTGGACCATTTTTTGCATATCTCTTTCGGACGCGCCAGGTTTTAAAAGTTTCATTAATTTTTTTGATTGTCTATATTGCTTGAGCATCCCGCGAAGTTCCGTCGTTGATATTCCTGAACCTTTGCTTATTCTTTCAATTCTTGTGTTCGTGATTACATCAGGATCTTCAAGTTCGTTTTTCGTCATGCTATTCATTAGATGTTTCCATTTCTCTATTTTTCCTTCTTGATTTTGAATTAATTCTTTTGGAATGTTCATATTTCCCATACCTGGGATTAAATCAACAACTTTGTTTAATGGACCAAGTTTTTTCATTGCATGCATTTGCTCATATAAATCGATTAAGTTGAAGTCGCCCTTGAGCATTTTTTTGCTCATATCAATTGCTTCTTCTTCGCTGATTGCTTCTCTTGTTTTTTCAAGGAGCGCTTCAAGGTCGCCCATTCCAAGTAATCTTCCGACGAATCCTTCTGGTTTGAATTCTTCGAAGTCGTCAGTTTTTTCTCCAACTCCGATGAATTTAACTGGTGCACCTGTGACTGCGCACGCAATTAGTGCACCTCCTCCTTTTGCTGTACCGTCGAGTTTTGTGATTATTACGCCTGATACTTTGCAGTTGTCGTGGAATGCTTGTGCTTGTTTTTCGGCAGCTTGACCGATATCTGCTGAAAGAACGAGCATTGTCTCGTCGGGTTTGACTGTTTTATTTATTGCGTTAAGTTCTGTGATTAATTCATCAGATAGTGCGTCCCGTCCTGCAGTATCAATAATCACAAGATCGTATTTTTCAAGTTCTTTCTCGAATTTCTTGTAGAGTTTCACAGGATCTTTTTCTTTCTTGTCGATGAATACTTGAACGTTCAAATTATTTGCGAGCTGCTCGAGTTGATCGGCTGCGGCAGGTCTCCACGTATCTGTGCTGATGACTGCTGTTTTTATTCCTCGCTTCTTGAAATAATTCGCAAGCTTTCCGGTTGTCGTTGTTTTTCCAGAACCAAATAATCCGACGAGCATTATCTTGTATGGCTCAGTCGTTTTTCCTTTTTCTTTAAGATCGCGCTTCTCACTAATTCTTGCCTGATGATCAAGTTTTTCTCCTCGTCCGAGAAAATTAACAAGTTCTTCGTAGACAATATTTATTAGATGTTCTTTTTTATTTACTGTCTTTGGAACTTCTTCATTGAGCGCACGTTCCTTAATTTTTTTAGTTAAATCTAAAACAAGTTTTACATTTACATCCGACTGAAGAAGTGCGCGTTGAATGTCTTTGACAAGTTCATTGATTAGTTTTTCATCTACAAAAAGCGCTTTTGTAATCTTCTGAAGTGTTCCCTTCAGCGAATTTGAGAGTCCCTCGAGTACCATTTAGACGATAGAATGAGATATTGTTTATAAATTTTGTTCGTTTTTTGGGAAAATTAGTCAGGGATTCAATAAAATTAAATTTCTATTGTTCTTTTATTTTGTTCTGCCAAAAAATAAAAAATATTTTTTAAGTTTTTTAGTTGTTTGCTGAATTGTTCTTTGATTTAACTCGCCTTTGGCGAGATAGATCTGCGCTATGCGCAGCGAGTTTGGCAGAACAAATTAATGACAGGTAAAAAAGTGAAATAAGAAATGAAAATGATTAAAAATATTAAATGAATAAAAAAGAAGAAAAGATCAGAAAAACCTTAAAAATAAACTAGAGAAAATAAAAAGATTAGAAAAAATAAAAAACCAACGCAGCAAATCTTATATATCCAAGTTCACGACTTTGTCTGAATTCTGTTCGATGAATTGACGTCTAGGTTCAACTTCGGAGCCCATTAACATTGTGAATACTTGGTCTGCTTCGATCGCATCTTGGATTGTTATTTGTTTAAGTGTTCTAGTTCCAGGATCCATTGTTGTATCCCATAATTGTTCTGGATTCATCTCTCCAAGGCCTTTGTATCTTTGAAGGGTCACGCCTTTAGCGTCATTCATTGCCGCGAGAATTCTATCTTTGTCTTTCTCGTCGCGAGCATATTGTTTAGAATTTCCTTTCTTGATTAAGAAAAGAGGAGGTTGCGCCAAATAAACGTAGCCTGATTCTATTAATGGTCTCATGTATCTAAAGAAGAACGTGAGGATTAGTGTCGCGATGTGGCTTCCGTCAACATCGGAATCAGTCATGATTATTATTTTATGATATCTTGCTTTTGCGAGGTTGAATTCATCAGCAATTCCTGTTCCAAGTGCAGTTATTATTGTTAGAATCTCATTCGATGACAATACTTTGTGCAGTCTTGCTTTTTCAACGTTGAGTATTTTTCCTCTAAGTGGAAGTATTGCTTGGTATTCTTTACTTCGTCCTTGTTTTGCAGAGCCACCTGCGCTGTCTCCTTCAACTAAGTAGAGTTCTGATTTTGAAGGATCTTTTTCTGAGCAATCCGCGAGTTTTCCTGGAAGCGAGCTTCCTTCAAGAAGTGATTTTCTTCTCGTTAAATCTCTTGCTTTTTTTGCGGCTTCTCTCGCACGCGCAGCGGTTAAGCATTTGTCTATGATTATTCTTCCGACTGCGGGATTTTCCTGAAGGAAAGTCATAAGTGATGCGTTTGTTACGCTCTCAACTATTCCTTTTACTTCGCTATTTCCGAGTTTTGTTTTTGTTTGTCCTTCGAATTGTGGTTCAGGAACTTTTACAGATATAATTACAGTGAGTCCTTCAAGTACATCATCGCTTGAGAATCTTCCGTCTTTATCTTTGAATAATTTATTTTGCTCGCCGTACGAGTTTAATGTTTTGGTGAGTGCTGCGCGAAAGCCAGTAACATGAGTTCCGCCTTCTGTTGTGTTTATGTTGTTAACAAAAGATATTAGCATGTCGCTGTATGAATCAGAGTACTGAAGACAAACTTCTGATGTGATGTTATCTTTGTCTTTCGAAAAGTAAATTGGTTTGCATATTGACGTCTTTCCTTTGTTTAGAAATTCAACGAAGCTTACAATTCCTCCTTCATAGTGGAATTCTGCTTCTTTTGCAGGTTCAACTCTTTCGTCTATTAATTGTATTCTAATTCCTTTATTTAGGAATGCGAGTTCTCGAAGGCGTGATTGTACTTGGCCATAATCATACTCTATTGTTTCAGAGAATATTTCTGGGTCTGCCCAGAATTTAACTATTGTTCCGGTTTTTGTTGTGTCACCAATAACTTTCAATTTCTCAACTGTGATTCCTTTTTCGAATGCAATAAAATGTATTTTTCCTGCACGTGCAACTGTTATTTCAAGTCTTTTAGATAGTGCGTTCACGACGCTAACGCCTACTCCATGCAATCCGCCTGAGACTTTATATGAATTCTTGTCGAATTTTCCTCCGGCGTGAAGTTTTGTTAAAACAAGTTCTACTCCGTGCATGCCTGTTTCTTTGTGTATGTCAACAGGAATTCCTCGGCCGTCATCTTCAACTGTTACTGCATTGTCTTTGTGGATTATGACTTTGATTAGAGAACAGTATCCGCCCATGGCTTCATCTATTGAGTTATCGACGACTTCTTGTATTAGATGGTGCAGACCTCTTGGGCCTGTGCTTCCTATGTACATTCCTGGTCTTTTTCTTACTGCTTCAAGTCCCTCGAGAACTTTGATTTGTTCTGAATCATAGTTGGATTGTTTTTTCTCATTTAATTGCTCGTCTGGAGTTATAGGTTGCTTGCTTGTAGATTGATTATTTTCGTCTGCCAAATTATGCCCTCTTATGTTGTTTTTTGCGTTTGAAAACATGCTTTTGTTTGTAATACAAAATATGGTGATTTTGTCGTCGATAAAACTATTGCTTTCTTGAGTATGTAAAATGCCTGCTTCTTTATAAAGTTTGCGGATTTTAGTTTGTTGTTGTGTTCTTGATTTTAAGTCGACAAAACTGTTGGTTTTATTTGTATTCTATTCTGGTTTTTTCTCTTCCTATTTTGTATTCTTTTAGCTTTATTCTTTTGTTTCCAGGAAATATTTATATACACCTATCCTAACAATTCTTCTATGAATGATGATGAGGAGCTTAAGAATATGAGTCCTGAGCAGATAGCTGATCTTCAGAGACAGAATTGCATATTTTGTAAAATAATTGCTGGTGAAATCCCTTCGAAGAAAGTTTATGACGACAATCATTTTATTGGTATTTTAGATATAAATCCTGCAAC
The DNA here is from genome assembly GCA_903891505.1 of uncultured Candidatus Woesearchaeota archaeon. GTDB lineage: Archaea > Nanobdellota > Nanobdellia > Woesearchaeales > 21-14-0-10-32-9 > 21-14-0-10-32-9. The sequence goes on from CAITEO010000015.1 coordinate 8,331, forward strand.
AGATGGTCACGTGCTTCTTCTTCCTAAGCAGCATGTCCAGATAATGCCTCAGATGAATGGTAATCAAATA
>CAITEO010000016.1 GCA_903891505.1 uncultured Candidatus Woesearchaeota archaeon
CGATAAATAATATTTGTACTGCTGCAAGTTCAAACTGCGAAGCAGTCCAACAAAGCAGCTATGGAACAATACTCGGGCTCAAAATTGTCGACTTTGGACTTATTGCGTTTTCATTGTTGTTATTCTTAATTATCTGGCGATTCGTATGGCCTATGAAAGCAATAGAAATGCTTGTTAGAATAGGCGGCGCAATGGCAGGAATTTGTGGTGCATACTTCATATCGTTGCAAGTATTTACGCTGCATCAATATTGCGTATTTTGCATGGTTGTTGATGTGACAAGTATTCTAATTGCAGTCATCGCAGTATACTATACTGTGAAAATGCATGAGTAAGTTGAAGATGCGAGAGTGAGTCATAGTGTGTTTCTAATGTATGATGTGCTTCAATTCTCTCGTCACAATCGTTCACCCGCAATCTTTATAAACAAATCCGCGTTCCAAAGAGGTATGGAAGAAAAGAAAACATGCCTCGCAATGAACACAAGAGTTACAAATGACAAGGGATCAGTCTCATTTCTATGCCCATCGTGCGGTAAATATGAGATAGTTAGATCAAAGCACGCAAGACAGATTGTTTCTAAATACACCTGTCCTGAATGTGGATTTATAGGTCCAAACTAAGTACTGGGGTGTTATTTATGGCGAATGCAATTGTTACAATAAAGATTATGCCAGAAGATCCAACAGTTGATCTGAAAAAAATAGAGCATGAAGTATTGAAAAGAATAGAAACTTATGCTGGCAAAGGAGATACAAAAGTCACAATAGAGCCTATTGCTTTTGGTCTTAAAGCAATAAACATAATATTCATAGTTGATGAAAAACTCGGAAGTCCAGATGTATTTACAGAATCACTTGAAGACATAGAGGGAGTAAATTCTGTTGAAACAATCGACGTAAGACGAGCAATCGGATAGACTATTTTGTTTTAATTATTATTTATTTCTGATATTTTTAGTATTATCTGTTTATAACTCTTATTTAATCTTTAAATATTAGTTCTCATTTCCAAGAATTATGAAAAAAAATAGGTTGCCAATTGTATTGCTGAAGGTATTGCCAAATGCATTGCCAAACGCATTGCTACTATCATCATATAGCGCAACGACGAAAGGATTGTATGTTCGTGAGGCAAAATTAATAGGAGAACTTCTTCTTGATGCTAAGTTTAATTTAATAATTGCACCAGGTAGTAATTTGCAGTGCATAGCGGGAGACGCGTTCAAAAACAAAAGGGGCGAATACAAAGAGGGAATAAGTCCGGCATGCATAGGGTACTATATTATTAATAAGTCTAGCAAGCGCATATTTAATGGACCTGAGCCGAATTTTAAGCCTGATTTATATGAGGATGTTGGCGACTTGTGGACACAAGATGTTAAACATTTATGGAAGAAGAGAGATGGTGTCGCGATAAAAAGAGCAGATATAGCAATAGTGATTGGCGGTGAACGATTTGTCGCGAATAGAATGTTTAAAGCAGCAAGGTCTATTCCAACATTTTATTTGGTTGGGTCTAGTCAATATATTGATAATTTAGTGTTTGAAGACAAATCAGATAATAGATTGGTGCAAAAAATAAATTTAATTTTTGATGATATATCGAGGATTGTAAATACTAAGGATGATTGCATCTTTACAGCATATACTTCGTGAAGTGTCGCAGTATTTCTCCTTTTACAAGGGAATCATAAGGTTCTGCACTAAACTGATCTGTTTTTGTAGAGCAAATATTTAGATTGTGATCCGCAAGCGGTTCAATAAATAATTTTTTTTCACAAGAGCCCAAGTTATTATACATATCGAATATTTTTTCAGGAAGCACGCCATTTTTTATTTTAAGTAATGTCTCATCTCGTCCGCCGTATACAAACAAAGTTGGTATTGTTATATTTTTTACGACTTCATCTAGTCTTTGATAGTCTAGTTCGCCTTGCAGTGCATTGAGTGAAATGTTCCAAGAATTACGTGTTCGTTTCATGCTAAGTTTTAGGGCCTTATATCTTGAATGTCTATCTGGTTTTTTATTGCCGTTAACTATTTCAGCAAGTTCTTGCACGTAGAAATTTAGCATTGCGAGTTTAAATATATTGAGCGCTAAACGTCTTTTTGATGTTATGACATCTTGCATGCCTGCAGGTGCTGACGCTAAACATAAACAATCAAGAGAATTATTTTTATCTGCTGCTGCAAGTCCGACAGCGACGCCACCAAGAGAATGTCCGAACGCACCAACTTTAGTCGCACCTAATTTTTCTCTAGCATATTTTTCTGAACATTCAACAATTGTTTTAAGTTCATATAAATTTCCGTTTTTTCGTCGTAGAACAGAATTATCTGAATTTATATCGGCGATTAAAACATTAAAATTTACTCGCAAGTAATTTCCAAGAGCGTAAAAAGAATGACTGCTCTGAGCAAAACCAGGAAATAAAAGAATCATATTATTAGAAGGTGCTTGTTGCGAATAAAATAAATCTCCTGTGACTACAGTAGAATAATTTTTGCTTCCAGGAATTTCAATTTTTATCTTTTCGGCTTTTTGGTCAGCCATAACTCCTGTAGAATGATGTCTGTTTTATAATTATTTTGTATTTTTTGTTTAATTTATTCTACTTTGTTTATTCTATTTTATTTCATCTCTTCTTCGAAGCATTGTTCGAATGTTTTCTCGTCAGCGTTTGTTTTTATTCCAGTAACTGAAAAATGAGTTCTTGATGCGAGAAATCCTTTAGATTTCAAACGCTCAATCATTTTTTCGAAATTAGGAGTGTTTCCTGTTTTTTTCTTGCGTGAAAGTTCATGCATATCAAAAAAGAACGGAGTTTTTATTTTACACTCATTATTTATTATCGCGACGAGTTTTTTCGTATCGTTATGAATATTTTTTGCGAAATCTTCATTCTCGAGCAATTTCAACATTTTACCCACAAGAATTTCATCCCAAAGCAAGCCAGACCAGATTGGTCCATATTTTTTATCTTCAACTATGAATTCGATATGTTGTGCGAGAATCTCATCAACTTTTGTTTTTCCAGTGAAGCAAATGAAAAATATTTTCATATAATGATCTTTTGCATATGAGAATATCGGTGTTAGTGCTTTGTCGTGTTGCGCGCCAATCAACTGAACTTTTCTTACAAGTATGCGAAGTCCAAATTCGTGCATCAGTTCATTTCTAAGTGGCGTTGCATAATATTTTCTTTTGCATGCTGTTGGATAACTTCCGCATAGAGCGCTTGTATCAGTTGCAGTCACAGCAAGTATTCCTTTGTTTTTTATCGTCTGCGTAGCAGCATCGAGAAATGTATTTGGTGTGCCGAATGGGTCTATGTCTATATAATCAAATATTTTATTTTTTAATAAGAATATGTTTGCATCAAAATTTTCAACAACGAGTTTTTCTTTTTTATTATCCTCAAATTTATTTAATTCAATGTTTTTTTTAAAGTATTCCTCGAACTTATACTTTTTGTCATTAACAAAAATCTTCTTTACTTTTTTCTCATCAAGTTCGTTTAACATTCTAAGTGATCTAACGCCTGTTCCTGCAAGAGGATCTGCGATTTTCATGTCTACATTATCTATGGCTGATAAAACAAGAATTGTCGCATCTCTATTTACTCGCATTACTGGATTATAGAATACAACCATATCTCGAGTCACAACTTGTTTTAATTCACCGTATATTTTAGCGTTTCCTTCGCTGATTATTTGTTCCATTTATACAAAGAAAAGTTTTTTGTTTTAAGAAGTTTGTTATGTTTAATCTAAATCTTTGCTCTCTTTTTGTCGCGATGGTTCTTTTTCTTTTTTGTTTTTTTCTTTTGTGATTGCTTTCTTCTTCAGAAGTCTGTTCTTTCTTCCATCTATTTTCTTTTTAGCAGGCGTCATTTTGTTAAATGTTTCCTCTAGATCAATCATGTACTTTCCATCATCAACTTTGTAGATTAGAGGTTTGTCTTTCTGAAATAAATTTACTAAATCAAGTTCGTATTTACCAGGCTCAATGATATTTATGCTCTCGAAATCAAGAACGACGGGTTCATCTTCTTTTGGATTTATGCCCATGATTTCGTAGACGTCTTTTTCCATATCTTCTTTTTCTTCACAGGTTAATGCTTTTGCTCTCGCTTCAGCTTTTTTTAAATCAGAATCTTTGACAAAGAAAAACATTCTTGATTTACAATTTGAACATCCTTTGATTAGAACATCTGACGCATTCTCATGCAAAGTTCCGCATTTTACGCACTGGTGTGGCATTTTTTTAGTTCCTCATTTAGATAATTGTGCATTCATTCAAGTTTTGTCTGGGGTTTTGTATGAATATGCACTTTGCCGAAGTCATGCTCCATTCCTTTGATAATTTTTGAAGGACCAATTATCGTCATTCCTTTCTTTCGCTCAGGTAAAAACATTGCATTTCTTATGTGCGTCTTGAGTATTTTAGATATTGTTCTTTCCCGATCCTCGTTTAGGACTAGAAGTTCAATTCCTGTGAAATCATTATCAACAAGTTCTATTGCACGTTTTATTAATTTCATTCGCTCATCAGGCTCGAGTTTACATTCGAGAAGAACTATTTTATTTTCTTTAACAGAAGTCATTATGCGCTCAATGAGTTTTTCTGTGTTCATAGATTTTATTTCTTTATGTTGAATGAATTCAAAAGTTAACATTTTTGTCCTCTTTAAACTGCAGTCATTAAATACAGATATTTGCTTTGTAGTTAGATTTGATTCTGTGTTAGTTTGCAACTTCGAAGAGTTTCTCGTAGAACTCCTCGATGTTTTTCCCATATTTTGCACTGATGCCAACCACTTCATATTGGGGGAATGCTGATTTTATTCGCTTTATGTCTGATTTTTTCAAATCAACTTTATTTGCAACTATTAATACAGGGATGTCTCTCGCTTCAAGATTGCCAATTATAGTTATGTTAACTTGGCTGTATGGATCGTGAGTGGAGTCAAGAACTATGATAACTGTATCTACATCATCGAGCCATTTTATGGAATCAATTACACCTCTTGTTGCTTCCTTTGCACGTTCTTTGGCTTCTTTTTCTTTCATGCCTGATTTCAAGAAATCTTCGTAATCTATTTTTGTTGCTATGCCTGGAGTATCGACTAGATTAAACTCTAGCTCTTTACCATTCGATTGTATTTTGATTTGTTCTTTGACTTGGACTTCGCGTGTCTCGTGGGCGATACTTGAAACGGTTCCCATTTCTTCACCTATCCAGTCGTTGCAAATCTTATTAGCAAGCGTAGTTTTTCCACCATTTGGCGGACCATATAATCCGAGCTTTATTTTTTTTCTTCCTTTGAATATCCTCTTGAAGAATCCTTTCAAAAGGCCTCTCACTCTTGCAATCATGTGAACTTTGAAGGCTTTAGAGGGTATATTTAAAGCTTTTGTTTGGATGCGTATTATTAATTCGCTAATTATATATATTATAATAGGTCGTCATTTTTATGGTAAAAGATAAGTTGGATGATTATTCTGAAATAGTTAATTATTATGACTCAATAGCGAAGGGTTATGGTGAGTTGCACTTTGAGGAACAAAAACAGAAATTCAAAGTTCTCAAGGAGAATTTAGGTCTTGACAACTCAACTAAGAGAAAGTTGTTGCTAGATGTTGGGTGCGGTACGTTTTTTTCATATGATTACTTCAGGAAGTATGTAGATATCTGTGGTGTTGAGCCATCAAGTAAAATGGTTGAGTTATTTGCACAGTCGCATCCAGATGATAAAGAAAAGATTATGGTTGGTGTAGCAGATGATGTTGTTCGTTTTTATGGTGAGAAAAGATTTGACTTTGTTATTTGTGTCTCTGTTGCTCATCATTTTATTGATCCAAAGGCAGTATTTAGTGCTATGAGTTCTGTTTGTAAAAATTCTGCGATGCTTGGTATTACTCTTCTCAAAGGAGTTAGAAGTTTTAATAGATTGGAGCAAGACATTTATTCTACGTTTATTGTTGAGAAGAAGATAGATTCTGAAAAAGATATTATCTATATGTGTAAGAAAAAACATATTTAATTCATATCTGGGGCTTATTTGGTTATTTTCGGTATTGTTTAGTGTGGCTATTCTCAACAATCGAAACATTTATATATTCCAGTATACAAGAATGTATACCTGCATATGTTTGATGTAGTTGGTGATTGGAATGAATGCTATACAAGAAGTTAAAGACGAAAACATAAGAAAGATTGCACAGACTCTGAGAAGCTCAGGCCTTGCTTCCTCTGAAACAGAGGCGATTAGAATGGCTATGGCCATGTCCAAAACTAGCAAGAAAGTCACTCAAAATTTTGATGAGAGAAATAGATTCAATACAGGAGCATCTAAACTAAATGTTGCAGAGCTTGCGAATGAATCTGCACCTTCACAGTCAGCGGCATATTCAGCAGCACCTAAAGTTGCATCATTTATAGTTGCTGCAGCGACATCAACACCTGTAACGTCGGCGCCAGCGAAGAGAGTAGAAGTTCAAGAAGAGTTCATCTTTGGTGAAACTGCATCTAAAGAGGATATTTTCTCAGTCAAAAATGAGTTTGAAGAAGTTGTTTCCCAAGATATAATAGGTATGAAAGTTGCACCTACTGCAACTCTTGCACAAGTAGTTGCGCCTGTATGTGTAGCATCAGTTGCAACGCCTGCACCAACAGCTTCACCAAGACCAGTTGCAAAAGGAGTTTACATTCAAGAACCAGTTAAGACGCCTTGGCATCCGCCAAGACCAGTAACTGGGGTGTCAAAACAGACGATGATGGCTGTTCCAAAAGCAGAGCCGCTGAATTTGACTCCACAAAAATTTAATTTCTCCGAGCCAGCAACTCCTGTTCGATCAGCATCGGTTGTGTCAAGTGTCGCTTCGACACTTGCATCATCAACTTCAAGCAATACGCAAGTATCAGCAACGCAGTCGTCTCAGAATGCATTTTCAATATTACTAGGTTCCGCGCAAAAAAATGCTGCGTACGAGGAAGAGGTGAGAAAGCACGCTCCGCAGCAAACGACAACACAGCAGGCAGATACAACAACACAACAAACAGTTGCTCAACCACAAGCACCCGCTGTCTCGACAACTGAATCTGCGCAGGTACCTAGTTTTCAAGACGGTAAAACGCTAGGCGCTTTGCCGTTTTCATCCACGCAGACTGTGTCGCATCCTGTGGCGCAGCCTGCTGTTGCTCCTCAAGTTAAGAAACCATTGATGGAATCGACTGTTGATTTGTCGAAGATGTTTAATTTCAACAAGTGAGATTATGAATGGCTGAATGTAGTTTAGAGGACTGAGCGCGTAGCGCGAAGGTCGTTTGCGGTGTCAACGAACGCTTTCGTTGGATCGGTATCGACTGTTGATTTGTCAAAGATGTTTAACTTCAACAAGTAGAGTTTCTGAGCTTTTTTGTTTTGTATTTTCGTTTTCTTTATTTTGCACTTTTTTCACTCCATTTATAAATGAGTACCGCAAACTTTATAAATAATTACTCACTATCACGTAACAACAAACAAGGTTTAAGCCCTTGTTTTCAATAATACATATATAGTAATGAGGATAATAAAAACAAATCCTATTAATCGGAGGTTAGAGAAATGAACAAAAAAATTGCATTTATAATTGCGGCAGTGTTGCTACTATTAATTACAGCTTATGCTGCATCAGCGGTACAGTCAAAGTTGATGATACCACCATTTACAATAACAAGTACGCCTAATACAGCTGCAACAACAAATGAGCTGTATAGTTATCAAGTAACTATTACATTTAATCCAAGTGTTGTGCCTTTGAACTATGCACTTGTTTCTGCACCTTCTGGTATGACTATAAGTTCAACAGGTCTTGTTACATGGACTCCAACAACTGCGGGAACATATTTGGTTAATTTATCAGTAAGTTCTGCATCTGGAACTGCATATACAGAATATCAATCATACTATATACTTGTAACTCAAGCAACACCAACAAGCATGCTTGAAATAACAAAAGTAAGAGCAGATGTTGGAGGGAAAAGCGACAGTCTGACAAGCGAAGGAACATTCGATCCTAATGCAAATCTTGGAGATGAAATATCTCTTAGAGTAACTGTTGCAAATAATCTTCCAAGTGGAATCTCAGCTAATGATATAAAAAGTGTTGATGTAACGCTTAGCTCTGATCTTACTGCTGCAGATGGTCTTGATGAAACAATTTCCAAGATTTCAGCAGGTTCAGATAAGGATGTTACATTTACATTTACTCTAGATCCAAATGAGGTGAATCCTGCGGATGCTCCGTTTGATATTGATATAGATGTTGAGGGAAGGACGACAAGCGGTGTAACATACACTGATCATTGGACTGTTACACTTGACATGGATAGGAAGTCTAGAGAGTTTTATGTGATCGAGGCAACTGCAACACCTACAACCTTGACGTGCGGTGGCTCAAATAAGGTCAGAGTGGATCTTGATTTGAGAAACATAGGAACTAATGATATAACTGATGGAATGATAAGGTACAGAATGACTGATCTCGGATTAGATGATGTAACTAAAGGAATAAGTTTAATGGAAGGTGATTCCCAGTCGTATTCGCATTCTGTAATTATTCCTGCAGGAATTACTCCTGACACATATCTTTTAGAAGTTGATACATATACTTCTCAATCTACAAGTACAATATCTTCAATGATGGCGTTTAACATAGTTGTTCCATCATGCACTACGAACAATAACAGCAATAATGGTGGCGATAACACAAGTACAATAGTAATAAATCCGCCTGTTGGAATAATTGTTTCAGGAACTCCTGTTTCAACAACTTCAGGTCAAAGTGGATTGTTTGATTCAAATAATGCATTATACCTTGTTTTGATTGGAGCACTTGCAGTACTTGTACTTGTAATGATAGTGTTCTTTGTTGTTCGAATGAGGAAATAAATTTTTTTTATTAAATTTCTAAAAAGAATAC
>CAITEO010000017.1 GCA_903891505.1 uncultured Candidatus Woesearchaeota archaeon
AAAATCGCAAACACATACAAATATAGAAATAGATTAAAGAAAACGCGAATTAATCCCCAACCTAAAGGTTGGGGTATTTTGACATTCGCGTTTTCGAATTAAATCGTCGCACTAAAGTGCGGGGTATTGACCCGGCGACGATTTAATAATAAAAACATTCAACGAAAAATTCAAACTACAAACAGAAAACAACAATTTGCACGTCAAAAAATATGAAAATCACCTAAAGCGAACGCACAAAGCAAACGAGCAATACAGCACACAAAAAACAAACTACCTCTACAGAAAAGGACATAGCATAAAACAAATCGCAAAAGAACGAGACCTAAAAGAATCGACAATCTATGAACACCTAGCCAAATTAATAGAACACAGTCAAACATCAATCTACGCAGTCTTAGAAAAAGATAAAATACACTTTATAAAAAATAACATACGTAGCGATACAGATACGTTAAAAGAAATCAAACAACGCATAAGCAGCGACGACACAACTTATGAAGAAATAAACCTCGTACTTGCAAACATCAAAGCCAAGAACAAAAAGAAAAACATAGCATTTCACATCAAACAACACCAAAAAACCAAATGCAAAACCAAATGCCGAAACCAACCCGAACAAAGAAAAGCATGCAAAGAAAAACTAGACGAACTCATAAAAAACAACCCACTCCTAGAACTCAAAAGAAAACAATTCACAAAAATATTGCAAACAACAAAGACCTGCATCACATACCAAAAAATGCCTTCATCCCTCGCTCGACCAGCGAAACGTTTTTAAATGAACCTCGTTTCTCCATATATGCATTCCCAAGTGGAATAGCAACTAAACTAGGGAGGTTTACGTAGCAAGCAACGGCGAATTCGCGTAGCCGCGAAACCGCGCAATTGGCGGCGGATGCCTTGGATATTGTGCTTGTGAAGAACTAAAGTGAAAAGAAGCTCAAGAAGATGGAAAAAAAAAGGCCAGATGAGATGGAAGTGGCAAAGAAAGAGAATGAAGAAAGAAAAACGTAAGAGGGCTAAGCGATAAGTCTTGAGCTAAGGTGAAAAAATGGCTACTAAAAATATTGCAGTAAAAAAGAAAAAGAAAGTTTGGCTTAGCATATACTCTCCAGATTTCATGGGAAACATATTCCTAGGAGAGAGTTTTGTATACGGCAAAGAAGACCTCATGGGAAAGACCTTGAATTTGAATCTTGCGACTGTAACAAACGATATGAAAAAGCAGAACATCAACGTCTCATTTAGAGTAATAGGAGTAGAAGATGGCAAAGGTCAAACACAACTCGTGAACTACCTGCTATCCCCTTCTTACATAAAAAGACTTATCAGACGAAAAAGAAACAAGATTGAAGACTCATTCCTTGTCAAAACTAGAGATGGTAAAGTCGTAAGAATCAAGCCTATTGCAATAACAAACAATGAAACATACAATTCAATCGTTATGCGAATCCGTGCTGGAATGAAAGACATGGTAAGACGAGCAGTCAAAGAAAAGACATATGAAGAATTCATAGTCGACATCTTGGCTTTAAAATTCCAGAAGGAAATGAAAGACAAGCTCAACAAGATTTATCCATTGAAGTACGTCGACGTAAGACAAGCAGTCCTTGAAGAGAGAGGAATCGTTACCGAGGAAATGGAAACATTCCTAGAACCAGTCCTTGAAACATCCGAAGAGGACATGGACGATCTTGATGAAACAGACGCAACCGAAGAGAAATCTGAAACCGCAGAAGAAGACAAATAAGTTTTTTTATTTTTTTGAGTTATCAAAAATAGACAAAGCATAGCTTTGGCGTTTTTATTATTAATTTTCTAATAAATAATGCGAAAGAAGAACAGATTTGCCTTCTTGCCACCCCGAAGGGGCCAACCCCCGTCAAGACGCGCCATTAAATCTTGAAATTGGCTGCGTACGGCAAATCTGCAACGAGAAGCAAAATGAACCAAGAATACGACCTTGAAAAACGGTTGCGTCCGTTTACACCGCGCACGACATTCGCTGCGCTCAGTCCTGCAAACAGCTGACTTAATGGAATAAAAATGGAACAAAATTATGATTTAGAGTTGGAACGTGTAATTGATGAAATAAAGAAGAACAATTCTAAGACTATTCTTCTTCATTTACCTGATGGATTAAAGCCAAAAGCAGAAGAAATTCAAGCGAAAATAAACAAAGAAACAGACGCACTCGTTCTTATCTGGGCAGGTTCGAACTTCGGGGCGTGCGATTTACCAGTAGACACAGAACGAATCGGTGTTGATTTAATAATCCACTTCGGTCATTCTGCATGGGTTTATTAGATAAAAAGCAAATTTATTTTGTCGTGTCGTCAACAATATCTCCTATACTCATATTTAGCAAATCCATTAATTTAAATCTTGCATCGACAAGTGCGCTCTGATCAGCGTAAAACTTCTGAGCCTCTGTAAGTGCAACATGATATTTTGTTTGAAGCGCCGCATATTCAGGATTTTTAATCATTGGTTTTCCTAAAACATATGGCTCATACTCATACATATGTTTCTCTTCCCACCTATAGTATGCTGTTTCCAAACTATCACATTTTTTCATCGTTGGATACATATGATGATCTATTACTTTCAATGGCTTTTCAAGTAAATTTACAACTTTTTTATCTCTAAGTCTCGTGAGATGTTTCTCCTCTTTAACTCCGCCCTTATATCCAGCAACATATCCTGCATAATATCCTGTGCTTCCTGCTGCAACTCCGATTGTTAACATCAAAGGTAATGCATATTTTCTAATTTTTTCTTTGATATTCTCAGGTATTGTATGTTTATTCATGTTCATTCACCTCATTTTTGTTTCTTTTTTTTCTTTTTCTATCAACTTTATCGTCAAGGTCAACAGTTTCCGTTCGACATTGTTACTACTGTCGTGTGCTATCTAATATATAAATATTTTTCCCCCAACGGGGGGATAAATGATATTCCCCTAAGGGGGTTAGAAACGCAACATTTATATAAGATGATGATAAGAAGATAGCAAATGGATTTAGAACCGCTAAGAGAACTCGGCCTAACAGAGGGAGAAATTAAAGTCTACACTGCCCTGGTGAGTCTAGGGGAAGCAACATCAGGGCCTATCTCCGAGCAAAGCAATGTATCCATGTCAAAAGTCTATGAAGTTCTCGAGCGTCTTGCAAAAAAAGGTCTTGTTTCTCACATAATAAAGAACAAGACGAAATACTTCAGAGCATCAGATCCAAAACGACTTCTAATCTATCTCCAGGAAAAACAGGATTCATTAAACGCACAAGAAACAAAATTAAAACAAATAATTCCAGAGCTCGAATTAAAACAACAAATAAATCCATCGGATGAAACCGCGCAAGTATATGATGGACTTAAGGGCATCCAGACAGCAAGAGAACGCACACTTAAGATTATGAAGAAAGGAGAGCAGATGTGGATTATCGGAATAGCAACTACACCCTATGACAGACTAACGCCTTACTTCAAAGAATATCACAAGAAAAGATATGAGAAAGGAATCAAGTGTAATTACCTATACAATGAATATGCCAGAAAACCATTCGGAGAAGTATCTAAAACATATCCTCTAAGCGAAGTTCGATACATGCCCGAAGGAGTAATCACACATGCCTGGATGGAAATTTATGCAGACACAGTTACGATTGGAATCAACAAAGGCAAAGCATTCTCAGTAGTAATTCAAAACCAAGAAGTTGCAGATTCATTCAAAAACTACGCACAGTTGCTATGGAACTCAGCCCATAAATAATTCTCTAAAAAAAATCATTACTTTCTTAGTTTATTAGAAAAAATACACCTGATTTAGTTCTAAACTCAATTAATTATACTTCATTTTCTAGTAGTAAACATAAATAACTTTAAATAAACAAAGAGCCAACCTCTTAAATTATGCTAGAACTTTTAGTGACTAGACTTGAGGGCGCAAGCACAGGTGAATTATTCCTAGGTTTTAAAGACCATGGAGGAATATATATTCCTTGGAAGCATTTATTTTCAAGTAAAATAATAGGAAGCGGCAATCTCCCTAAAGATGAAGATAGTGCGAATAGACAAATTAAAAAAATACAAGACGAAATTGCGAACATTCCAGAACTAATAAATAGCGCAACTAGAAATAAAAATAATTACTGGTGGACATTTCAATTATACTGCAATCCAAATCTCAAAGATAAACTTCCAAGCATATTCTTAAAAAACAATTACACAAAGCAAGCAAGATGGCGTCTTGCGCCAGAAGGCCATTTCATCAAAGCAGATGACACATTAATCTATGCGCTAAAATCACAAAAAGCCATCGCATCAATGTTAAGCATTCTTGAAACAAAAGTATCGCAATCACTCGAAAATAAATCAGCAGGCACGTTAACTAGAACATTAAACAAATTAGATAAATTATTCAGCAGCCGTGAATTAAATAATAACGACGAAACAAAATTAGATGAATACTTAAATAAACTCTTAGATGAAGCAAAATCAATCACACCTATAAAAAAACTAGATAATAGCATATTTGCTCATAGAAATGAAATATCTGTTGCGATTGAAAAAGCGAATAAAATTCTTGAAGGCAAATTCACATTTTTTTATACAAAAGAAAATAACTCAAATAGATATGATTTAAAACTTGTAGAAACCGCGCCGAAATACATGGAAAATCTCTGCAAAAATTCAAGAGCTCCAAATATTGATGAACTTCTCAAGATGAAATGGCTCTTCTTTGACACCGAGACTCCATTCTATAAAACGAACAGAGAAATAACCTGGACAGGTGTTGCAACAGTTCAAGATGAAAATGGTAAACAAAAAGTAGATAAATTTATTTTTACTCCAAATAAACTGGATTCAAAAAAAATCAACGGATACAAAATAATTTCAGACGTTCCAAACGATGCATTCGTAGAGTTTGTAAAAACATTTAGTCCAGATATAATCAGCACATACAAAACAAGCCACGATCTTATAGAATATAGAGAAAGTGAAAGTGGATTCGCAGTGGGCGACGAAAATAGCGATCCTAAATACAAATCATCAATGCCCACATTTGAAAAAATAGGTCTCAAAGGCATGTTCGTTCTAGACCTTCTTCAATGGCAAAAAATAGCGAGAAAGTTCGAGATAAATGCGAAGCTTGAGCTTGCAGCAGGCATCCAAAAAATCATAAGTTATGATGAAATGGAACAGCTTGAACGAGACAAAGAATATGCCACGGTTGCAAAATATTTAACTGGTGATGTTGATGCATTAATATCAAATTTATTTGAAACAGACGAATTCAAAAAAAGTCTCGAGAGCATTCTTTGGTTATCTGACAATTTCAAAATAGGATTTGAGAAAATATTCAATTCACCTAACTCATCTCTTGATTTCATGGAAAGAAAATTCTTTGAGCAATACGGCATTAATAGAGATGACTTGCCAGATGGTAGAGACTATCTTGAAAGAAAAGCTGATTCAAAACATGGCCATGATTACTTTATCGAGCAGATGATAAGTGATGGTCTAAAATTTATTCCGAAAAAAGGATTGTCTAAAGATGTGTATAAAGTGTTTATTCCTGTAGGAGATATTTTTCGAGATGCTATGGAGACCAAATTCAAATTTCTAAAAGAATTCTACGAATATAAAGACACTACGCGATCCGATAGACGAAATCTATTTTTTCTCGAGCAGCACAATATGACTCTTTGTAACTGGCTGATAGAAGATTTTGGTTTCCTAGAAAAAAAAGTTTCTGCTCTAGAAAAAACACTTAAAAAAATATGCACAAATACAGCACCTGATGGTTTGTCCCTTGTAGAATTTGAAGAAGCATACAGAACGTTTAACAATATTTTGTTGCTTGAAAAGTGGAATAAACAAAAAACTAAAAATGGCAACAATAACCAACCATATTCAATTAATGATTTGGAAAACAAATTTAACAAATTCAAAGAAAAATACTCTTTGTCTTCAACACAGCTAGGTGAACTTTTCTCTATCAGAAATAACATAGCTCCTCTAGAAAGACAATTCAGAGGTAAATATAGTTTAATGCCGAAAAGAGTTTTCATGGATCCATATAATAAAGGATTGTATAATGTCGACGCTCTAGATGAAATTGTTCATAGAAAATTCGATGAAATAAAAAGTTTCACAACAAATAACAACATAAAACTAATTGCAAGAGATGGTCTATATCTTTATGTTACAGGATGCAAAGAAATACTTAACGACATAAAATCTCCCTTAATAGTAGTTGATGAAATTCCTGCTCTTTTTAATGCAGATAAAACATATTATGAAAAACAAGGATATTATCTGCATCTTTCTGTAAAAGATAACCCTGATTTTCATCTTTGTATGTTCGAAATGAACGCCTACTCAAAAATGTTAGATAGTTTGCTCTCTGATGATGTTGATACAGCAAAAAATATTTATAACATATTTTACGAGCAAATAAAAAATAAACAAATAGAAAATGAAAGTTTGCTTTTTTTGAATAAATCAAAACAATATAATTTTGCATATGTAGATAAAGAGCAATATGGAAGCGAAACATTCTTTTTTACAACGCCTACATCTCCAGGTGTAATTCATGCAGAAAAAATAAATCATGATGAAAAATTAGACCTTGATTATTTCTTAGACACGTACAGAAAACGAGCAATTAAAGTATATATTACAAATAATATTCCTGTTAATCTCAACTATGCGGCGTATCTTAAAAAATTTGAAGAGAAAGGAAACATTCTATTAAATGCAGGAATAAAAAAACAGAACAAAAATGAAAATAAAAACATAGATAATAATCAAGAAACTTCTCAACTTTGCATATTCTAACCAGTATTAAACGCCAACAATTAATCATCTAATAATTAAGCACTCAGCCACTAACAATCAATTACCAAATAATTAAGCACTTATTCATTCAGAGCTAGGTTTAGATCCACTAGCAGATCCATGCTTGCTTATGTAGTTTTTATCGCCATCATACAACTTCTTTGCCAAAAAACTTATTTGCCCAGTCGTATAATTACTTATGTCTTGTTTTACATATGGTTTTTTCCCTTCATCTAAGCGTCTTGTTTTATTAAAATTAAATTTATCAGGATGAAATTGTTTTATCGCATTCATTTTATACTCTCTAAAATTAAATATATCTTCAATATATGGCTTAAGTGCATTTACAAATCCCCTTGCTCGTGCAAGTTTTTCGTCCTCGACATCTGGTTTTTTCATACTCATAATTGCTTGAACTTTAGGCTCTAATTTTTCTGCAATTATTCGCCCTGCTTCATATAATTCTAGAATTTGTTTTTCAGGAGAAATTCCTAAAATATCATATGTTTCATAAATCGCAATAGGATTTTGACTCGCTATCGCTTCTCGTCTTAGCAACTCGACTTTTTCGATGACGTTTGGATTATTATAATTATAGTTAACTATTTTTAGCTTTTCAAATTCAATCATTGTTTCTAAATTCTTATTCGCACCAGCTTTATCCATACTAATCATAGCGCACACCAGTATTTAAATCTTTCGTTTTTAACTACTATTAAGTAGCTAATAAACATACTAAATTTCACAAGATTTAAAAACAAACAACCCTTCCTAAATTATTGTAAACGAAAAAGAAACCCGAAAAAGACCTCAAAAAAAGAGGATAAATTGGCAAAAAGCCAAAAGGTCTTTGAAAGCTTTGAAGAACAAATTCAAGCAAACACGATTTCTTTAGCGATTAAAATAAAAAAATAAAGTGAAATAAATATGGAAAATACAGAAAATATAGATAGCAATAGAAACACGAATAAAATTGCGAACAACACAAGTACAACAGAAACAAATATAATGAATAGAAACAACAACAAACAAATGAACGACAAAATGAACAACGAATCAAATGATATAATAGAACTTGATGATCACAATAGACCAAAGCGACCACGAAATTCGTACGGCAAGAGCAGAACTGAACGATCAAGACCTAGCAAATCAGATGATAACTCTAGCGACTTCATATTCAACAAGAATGAAA
Source organism: uncultured Candidatus Woesearchaeota archaeon (assembly GCA_903891505.1). Taxonomy (GTDB): domain Archaea; phylum Nanobdellota; class Nanobdellia; order Woesearchaeales; family 21-14-0-10-32-9; genus 21-14-0-10-32-9. The sequence goes on from CAITEO010000017.1 coordinate 8,042, forward strand.
AATCAAAGGATATTATCTACCTTAAAGCAGGAGATAGATATTCTGGTACTGTCAAAATCTTAAGAAAAGCAGTTCCTGGCCCGGTTATTTTTACAATCAGCGACGGTTATGGAAGCATTGATGCTGCAACAAAAACATCAAATCTCGAAATGGATGATGTAGTTGATATTGCAGGAACCGTAAATGATCGTGCTGGACGATTGCAGCTCGAGATTGCATCAATAAAAAAAACAGACAAGGATTTTAGCAAAATCATAGAAGAAAAAAGCGCACCTGCAAGAACTGACTTTAGCATAAAATCTGAGCGCTATGAAACAATGCTACCTGCATTTCTCGCAATCGCAAAGCGAATTAGACGGGCAATTATTGAAAATCAACCAATCCTAATAAGGCATCATAATGATTCTGACGGAATAAATTCTGGTCTTGCACTTGAGATTGCATGCAAAGAATTAATGACAAAACTTGGAATTAATTCAGAATATAATCTTTATAGAAGTCCGAGCAAAGCACCATTCTACGAAGTTAGTGACGTGTTTCGAGATATAATTAGTGCAAAAAGATTAACTGTTGGACATGGTCAGAAGAAGCCATTGATAATTGTTGCAGACAACGGCTCTACGCCAGAAGATATGTTTGCATTCAAGGCGCTTAGTGCGCTTGGCTATGAAGCAATTGTTATAGACCATCATAACCCAGTCATACTAAACGATGTAAGTAAAATAACTGTAACAAACATAACAAACAACAAATCAAATTTGAAAAAGATGTATTCAAACCAAAAATTCAGTACAGGCGTATGCGAGTATCTTTCATTGCACTTGAACCCTTACCTGTTCGGACTTGACAGCCAAACATCAGCCGGAATGTTATGTTATGAAATGGGAAGATTCATCAGTGAAGAATTCAATGCTCCAGCAATGCCTGCTGTCGCTGCAATTAGCGATAGATGCAACATTCCAGAAACAGAATTATACATAACAAATAGTAAACAAACAAGAGACGACTTGACTAGAATTGGCACTGCAATAGATTTTATGGCATATCAACTGAAATTCGACTCAGGTAAAGGATTAATAGAAGAAGTTTACACGAGCAAAGAAATAGTTGATATAATTAATGAAAAAGTCAAGGAAGGCATTGCAACTCAACTTCAAAGCACACTTCCATATTTAAGAACACAGGAAATAAATGGAATAATATTCTCACATATTGACCTAGAAAAATATACTGTAAGATTTTCATACCCAAATCCTGGAAAAGTCATTGGAATGATTCATGATCAAGTCGCGCTCGGCAAAGAAAACCAAGCAGTATTCTCAATCGGATACATGTCCGATATGATAATAATACGCGCAACAAAACCAGTTCTACCCGTACAAAAAATAATTGAAACACTCAGAAAAGAACTACCTGAAGCAAACGTAGACGGTGGCGGACATGAAATGGCTGGAACGATTAAATTTGTTCCTGCACATCTAACGACAATAATCGAGAAAATAAAGACTATGCTAAAGGACATCAAACACGAGGAGAATTAATTTTTTTAGATATATTTTTTATTTATTCATGTATTCTTCATTTATTTGTAATCTTTTATTTGTTTTTGAATTGAACACATCTAACAACAAATTTAACGATACATCTGCAAGTAATTTTGTACCATTGATTCAGTTATGTTCTTTCCACCTATAACTTTATCTTTAGATATTACAACATGTTTATGATGAGGAATTCTTTGCACACCTTGTTTTATTCTTTCTGCAATCAAGTAATCTGTTGTTGTTTGAACATCCATCGAGTTAAATTTTTTCAAGGCAAGCCCATACCAATGTTCTGCGGTTAATTCATTACCTTCTAGTCTATGCATATCTCCAGATAAAACAAGAGCAGATAATGTTTCATCTTTTTTTCTTAATATAGATAGATCCGAATCTGCCTTTGTGAACTCGCCGACATACATGCACATGATTGCATGACTTTTCAGTTCTGATTCTCTTGGCTCTTGCTTTACAAATTCTTTCATAATAACTCTACCGTATGACGATGTTCCATCGTGTGAAACAAGAATTAAATTAAGCGATTCATTTATTGAGTCTGGAAACATTAAAGTCGTAGCAGATACTGCATCATTCTCTGCCCATAAATAATTTCCATTCAAAACATGAACTAAAGATCTGTTCATAAACGCCGTACTTGATATATTTCTATCTATTGCAACACTAAATTCATTCATAGCATCATTAAACTTTCCAATCTCAAAATAAGCAACTCCCCTATTAGTATGCGTTTCAGAATTTTTATTTTTGGTATGAAAAGATATTTCTTTAGAGAACATATTTATCGCCTGATTAAATTTTCTCATCTTAAAATACACTTTCCCAAGCAAACTATATGTACCAACATTCATAAATATTGAGTTTGATGCTACAAGCAATGCTTGCTCTGCAGAATTTAAATCATTCAATTCATAATACACCAAACCCATGTGTCTTGATAAGTATGCTAAATTCTCAGAATCCTCTTTGCTCAGTTTTTGAAACTCTAAATCGCACTCTTTTAAAATATCTTTAAACATACTACGTCTAACTTCACCTTCTACAAGCATCGCATGCTTAGATTCAGATTCAATTCTTCTCAGTGTTTCAGAAAAAGATTTATCCATCGAATCATTAGTTTTTGCTTTCATTTAGCAAAGTTGTGCAGGACAACTTATAAATCTTTTGATTTGAGACTATTATTGAGTGAGGACAAAAAAACATTTAAAGACCTCATATTTATTATCAACATGAGAGTCGCAATTAGTGCAATTTCAATACATAATAAAGAACTTCTTCTAGTTGAAAAAAAATGAGTTCTTATTCTACCCGGAGGTAAACCCGAAGGTGCAGAAACAGACCTTGAATGCCTAAGCAGGGAATTATCAGAGGAGCTGAGAGAAACTTTAGAGGGAAAACTCACACGTTACAAAGATTTCACTGGAACCACTCCATTCAAAGGAGACGAACTACTAAATAGAACATACTTCATAACTCTACCAAAAAAAGAATATCCTGCTAATGCAGAAATAAATCGTGGATTTTATACAAAAGAGTTTGACAAGTACATCATATCCGACATAACCAGAAAAGAGATCGAGCAACTAAAAAAAGACAATCTTCTCTAAATCAGAATAATAAATAAGCGGCTCCTGCCAGATTTGAACTGGCGACCTGGTGATTAACAGTCACCCGCTCCACCGCTAAGCTAAGGAGCCACTCATCCTCTGGATTCAAGCACCATTTATATATGTTTTGCTTCAAGAAAACCCTCAACAACAAAGCAAATAACAAAAAAATAACAGAAAATAAGAATAATAATATTTACTTGTAACCTAAGCAAACATTCAGTTTATCATAAATATCATTATGTTTTCGCCTAAGATATCTGTTTGTTTTCAATGCATCCCTCATTTTTGATAAATATTTTGAATCTTCATTTGCAAAAGAATTATTGCTCATTTCATTCTCAATACAAGCAAGTCTATCAGCCCACATCCACATTCTCCTAGGTGCTCTTTCTTTTACAGAATATGCATAAATATATTTTCCTGCAAGCATATCTACAACTTCATTAATTTTTTTAGAGCTGCAATCAGCGCATATTTCCTCTAATTTTTGTCTATAAGAATATTTTGTACATTTATTATTTGCATAAACCGGTCTCTTTAAAACAGCATCAACACTAACTACATTATTTGCACTACTTGCATCATTCACACTACTCTTATTCTTTTTGTCGTAAATATTTTCATTATTCCAAAACAAAACATCCTCGTAGTTTATCGTATATGTCTTTCCTAGAAAACAATCATCTACAACATCATTCAATGCATCATTTATTTTGTTCTCAAAATTATGAATTATTAAATTAGCTTCTTCAACAATGTCATTCAGGAAATTCATATTTAAGAATTTCTTCCTTTTACCTATAACTGTAGCTTCCATTTTGTCCTCAATTCATACTATTAGTCATCAACTATTATTTTGTTCACATATTTGTTCATACATTATTTTGGTTCTTACATCATTGCATTAATTATTATTTAAGCTATATTTTATTTTTTCAGGAGTGATTGTCCTAGATGTCAAAGGCCAATCTTTTGGAATGTATACGCAGTGATTCTTTTTTTCTGCTATGTACATATTCGCAACTACCTCAACAAGATCATTATGCAGCAATCTATTATACTTAACTAATTCCTCAAGCAGCCTATCTTTCTCTGATCCTTGAACATGAAAAAGAACACCAATTTGGTTCTCAGCATTCTGGTGTTCTCCCATCACAATAAAATATGGATAATCTCCCTCGAGAATATTATCAGATTGTTTCAATTTATGTTTTGGCAAACGTATAGGAAACCCAACAGGAATACAATCAGCACTAGATGTGCAATCAATTCCATTATACTTTGCCAAACTATCAATATTAACTTGTTCATTACAATATTTTGATACAATATTACTTAAAGACATCTCGGAGGGAGCAGGCACCCAAAATACATCATTATTTATTCTGCGCTCCGAATCATTTTCATTGCTAATATTTCTAATAGTAATATAATTTACCTGTAAATTATTTATTGTTCTTTGCTCTTTTTTTCTTACATCTTTATTTATTGGACTAATTACAGTTGCGTTTTTATTCATTTCTTTTGCTAGTTTCTTGTCAATGTGCGACTTTATCTCTTTTTCTTCAGATGCAGGCAAATATTTATTTGCACTACCATCAGCATAAGTAGCTGCAATATTACTTGTACTCACAAGAATTTCTTTTTTTTGTTGTGAGAATATATTCTTCTCTTCGCTAAGTTTTCTTAAATAATCCCTAGAACATATTACACTATCAAGCTGTTTCTTTAATTCATAGTTTTTGTGCTGCAATAATTTATTATTATTTTTTATCTCGTAGTTGTTATTGACGCTTGTCTTGATATCAACATACTCTTTTTTTGCAGCACCTATTGTAGACAAATATGCTTTTTCTACTTTATCTCCCTGACATTTATAGAGGATAAGACCTGCGAGAGTAGCATAGAGCAGGCCTTTCCTTATTTTTGTTGGGGGATCTCCTAAAATCTTTTTTTTAATTCCTGAATACAAAGCAAAGAATGTTAATCCTGCAATTGCTAGAACATTCATAATAGAGTCCATCTTCCTACTTCGATGCATATGCTCCACGTACTCAGGTTTTTCTTTTAATTCATTAATTCTGTTCTCTAAATCTTCAATATTATTTTCTTCAGTCACTTTGATTCCTCTGATTTCTGCAGTGCAGTGTATTGTTTTCTTTCAGCGCCCATTATCTTATCACCGAACATATACCCTGCTGCTGCAGCAATAGCTGAAGCTGTCAACTTGTTTTTTGTTATCTTGCCATCCTGTGTTTTGCTGAGGTTAGAAAACTTTTGATAAACCTCAGGTCCTTTGTATGCTGCAAGAAGTCCAGCGCCTATACCTATGAGTGCTCTTTTTGCACTATCATCTTTGTAATCTTTAGCTTTCTTCATAATCCAATATGTAGTTCCTCCAAGCAATAAATACTCCCACAGCTCAACCATTTTACCCCTCCGATTTCAAATATGAAATCCTAAACTAAGTATGCATGGTGCTTAAATTCCCTGTCGGTTTTATTCTCGCAAAGATTACGCCTTAAAGCAAAAAATGAACTAAAAAATGAAGAAAACAGTAATGTGTTTTCTGCACAAGAAAATCGTTAATTTTTTGCGCAGTTAAGCATATGCTTAACTTGCATCCAGAAAATCTGTAAAAATAAATCTTCTCAAGTTTATATTAAATTATCTTCGCTAACGCACAATAAATTTAAAGAAAAAAACTAAATTAAAAAAATAATAGTAATTAAAGCGTGTTCTTTATCGCATTTATTTTTTCTGCAACTTCTGTTCCTTTCTTTGTTAGAGTTACTATTTTTAATCTACCTTGCTTCTTGAAGTCCACCAGACCTGCTTTTTGCATATCCATAAGAACTTTAACTATATAGCTATATGTTCCATCGATAACTTTAGCGAGCGAGGAAGCATACATTTCTGTATTGCTGTTTTTCAGTGCGACTAACATCATTGCAGGTTTTTCCCTGAAGATTGCATTAAAAATTGTCTTGTTCTTTGCCAAATTTCCCCCCTCATACAATCAATAATAAATTTGTTCACATATACACTGTATAAACATTGTTTATGTTCAAATACCTATAAACGAAAGATAGTATCTCTTTATATACTTTTCTTTTCTCGACTATAAACTAAAAATAAAATCAGAAACGGAAGCGAAAAACTGCTAGAAACCATAATGAGCTTCGTAAAGCACTAAATAAAAATAAAATTAAACTGCGCAAAATAATCAATAAAATAAACAACTATAAAAAATAATGTACACAACCAACATCAAATCAATCTCCACTATAAAATAGTCATAAATATTTATCTACTCTCAACTTGATTTTATTGTCTATGGCAGGCGGAAAGATAACTATAACTAGAGAAGAGACAGATGCCTTAACAAGAAAGTTCACAATTCTTACAACAGTTTTTATTGCACTCTTCATATTCGGCACGCTTCTCGTCCTTGCTATGAAAAAATTCACCCTCATTGATGCAGTAGTATATAATCTAGAAGCATTGGCATTCATGGTGCATGAACCTGCAGGATTTCTCAAAGCATTTCAGATATTTATGTCCATAATAGGAGGATTTCTCATATGGTGGGTGCTTTGGAATTTATTTGATCTTGTTTTCGATGATAGTTTCATGGATTATCTAACTGATGTAAAAATACACGAGAGGTTGAAACATATGAAAAATCATTATGTCATAGTAGGCGGCGGGAAAGTCGGAGACGAACTCGCAAACAGACTCGCGTCTGAACAAAAACAATTTGTCATCATAGAACCTGATCCTGAAAGAGTAAAATCTCTAAAAGGTGAAAAATTCACAGTAATAAAAGGAGATCCAACAGACATCGATGTTCTAAGAAAAGTCAAATTGCAAGACGCTAAAGTGTTATTTATTGCATCTCACAACACGGAGAAAAATCTTTTAATAGCCTTACTTGCAAAAGAAATCAATCCTCACTTGAACATACTTGCAAGAGCTGACAATGCGAACGTGATGAACATACTTGAGAAAGCAGGCGTTAGAAAAGTAGTCATTCCAGAAATTGCAATAGTTGATCAGTTCATGATAGATCTTGATGCGACTGAGCAAGATAATAGGGCGATGAAGAAAGAGATCGAGAACATTGTGAAGGATGCAAAGACAGTTGATGTGCTAAAGTAAAAATATAAAAAGCGCCACGACCCGGATTTGAACCGGGAATTCCTTACGGAACAAGCTCGCTGAAAATTAACCTAGTTCCAGGCCTACGCTCTCAAAAAATCTCTGACTTTTGAGAATTGCGCAATACCAGGTTATGCGATCGTGGCATGAGTTTAACGAATGACATGGTCGCGACCACTAAGCTTTGCTTAGGGTGTATGCGATCGTGGCATAAGTGAAAAGAATCTTAGTTATTTTATAAAAGTGATGGTTTTTTAAGACCAGCAACATTATTTCTCAACAAGCTCTGCATCTTCAACAATGAGTGTTGCTGTGTTTTTATCCTCAACTTCAATTCTAGTCTTTTTCAACACAATTCGCTCTTTGAAAAATGGCGCATCAAGTACAAGCGACTCGTATTCTCCTCCTTCACCAGCGACGTTAAAACCAATTTTCGCATTCAACTCTAGAAGTTTGTTAATTTCAGTTTGAGTTATTATTTTACCAAGCCACTCTTTTGTTAATCCTTCTGCAGCAATTTTTACAATGCAAAACTTAATTCCGCGCGCAAGCAAAACTTCTAGTTCTTTATCTTGAGGCATGTGCCACATTGGAGAAAAACATTTTATTCCTAGTTCGTCGCAGATTTTCTCAATTCTATCCCTCTGATAATGAGAGAACAAAGCGCCCGTAACAATTCCCTCTATATCGTATTTCTCAATCGCAACAATTATTGCTTTTCGCAAATCCTTAAGTTCATCTTCTTTTTCGCCAAGAGTCTCTTGTAAAATTAGCGGTCGCATAGCGCTTTGCGCCTGGAGTTTTGCTAAATCAACATTCGGTCCGTGATACATATACGAATCTGCATTCTTGCTTTTGATTGTTATGAAACATTCAACTGAATAATTCTGATCGAGCATTAATTGCGCAGCGAGAACTGAATCTTTTCCGGTGCTAAGTAAAACACCAAGGCGCACGTTTCCCTCGTCGTGAAATTGCTTCAAGTATTCAGGTCTTGATTTCTTCTCGCGGTTCGCAAGCTTTTGTATCGCCTTATCAAAATTACTTCCGTATTGCGCAGCGACTTTTTTACGGAACGAAAATTCCTCTAGAAGTCCGCACTTGAGTGCTATTTTTCTGAGGAGCAATTTGTCATGCGCAAGATCGCTGCTCTCGCCCTTATTTTTCTTTTTAGTTTCATCTTCAAGTTTCATTTCTTCAGGAACAGTTAAAGAATATTTAATTAAATCTAAATCTAAATATGGCGCTCGAAGTTCTATTGTTTGGCTCATCATTATTACGTCGTCGCGATAAAGATCGCGCTCATACATTTTTCTAAATCCTGCGAGACATTCTTCGTTGATTTGAACTCCTTGTTTATGTCGCCTGTATCCTGCAAATAAATCTTCGCTTCCAATCCCTGAAAATAAAATCTGAATTCCGTCGCGTTTTGCTTGCTCGGCAGCCAAGTACATTGTGAGACCGACACTTACTTTTGTAACATTATTATCCTCTATTAAGTGCATAACTTTCTTTAAGTATTCTGGAACTTGCTCAAGATTTATCTCGACAAATCTCAAGTCTAAATCTAGTTCTTTCGCGATTTTCTCTGCCCAAGGCTTATCTTTGCTATTGCTAAGTCCCTCTTCTTTCATGAATGCAAAATAACAAGTAAATAAAACATTCATCTTCTTTAACATAAGTGCAATAAATGCTGAATCTACTCCGCCCGAGAATAAAAGACCTATTTTTCTATTTTTTGGGATTCTTTTTTTTATTGCCTCCATCAACAATTGTTCTGTTTTTTTAAATACTTGTTTTTCATCATCGTCTGTTTTTCCTGTTTTGAAAAACTCCTTGTAATTTCTAGATAAATGATTTTCAACTATATCATACACGAGAAGATGCCTCGGATTTAATTCAAATATTTTATTTTTCTCAAGCCCCGCACCTATTAGCGCTTTTTTTTCTGACGCAAAAGCAAATCCTTCCTTGTCTTTATCAAAATAAATCCAGAGCGGACGTTCGCCAATAATGTCTCTTGATAAAAATATTTTTCCTGTTTTTCTATTCCATAAAACAAACGCATAAACTCCATCGAGTTCTTCAATCGTTTCCATTAAATCGTGCGATGTATAAAGAAGTTTGAATAAAGTCTCTGCATCATTGTTCGTAGAAATTTTATGTTTCGCGTTTAATTCTTCCCAGTTGTAAATCTCGCAGTTCGTCGCAAAAACAAAATCAACTTCAGAAGTCTTCTTCGCTAGTGGTTGAGGAACGACGTTGTTCATCGCATGGAGTGCATGTCCAATTGCGTTCGTCGTCTCTCCCTCGATTGCTTCGTTCAAGAACACGTCGAATGCATCTGCGTAGCCATATGCATCGCGTCCTCGATGTTTAATTATTTCGAGTCCTTCTTCTACTTTGATTTTCGCATCCTGCATGTTGAAGAATCCAATTATTCCGCACATAACGAGAAGAAAAGAACATTCAATTAAAAAGTTTGAGGTTGATTTATTCTTCGTAATTCACTTTTCCATTTTCTTTCTCAGCTTTGATGACTTATAAATATTAGGTTTATGTGAACTCTTGAATCTAACTATTCTCGTCTTTATACCTCTATTCTCTAGTTCGCGTTTGAGTCCTTTCGTGAATGCCATTTGATCATAGCCAAGACAAATAACATCGGGACGCACTTGTTCTATCATCTCAAACTTATTATTGAGGCTGCCAAGATATGCTTTGTAAACAACATCAATATTATTGACCATAACAAGACGTTTTTTTTCAGAGTACATAGGAGGTCTACCTTTGACCTCTATTACAGTATCATCTCTTGCTACAACAACATAAAGTTTTTTTCCGTATTTTCTAGCTTTATCAAAGTGATAATTGTGTCCAGGATGTAAAATATCAAAAGTTCCAAAGACAAGAACTCTCTCTGAAAGTTCCTTTGTTTTTTTTTCTTGCGACTTAATAGACCTAAACCTAGTAAATTTTCCTGTCTTGTTAGATTTCATAATGAATAGCTCTAATCAGTTGTTTATATTTCTTATGAAATAATTATTAAACCTTATTCGATGAATAAATAAAGAAACAAAAAACTAGTTGTAACATCATCAATATACATTATTGTTTAGAGCCCCCAAAATTTTTTCTTCTGCTCCTGCGTCCCTATTTGTTTTGTGAATTGTTCGAATTCATCTTTCATAGTGGCAACAGCGAGGTTAATTTGTTTAAGTGTCTTTAGTGTTTCCTCTTTATTCTTATCAGCCATTGCCTTAGATAAAGATGTCACGAGCTCACTCATGTTCTTGTTTAGCTGTGCGCAATAAATAAAGTAGTGATCGAAATCTAAAGGATAATTTCTCAAGGACTGTGCCATAACTAGTGCTTGGCTCATTTCTCCTTTCTCTACTAAGTCTCCTATTAATTTTACCTGTTCCATAAACGTAGGAATTGTCATTGCGTTCTCCTAAAATTATTTATCTCCTAATAAAATTAGCGCATACTCTATTCAACAGCACCTGGTAGAAACTAGTAATAACTGTAAAAACATATTAGTTAACGCTGCTAGTTATATATAATTGTAAAGGAAGTATAAA
>CAITEO010000018.1 GCA_903891505.1 uncultured Candidatus Woesearchaeota archaeon
AGAATAGCAGTAGATAAGAAAGGAATGTTAAAAGCTAAAGAGATAACAGTTGAACAAGGAAACGAACTCATACTAAAAGTATCAGGAAAAACATTCATCAAAGGCAAAAAACTACAGTTGAACACAGTAAATGGGTACAACATAATACTAACAGAAACAGAAGCAAAAAAATACAAGATCGGCGACACAATAATATTCGATTTGAAAGATAACAAAATCAAAACACACCTATCAATCGAAAAAGGAACTCAAGCATTAATATTCACTGGAAAGCACTCAGGCAAATACGGGGAAATACTCTCCACAGAAAACAACATCGTAAAAATAAAAACAGATGTTGAAACATTCGAAACAAACAAAGATTATGCACTCATAATAAACAAAGAGAAGAAAGCAGAGCTTGATTGAAAATGAACAAGATGAAAGAAATCAGGATAGAGAAAGTCACCCTTAATGTAGGTGCTGGTAAAGACCAGAAAGTACTCGAAAAAGGAGTGAAGCTCATGCAGAACATAACAGGTATCGCACCAGTTAAGACAATCACAAATAAAAGATTACAAGCATGGGGCCTAAGACCAGGCCTTCCAATAGGATGCAAACTAACCCTTCGAGGAGAAGCTGCAGAAAAACTAATCCCAAGATTAATGCATGCAAAAGATAACTTGCTCAAAGAAACATGCTTCGATGATTATGGAAACATAAGTTTCGGCCTTCCAGAATACATGGACATAAAGGATGCAAAATACGACCCAGAAATAGGAATGATGGGCCTTCAAGCATCAATCACACTTTCAAGACCCGGTTATAGAGTGAAGAACAAAAAAATTAGATCTGCAAGAATAGGCGCAGAACACAGAGTAAAGAAAGAAGAAGCTATCAATTATATGAAAGAGAAATATAAAGTAAAGATAGGTGAAAGAGAATGACTACTTCAGATCACACGAAAGTACTAAAGCAAATTTCTGGAAAACCAGGAAAAATGGCTAAGTACACAAAGTACAATGTTCCAAAAAAAAGAACACAAGGAGAGACAGCGCACAAATGCAGAACATGCGGAAGAACAGGATCACACATATCAAAATATGGAATACACTTATGCAGACACTGCTTTAGGGACAACGCATTGAAGCTCGGCTTCAAGAAATACTCATAAGAATAGCAATAAAATGAATAGATAAGAGGAATAAAAAAATGACACTTAACGATCCACTCGCAAACGTATTATCCTTCATGAATAACCAAGAGAAGCTAGGAAGGAAGGAAATGACTACAAATAACAATTCAAAACTAATACGAGAAGTACTAAGAATACTTCAAGAAGAGCAATATGTAGGAAGCTATGAAGAAACAGATGATGGAAAAGGAAAACTACTCAAGATTAACCTGCTTGGAAAGATAAACAAATGCGGAGTAATCAAACCAAGATACAAAGTCCAAATGAAAGATTACGAAAAATACGAGAAACGATTCCTACCTGCAATGGGTTTCGGAATATTAATCGTATCAACAAACAAAGGACTAATGACGAACGCAAAAGCAAAAGAACAAAACCTAGGCGGAACACTCATAAGTTTTGCATACTAAACATAAACAATTAGCAAGCAATTACAAAAAGAAAAAACCAAGTCGAACAATCAAAACAACAAAGTAAACAATCAAATGCAAGTGAATAAAATGGAAAAAGCAAAGAAAAAAGGAACATTGCAAACCTTACAGTCATTAGTTGTAATTCCAGATAATTGCGAATTCAAAAGAGATGGTCAGAACATATCAATAAAAGGCCCGAAAGGAGAAATCACAAGAATACTTTCAGACAAGCAGATAAAAATAACAAAGAAAGAGGGCACACTCATACTAACTTATGATAAAATGACTCAAAGAGAAAAAAAGAACCTATTCACAACCGCAGCGCACTTGAGAAACATGATACGAGGCGTTCAGGAAGGATTCACATACACCTTAAAAATATGCTCAGGTCACTTTCCAATGTCAGTCGCATTAAAAGGTGGAGTTTTCGAAATAAAGAATTTCATAGGAGAAAAAGTTCCAAGAACACTTAAAATAAAACAAGGCGCCAATGTCAAAATAGAAGGAGACATAGTAACTGTTTACGCTATAGACAAAGAACTTGCAGGATTAACCGCGGGCGCAATAGAAAAACTTACAAGAAGACCAGGATTCGACAAAAGAATATTTCAGGACGGAATCTACATAACCGAAAAAGACGGCAAAAAGATAGTATAAATAAAAATAACAAATGAAGATAACAACGAAGTGAATAAAGATGGCTAAGAAATTCATAAGAAAAGACGCTCACAAAAAGAAAAGACTATCCGAGGTTTGGCGAAAACCAAAGGGCATAACAAACAAGATGAGGCTAAAGAGAAAAGGCCACTGCGCATGTGTTAGACCAGGATACGGAACAAAAGCAACAGAGCGAGGAAAAAATACTCAAGGCTTATTTATAGTAACAGTTTCAAACTTAGAAGAATTAAAGAAAGTAGATCCTAAGACGCAATCAGCACTAATAACAAATGTCGGGAGAAATAAAAAAATAGTAATGATAGCAGAAGCTGAGAAACTAAAAATAACACTCACAAACCTAAACTCAGAAGCGTTCAAAAAGAACACAGTGAAATTCCTATCAGAAAAGAAGAAAGAAACTGCTGAGAAAAAAGCAGAAAAAGAAACTGCTGAAAAGGAAGCAGAGAAGTCAAGAAAATCAGCGGATTTTCTGGACGCAGAACCACAAAAAGCTCCGCTTTTTGGGTCCCAAAAATCTGCAGATTTTGGTGGAAACGTGAAGACGTTTTCTTCGAAAGAAGCTGACGCGAAGGAAAAAGAAGCCAAAGCTAAAAATAAAGAAGTAAAAGATATAAAAGACGAGCAAACTCAAGAAGAGAAAAAGAAAGCTGAAAAAGAAGAGAAGGATAAAGTACTCATAAAAGCAAAATAAGATAACGCAAGAGCTTAACACAAAATAAAATAACAATAATGCAAACTTAAGAGCTGATTCAAAATGAACATCCAAAAAAGACTAGCAGCACAAATCACAAAGTCATCGAGCAAAAGAATAAAGTTCGACAATACAAGACTTGCTGATATAAAAGAAGCTATAACCAAAACAGATGTAAGACAGCTTATTGGTGAAGGGGCAATAGTTCGAATCCAGAAAAGAGGAGTATCAAGATCAAGAGCAAGACACTTAATGAGACAAAAAGCAAAAGGTCTTAGAAGCGGTCCAGGAACAAGAAAAGGAAAAGAAACATCAAGACTTTCAAGAAAACAGTCATGGATAACAAGAATAAGAAGCCAAAGAGAATTCCTTAAAGAACTAAAAGAAAAGCAATTAATATCAAACGAGACATTCAGAAAAGCGTACCTTAAAGCAAAAGGCGGATACTTCAGAAGTACAAGACACATAAAAATATTCCTAGAAGACAATAAATTATTCCAGAAATCAAATGCGCCTAAAATAGACGCAAAAGTTGCAGCAAACAAAGAAAAGAAAGCAGGCAAAACGAAAGTAGCTGGAACAACTAAAAAATCAAAGAGTGATGATCAATGAAGTCAATGAAAAGAATCACAGTAAGATACAGAAGAAAAAGAGAAGGAAAGACTAACTACAAGAAGAGGTTAGAACTTCTGAAAGGAAGAATAGACAGACTAGTAGTTAGAAAAACAAACACTCAACTAATTATACAAGTAGCAAGATATGAAGCTGACGGCGACAAAATTCTATTAACAGTAAATTCAAACGAGTTGAAAAAACTAGGATGGAAACACTCCTGCAAAAACATACCTGCAGCATACCTAGCAGGACTACTTGCTGCTAAATCAGCAAAACAAAAAAATATAACACACGCAATACTAGACCTCGGCTTACAAACACCACTAAGAGGATCAAAACTATTCGCAGTACTAAAAGGCGCAAAAGAAGGAGGCCTTGAAATACCTGCGAATGAAGAAGTCTACCCAACAGATGCAAGAATCAAAGGAGAACACATTTCAAGTTACCTAGAAAGTCATAAAAGCATAGGAGAGGACTTAGACAAAATAAAAAAAGAGATATTAAAATAAAAAAGAATGAACACGAAAAGATACTAAACTAAAAAAATACTAAAGTGATGATATTATGCAAAGAAAAAAACCAATGACAATAACAAGATCACAAGCAAAAAAGAACGAACGAAAGAATGCGTTAATACCATTAGCAGATGCGCCAGTACTTGAACCAATAAATGAAGAGCAGACAAAAATAGAATTAACCGCAGAAGTTAGAAACTGGAAACCAAAAACAGATCTTGGACGAAAAGTACAATCAGGCGAAATAAAAAACATCGACGAAATAATAGACAATGGTCTTACAATACTTGAACCTGAAATAATAGACTCATTAATGCAACTCGAATCAGAACTACTACTAATAGGACAAGCAAAAGGAAAGTTTGGAGGAGGACAAAGACGAGTCTTTAGACAAACACAGAAAAAAACAAGGGAAGGAAACAAACCAAAGTTCACAACCCTCGCAGTTGTCGGAAACAAAGACGGGTACATCGGACTCGGTCTTGGAAAGAGCAAGGAAACAGTCCCAGCAAGAGAAAAAGCACTCAAGAACGCAAAGCTCAATTTATTCAAGATAACAAGAGGAAGCGGAAGCTGGCAATCAAACTCTAGCACGCCAAACTCAATACCATTCGCAGTCACAGGAAAATGCGGATCATCAGAAATAAAACTAATGCCTGCACCAAAAGGAACAGGTCTATGCGTAGAAAAAGAATGCGCAAAAATACTAGCACTTGCAGGAATTAAAGATGTCTGGTCAAAAACACAAGGACAAACAAAAAACAAAATAAACTTAGTTATGGCATGCGAAGACGCTTTACGAAAACTAGTAACCACAAAAGTTCGACCAAAAGACGCACAAGCAATCTCACTTCAAGAAGGAAAATTATCAAAGGTGTCCTCGCAAGACTAAACTTGCTCGGAAACCTTTAGTAAAACAAAAGGTAATGTAAAATGACTGAACCAAAAAAATATGTTGCGATCGTACTCGTCAGAGGAATGATAGGCGCTGATCAGGATGTTAAAGACACAGTAAGAATGCTCAACCTTGAAAGAAAATTCTCCTGCCTAGTCGTAGAAGACTCACCGGTTTACAGAGGAATGTTCCAGAAAGTAAAAGATTACGCAACATACGGAGAAATCACAGAAGAAACACTCAAAGCACTCGATGCAAAAAGAGAAAAAAAGAACAACCACTACACACTTTCACCACCAAAAGGCGGATTTGAACGAAACGGAATCAAACAACCATTTTCAACCCATGGTGCACTAGGCAACAGAGGAGTGAAAATGAACGACTTAATCAAAAAAATGATGTAAATAATGCACGCACAATACAATCACACACAAGAATATAACATAAAACAAAGGGATGCTCATGACGGAAAATAAAAGAAAGAAAAACTCGAGACAAAGAGGAAGCTGGACCCATGGTTGGGGCGCAAAGAAGAAACATAGAGGCGCAGGCCATAGGGGTGGACGTGGAAAAGCGGGCTCAGGAAAAAGAGGAGATGCAAAAAAAACTTTGTACTGGCAGGACAAGAACTACTTTGGAGAAAGAGGATTCAACTCAATACAAGGAGTTGAGGATAAGACGATAAACGTAGCACACCTAAACACAATCGCAGACACTCTAATAAAAAATGGTAAAGCCAAGAATGAAAACGGCGCAATAGTCGTTGACCTTGGAAAACTAAGTTACACAAAATTACTCGGCGCGGGCAGTGTTAAACGAAAATTCAATATCACAGTAGACAAAGCATCAAAGAGTGCTGAAGAAAAAATAAAGGGTGCAGGGGGAACATTAACCCTAAAAGAACAAGCAGAATAAGTTTTTTTTAGATATGTAGGATAAGTTTTTTTAGAAACACTTATAATACAAAAGCTTGTTAGGATATTATTTTCAAACAAGATGCGAGTTTAATTATCAAGCATCTGAACGGAAGGGTACTGAAATGGGTTTGTGGGATAAAATAATAAGTAATCTACCAGAAGTAAGACCACCAACTCAGAAAAAACTATCTTTTACAACAAAACTCAAATGGACAGGAATAATTCTAGGATTATATTTCTTGCTCGGATTAATACCGCTCTACGGTCTAGGACAAAACGCTCTTGAGCAATTCACATTTCTAAGCACAATTTTAGGCGCGAGCTTTGGAAGCATCATAAGCCTCGGAATTGGACCAATTGTTACAGCATCAATAGTTCTACAACTATTGAAAGGATCAGGTCTTGTCGACTTTGATTTAACATCCCACGAAGGAAAAAAAAGATTCCAAGGAATACAAAAAATATTATCAATTGGTTTCATAATACTCGAGGCATCAATCTTTGTATTCATGGGAGGTCTAAGACCAAACACAGGATTTAGTCCATGGATACTAGTACTTCAACTCACAATAGGCGGCATCTCCATAATGCTAATGGATGAAGTAGTCTCAAAATACGGCTTCGGCTCAGGAATAAGTTTATTCATTGCAGCAGGAGTTAGCCAACAAATATTCATACAATTATTCAGTCCACTACCTAGCTTAACAAACCCAGGCGTGCCTGTTGGAAAAATACCAATAATAGTACAAGCACTCGGCATCGGAAACACACTTGATGCAACACTCGCACTCGCAACAATAATAGCTACCGTCGCCGTGTTCCTAATAGTTGTTTACATTCAATCAATAAAAGTAGAAATTCCACTAAGCTTTGGACGTGTAGCAGGTCAAGGAATAAGATGGCCTCTTAATTTACTCTACGCAAGCAACATACCAGTAATACTCGTCTCGGCATTGCTCGCGAATATACAACTATTCGCAAGACTGCTCCAGAATTGGGGACATCCATGGCTTGGAACATTCTCAGGTACATCACCAGTTTCAGGATTTGTATTCTGGGTAACAGGACCAGATTTATTAAAAGCATCAATCCTTGGATCAATAACTGGTGTAATGATACTACAAGCACTATGCTTCCTAATAATCTACGTTATAGGCGCAATAATCTTTAGCGTCTTCTGGGTACAAACATCAGGACTTGATGCTGCAAGCCAAGCAAAACAAATGATAAGCTCCGGCCTTCAAATACCAGGATTTAGACGCGATGAAAGAGTACTTGAAAAAATACTTCAAAGATACATAGGCCCGCTATCAATCATGGGCGGAATAGCAATAGGATTACTTGCCGGATTCGCAGATCTAACGGGCGCAATAGGAACAGGAACGGGACTATTATTAACTGTAATGATAATATACAGACTATATGAAGACATCGCAAAACAACATCTCTACGAGATGAACCCAGCACTAAAGAAGTTCGTTGCGATATAAATTAATTATAAAAAAATTCACATATTGAGGAGAACAAAAAAATGGCGAACATATTTGTGGCAATCTATTATGCATTCATGACGTTGCCTTATTTCTGGATAATTTTTATCATATCACTACTAGCAACACTTCTGACGACGATAATTTACAAATACACAACAGACCAGAAAATGCTGAAACAAGTAAAACTAGAAATGAAGGATATGAAAGATCAGCTCAAGAAGTACAAGAACGACCAGAAAAAAATGATGAAGATCCAAAAGGATATGCTTGATAAGAATATGATAATGATGAAGCAGTCATTCAAATCAATGCTCTACACATTCATCCCATTAATACTCGTATTTGCATGGCTTGCAGCAACAATTGCATACCAGCCAGTTATGCCATACTCAAATGTAACAATAACTGCAGTCATATCAAACAGCTACCCTGGAGATATGAATTCAATAAATATTTCATCAATTCCAGCGACAACGATAACTAGAAATCTCGGATACGCGCCAGCTAATGATAAGAATAAGGAAATACAATGGATTATGCAAGTTGGTGGGAACGGTACATATACAATAATGGTGGAATCCCAAACATTCAAGCAATCAAAAGAGATACTCGTAACAACTGGCAAGACATTCTCAAATCCTATTTCACTCTATAAGGAAAGCCAGTTAAAAGAAGTTATTGTTGGAAACGAGAAGGTCAGGCCGTTGCAGGGAATTCCAATATTCCAGATTTTTGGGTGGCTAGGAACTTACATTGTCCTCTCGATTTTGATGAGTATTGGTCTTAGGAAACTACTTGATGTTGCATAAGACTCGATCATAATTTTCGTTTTAGACTTTTTGTTTTAGATTTTCATTTCTAAGTTTTCTTTAGTTTCTTTATTTTCTTTTCAGATTCTGTTCGTTCCTTTTTCGTATTTTTACTTTAAATCTTCATTCTTTCTTCATCTAAACTTTTCATCTATTTTTGTTTCTTAGCAGTAGTTACAAACGAAAGATTTAAATATAAGAGGTGGTTTATACCGACTATGAATAATTATTGGAGTTCAAGTGCGACATCAGGCAATAGTTTTGAGTATTCTGTTAGTCCTATAACTCCTGTAAAATCAGAGATTCCTCTTAATATCGCGCCAGGACTTAGAGGGTGGAAAAGAAAACTTGCGAACATAAACAAGTACGCTAAGATTGGATTTGCACTTGCGACGGGAGGATTTTTGTTGAGTCCTTCGTTGGCTTTTGGAGGGCAAAGACAAAACATTCCAAATGATAATCAAGTTATTGTTTCAAATTATGCTCCGAGCAATAGCTTGGATGAGAAGACGATTAATTTTTTTGATGCACAGAACAATCTTAAGAGTGCAGCGAGTGGAAACTTGCATATTAGTGGTCATGTTTATGGTGTTCCTGGTGGTGTTCCGATTGCGAGTGCGGATGTGAAGTTGTATAATAAGACGACTATGTCTCTTCAGAATGAAGTAGTTACTGATATCAATGGTTACTTTGATGCTAATTCTTTTTATGTTGGTCAAAATGAGAAGAAAGGAACTCTTGAGGATTTG
>CAITEO010000019.1 GCA_903891505.1 uncultured Candidatus Woesearchaeota archaeon
CTACTTGTATTTGTTGATGTATTTTTATTTTAATTAGAAAAATAATCGACGAGAAACTTAAAATTTAGGGGTAAAATAATAATAATATTTTATTCAGTTCTTCAATATCTTCGCGACGAAGAATCCTTCTGAGTCGTTGTCTTGTGGATAGATGCGAAGGCACTTTGAAACGCGAGAATCGTATTCTTTTCCGTCGAAAGAAGTGACTGCCAAGCTTCGCTTGATGTTAAGCTTGATGTCGAGAACATCTGCGTTTGGAAATTCACGAAGGAGATGATCTATTATTCCTTCGTCCTCGTAGGGTTCGAGGGTGCATGTGCTATAAACAAGTTCGCCTCCGTTCTTGAGGAGCATGAATGCGTTCTTCAGTAATCTGTATTGTATTCCTGCCATTCGTCGAACGAGACCAGGGCTCCACATTTCAGATATTTTGTAGTTTCGTCTTATTGTTCCTGTTCCTGAGCAAGGGGCATCGACGAGTATTTTGTCGAACACTTCTGTTTTTCGAGTTAAGCGCTCGCCGTCCATTTTTGTTATGATTGTATTGTACGCGCCACATCGCTGCAAGTTTATTCCAAGAGCACTTAGTCTTTTTCCCTCGGAGTCGTTTGCAATCAGAAGTCCCTCGTTGTTCATGTACTGCACAATTTGGGTTGTTTTGCTTCCAGGTGCTGCGCACATATCCATGATGACGTCGCCAGGTTTTGGCGAGAGTACGACGGGTGGAATCATCGACGCTGCATCTTGTACGTAAATATATCCAAGTTGATGTTCAGGAAGATTTCCAATGTCATATCTTGGTCCATTTTTATGTGTTATCCAAAATCCTTCTTTGCACCAAGGAACTTGTTCGAGTAACCAATCGTCTTTTAATCTTTTTTTTAAATCTTCGACGCTAATTTTCGTTGTGTTGACTCGAATTGATTTTCTGATGTGTCTTGAACTATAATCTATGAATTCATCATACTTGCTTCCAAGAAGAGATTTGTATCTTTTTTCAAACTCTGGTTTAATCATGATTTCTTTTCGTGGAAGTTCTTCTTTTGGAAGTTCATCATTGATAACTTCGTTTTTGATAACTTCTTCTTTAACATTGTTCATTTTGCATAGAAAGATATTTTTCTTTTTAATGGTTGTTCTTATATGTAGGAGTGAGGAAAGAGCCGAGCAAGGTTTTTCAGAAACATTTATAAAACAAGTCTCTTTCTCTCCTGTATTCTTCTAAGTGTTTTTTTAACCGGAGCCACTTAGGGGAGTAAAAAGAAAAAGAATAGAGTATAATTAAAAATAAAGACAAAATAATAGACGAAAAATCAGAGATAAAAGGTGTTTTTAATGAAGATAAACAAGGGAGATTTCATAGAACTTAATTACACTGCAAGAACTGCAGACGATGGATCTATTTTTGACACGACAGAAATTGATTCGGCAAAAGAAGCAGGAATATTTCATGATCATGAAGAAGAGAATAACAAAAATAACCACGAAGAGTATAATCACGAGCATGGTCATTTGCATAAGGAAGATTTGTTGCCGGCGATAATTTGTGTTGGAGAAAAACAAATTCTTCCAGGACTTGATGTGAAAATAGAAGGTCTAGAATTAGGCAAGCACAAAATTCTTCTAGACGAGAGTGAAGCGTTTGGTAAGAAAGATGTGAAGCAACTAAAGCTGATGCCGATAAAACTGTTCAAGGATCAGGAGATAAGACCTTTTGTTGGTTTGGCACTTGATATTGATGGCTCAAGAGGAGTCGTTAGAAGCATTAGCGGCGGACGAGTTATTGTTGATTTCAATCATCCTCTTTCTGGAAAGAAAGTAGAGTATGATGTTGATGTGTTAAGAGTTGTTACAGATAAAAAAGAGCAGCTTGGTGCTGTTCTTAAAATGTTAAGATTCCCATTTTCGTCAATTGATGTGAATGGAGAAGGAAAAGACGCGCAGGCTGTTGTAAATACAGAAATAGCGTTGCCTGTTGAAATGGTAACAACTCTTGAATCAGAGCTTTCAAGACAAGTTGGAATCTTAGTTAAGATACATTCAACTGAGAAGAAGGTTGATAAAAAAGAAATTGTCTCAACAAAAGAAACAGAAGTTGAAAAGAAAGAAGAATAAAAGAATTAGTTAATTAGTTCAATATATTAAATAAATTATTTCCTCGATGCACGATTTAAGGATAAACTTTATATATGCTCGTACCAAAAAATAGATAAGATTGGGGCGAACAAAGTTTAATCTTATGCAAGGGGAGGATTCAAGATGGCTGAGTCAATAAAAAGTGTAAAGGTATCGGATATTCCAAGAAAAGCCAATGCGCTAGATGCTGAGCTTGAAGATATGATAGCGAAGCAAAAAGCGAGAATAAAAGTTATTGGCTGCGGCGGTGGAGGAAACAACACAATCAATAGAATATCTGAAATAGGAGTTACGGGCGCAGAAACTATTGCAATAAACACGGACGCTCAAGATTTACTTTACACGTCAGCCGACAAGAAAATACTAATAGGAAAGAATTTAACTAAAGGACTTGGTGCGGGAAGCATTCCGAAGGTTGGCGAAGAAGCAGCAAAGGAATCTGAGCACGAGATAAAACAGGCAGTTGAAGGAGCAGACATGGTCTTTGTCACGTGCGGTCTTGGCGGAGGAACCGGAACTGGTTCCGCGCCAATCGTTGCTGAGTGGGCGAAGAAAGCAGGAGCATTAACTGTTGCAGTTGTTACGATGCCCTTTCGAATGGAAGGACAAAAAAGATATGAAAATGCATGTTATGGTCTTGAAAACTTAAGAAAAAACGTTGATACATTAATTGTTATACCGAACGACAAGTTGCTTGAGCTTGCACCAGATTTGCCATTGCACACATCATTTAAAATTGCAGATGAAATACTCACAAACTCAGTTAAAGGAATTGCAGAGCTTGTAACAAAAGCAGGGCTTGTCAATCTTGACTTTGCAGATATACGAACTGTAATGGGTGATGGAGGAGTTGCACTAATAGGAGTTGGCGAGTCAGACTCTGCGAACAGAGCAGATGAAGCCGTCGAGAAAGCAATCGGAAATCCACTCCTTGATGTTGATATTAATGGCGCGACAGGCGCACTTATCAATGTCGCAGGCGGACCTGATTTAACTCTTGATGAAGCAAGAAAGGTCGTCGAGAAAATATCAGAGAGCATTGATCCTAATGCAAGAATGATTTGGGGAGCCCAAATATCCGAGGATCTTCAAGGAACACTTCGAGTCATGGTTGTAGTTACTGGAGTAAAATCAACTCAGATAACAGGAAGCTCGATGGCTCCGAAGAATAAAAAAGAAGAAACAGGCCACGAGCTTGGAATTACATTTGTAGACTAGAAAAAAATAAAATAAAGCTAAAGCAAGATAATTAAATTAAAAATAAATTAAAGTAAACAATAAAAAAGGTTGGGAATATAGGGTGTTAGAATGGCAATGCAAAAATTGAAGAATTTTATTACGGAATGCGGCAGAGTTTTAAGAGTTGCAAGAAAACCAACAAAGCATGAATACTGGACAATTGCAAAGGTTGCAGGAATAGGAATATTAATAATTGGCCTTTTGGGGTTCATATTACATTTAATGGATAATTTAACATCGGTAGTTATAACTGCAGGTGTTGTAATAGTTATAATATTGATACTTTTACTTTATAAGAAGTCTCAATGAAAAGAGGATAAACAAGA
>CAITEO010000020.1 GCA_903891505.1 uncultured Candidatus Woesearchaeota archaeon
ATCATGGTCAGATGTCCAATATGAAATATGCCATGGATCTTGTGCTCCAGGACAAACATTTCCTATTAGAGTAAGGGTAACAGATGAACAAGGAGCAATGAATTCTTCAACAACAATGCTCTTTATTGAAACTCCTGGTCCAATCTTAAATTCAACAATAATAAATCTCTCTCAAGGCTGGAATCTTATTTCTATACCTTTAAACTTGACTAATAATTCAGTTCAATCTGTATTTAGTAGTATAATAAATAAAGTTATTGTCATTAATGGTTTTGAAGCAGGGCCTGGAGGTGGAGCAAGAACTTATGACCCACAACTTCCTGAGTTTAGTGATTTGCAGAATATTGATTACAAGCATGGTTACTGGGTTAAGGTCAATTCAAGTGTTAACTTTATTGAAAATGGAACAAATCCTGTAAACAAGACAATCAACTTGGCAACAGGCTGGAATTTAATTTCATATTTGTGCAGTACACCAAAAAATGTCAGTGATGTTTTTGCTCCTGTAATGAGTAAAGTCATAGTCATAAATGGTTTTGAAAATGGAGCATTGACTTATGACCCCAAACTTCCTGAATTCTCAGACCTTCAAGTAATGAAACCAAATTACGGTTATTGGGTTAAGATGAATCAGACTGCTGTTCTGGATTACAATAGTGTTTGTTGATGAGTCTTTTCAACTACAATAAACTTTATAAGTCTTGAAGTACTTTGCTTAACATGGGAATTAAACAAAAACTAGAAACCATGGTAAGGGGAGCTGCATTCACTGGTGTTGCACTTGCAACATCTTTAGGCATGACCTATAGGGCTAATGCAGAAGCTGTTCCTTCTGATTTTTTTGCAACAACTGATGCAAAAAAAATCAAATTAGCAGATTATGATTCTGTGCCAACAACCTCTAATTGGGATGATTATTATTCTACTCATATAAGATGGAATGATGGCAGTAAAACAGATGTTTCAACAGGATATAGAGTCTGGGTATATGATGCTGATAAAAAACCCTGCGGATTATTTGATATAACTACTTCAGGAAAATATGGATTCTTGCATGCTTATGAAGATGATTCAACTACACCAACAATAGATGAAGGAGCTACTAAAGGAGACACAATGGGTGTTTTAGTTGAAGAAATATCCACAGGAAAAATGTATAATGCAGGGTTTGTAGATTCTTCATATAGTCCTATTACAGTAACATTCCAGGCAGATAAAGGAAGATACAGTAAAGATATTCTTGTCAATCCAACAGCAATTCCCGAACCTTCAGCATTGGTATTGGCTGTAACTGGTGCATTAGCAGCAGGAGCAGGACTAGCTGTTCGTAGAAAATTGAAAAAGAGATAATTTTAAAAAATAAATCCACATTATAATATCCATATCATTATGATATGAAGTTAGTAGCTATAAAATAAATTACTAAATCATGGATTAGGCTCTTAAAAAAATGAAAAAGGGTTTTATTATCTGTATAGTCATATTTTTATTGTTATTAGTTGTTGCAGGATTAGCTTATTCTCTAAATTTACAGACAATTCCTGCTACTGATAATTGGCATGACTTTTATGGATATGTAAAAGATGCAAAAATAGGTGATATAATAACTGCAAAAGA
>CAITEO010000021.1 GCA_903891505.1 uncultured Candidatus Woesearchaeota archaeon
AAAAAGATGAAAAAGTTTCACATTGCCGTAATTATTTTGTGTACGCTTATTCTCTTCTCCATTATTTTCGGGTCTCTTCTAGACTTGTCTTCTTTCTCCATCGCAGCATCCTGCGCTTCTTTGAGTTTTATTGTATCAACGTCAAGGTGCGCAACAATCATTCCATCCTTCAGGTACGCAATTCTATCTGCATGTTTTGCTATTTTCTCATCGTGCGTAACCATGATTATTGTTGTTCCTTTTTCCTTGTGCAATTTCTTTAGAAATTCAAGAACTGATTGTCCTGATTGACTATCAAGATTTCCAGTCGGTTCATCCGCAAGTATTACTTCAGGCGAATTTGCAAGCGCACGTGCAATCGCCACTCTTTGCTGCTGTCCACCTGATAATTCATTCGGAGTATGATTCATTCTATCTCCAAGCTGAACGAGTTCCAAATATTTTTTACTTATCTCCTCTCTTTTAACTTTAGGTATTCCTTGGAATGTAAGTGGAAGCATGACATTCTCTCTTGCAGTCATCGTTGTTAAAAGATTAAATTTCTGGAAAATGAATCCTATTTTTTTCCCTCTTATCTGAGCAAGATCAGATTCTTTCATAAGCGAAATATCTCGACCATCTAAGAATATTTTTCCTTTAGATGGAATATCTAGGCACCCAACCATATTCATGAATGTACTTTTGCCAGAACCTGATGGTCCCATTACTGCTAGAAATTCTCCTTTTCTAACTTGAAGATTTAGTCCTCGCAATGCGTGGACTTTTACTTCACCCATAACATATGTTTTCCAGACATTTTGTAATTCTATAACAATATCATGAGCATTCTCTCGGTTCATTGGCGCCTTTTCATCATCTATTAATCTACCAATATGACTGCCCATCCTCTTACCAACTCTTCCTACATGTTTACCAACCCTTCCTATTCTTCCGACAAATTTTTGTATCATGAACTTTTCCTCATTTTAATTTAGTCACTTTATTTAGTCACTTTATTTTTTTCAAATCACTAATCGCGATATTAATTATTTTTTTCACTTTATTTTTGTTTTTATCGAGTTTATTTTCAGTCATCAATCTAAACAATTCTGCGTTGAGTGCTTCTGTTTCTTTATGTATTTGCATGAATGGAACTTTACCTTTTTTCAGATTCTCTGTTAGCACTTCTACTTTTTTTGTATCAACATCATAAATGGATGCCATCATTTTATGAACTTTTACTATTTCATCTGCAAGTTCATTCCTCTCTTTTTTCTTGAGTTTAAGCTCTGATTTTCCTTTAGATGTAATAGAATAGATTTTCTTGTGAGCACTGCTAACTTTTTTATTTGAATCAATTTTCTTCGAATCTTTCTTCATATTGCACGTATCATCGACGCATCGAACTTTTGCAAGACCTTCTTCTTCAATCGCATTAAGAATTGGATAAATTGAACCTGGACTTGGCTTCCAACCAAAATCTTTTTCGAGCATGCTAACTATTTCAGAACCAGACATATCTTTTTCTTCAAGAACAGTTAGAACAACTGTTCTTAGATGTCCTCTTAACATGGCCCTCGCCTACACAATTAGTTCACCCTCAATATTGAATAAATATCGAACCAAATATCGGAAACGATATTAATACTATTATTACTCTATCGGAAGCGATATCAATTTATAAACCTTATGAATGATGGGTGAAAACACCACATCAACCCATTCATTCTACAAGTTCGAATCCCTTGTACGATTTATTCAAGCGATTCTTTTCGTAATCCTGTATTTTTTCTAATACTTTTCTTTTCATATCTGGAGATAATGATAATTTGTCTATTTCCAATTTCCAATCAACATCTTTCATCTCGACAAGTTCGCTTGAGAATTCACGCCTCGCAAGAGCGACTTGTTCATGAATCTCGCGCGCTCCTGTTGTTCCGAATATCTTTGTCGCGGGAAGTTTTGTTAATGCATTCGCGCCCGCGCGAAGAAGCAATCCGAGCTCTGCAATACGAGTTTCGGACGATCCTGCAATTATTTCAAGTTTTGGGAAATCAATGCGCACGTGCGCAATCCATTCAGCAACATACTCAGGCGCAGGACCATGCTCAAATGGCGTTCCCATAACAGGGCGCAAAGAATATATTGTTATTCTATCAAGCGAATATTCCTCGATGAATTCTTTTAGAGAATCGTAATCATCGATTGTTTCACCTAGGCCAAGTACAATCGTGATGCTTCGTTTGATTCCAAGTTTTTTACATAGTTTTAGCATTTCAAGGTACGGCTTAATTGGTTTATCAGGACAAACAATACCGTGCAGTGCAATGTTCGTTGTCTCAACACTTGCAACAATTCCTTCGACATAGGGTGAGAACTTTTTGAGTTCTTCCTCGTTCATCGCGCCTAAGTTTAGCCATATCTTCTCGCCAAATATTTCGCTAACATGTTTTGCAATCTCGAATATTTCGTCATCAGGATACATATCGTGCCCGCCAGTTAAGAACTCGAGTTTCCATCCTTGGTTTTTAGCAATGAGCGCTTCAGTGTAAATTGATTCGCGAGTTCTCCTCGCATTTTCAGCGAACTTTATCTTGTGCTTCTGTGTACTTCGAAAGCAGAACGTGCACGTGCCAATCCCGCAGTACCAACTAAGAAATATGCAACGACCAAGCCAGGCAGTCTTTCCAAAGTTCTTCAGGTGAACATTCGTTGCTATCTGCAAGAACATCTCTAGTTCAGGATCAACTTCTATTTCCTTGACATCATTACGTCCGGTTACTGGCATAACTCTTGGAAACTCTTCTTTATTTTTATTAGTTGTTCTTTTTACTATTTCTTTTACTATTCTTTTTGCTGTTCTCTTTGCCCTAACCCGCCTACGGCGGGAATATACAGCGCGAAAGCGCAGATGCTACAAAGAGAACAAAAATAAAAAAAGAAGAAAAAGATGAACATAGTCAAACGTTTGTTTCAACCACAACATTTATTATCTAATATAAAGTTCAAGTGCGTATGGCAATCGAAAGGGTCCAAAAACTTATATCCAATGCAGGGTTTTGTTCTAGGCGAAAAGCTGAGGAATTCATTGCTCAAGGCAAGGTAACAGTTAATGGACATGAAATAAAACTCGGCGACAAAGCCGATGCATCAAAGGATGAAATAATTGTTGCTGGAAGAAAAATAGCCCTCGAACCAAAGAAATACTTTGCTTTCTACAAACCACGTTTTGTTCTAACAACAATGTCTGAAAAAGAACATAACAATACAATCCTTGAGTATATCTCAAATTTACCAGTTAGAGTTTTCCCTGTTGGAAGACTAGATTACGACGCTGAAGGTCTGCTTATCTTAACAAACGACGGTGATTTTGCAAACAAACTCGCTCATCCAAGATATGAAACATCGAAGACTTACGAAGCGGAGCTTCGAGATAGAATCCGTGATGAAGACTTAAAAAAACTGAGCGGAACAATCCGCCTCGATGATGGTCCTGTCAAAATAGAATCGTGTAAACGTCTAAACGAAGTAACAATAGAAATTACAATCCACGAAGGGCGCCATAAAATAGTAAAGCGAATCTTCAAAGACTTAGGATTTTACGTCAAGCGCCTCAAGCGAACAAAAGTTGGTCCTTTCAAATTATCACGTCTAAAACCAGGAGGAATTGAAGAGCTTCCAAAAGATCTAGTTAAGGAAATCATGGAAGGAAACAACAAACCTGAGAGAAGAAAACGGCCCGAATCGGAAAAGACATCCACTCAACCTCCACGTCCATTCACAGAGACCATACCACGAAAACAAGTAGGTACATTTGCCTCTCCAAAAGGATTTGGAACAAGACGCTTCGATCCAAAGATGCGACCAGGAACAAGACCTAGAACAACTGGAACAGATACTCGAAAAATATTCGAAAATAGAACAAGTGAATCTCCAAGAGAATCAAGTACACATACATTCACGAAAAAACCATTCAATCGCGCGTACAAAAAAACAAAAGATACAAAGAAATATCATAACTAGAACTATTTATTTCAACAATATTTTTTTACATTTATTTTTCTCAGTCTTCTCCAAGCTCCCGCAGTAATTCTATCAATGTCGCTGCGCTCCATGCTTGCGCGAGACATCCACGTGAGCATAATTCTTTTGCAGAACTAAGCTCTGCGCATGCGCCGATAAAGCCCATTGTGTTCATCTCGCATACACTTGCATTTCTTATTTTTTTTATCTGTTCTAAGAAAGTAATATCATCAAGTTGGTGCATGCATGTCGCTGCGATGTTGTTAATAAAAAACCACGAATCTCCCCGATGGTAGCTTTCATTATTTATTCCAGTATGTTCCCATCTAAAAAGCGGATTTGATTTGTCTATGCTTGCAAATCCTCCCCAATCAAGATAACACGCATCTATTGTCTTTTTGAAAACACTAGTCCATTCCTCTTTAAATAAAAGAGAAGGATAGGCATAGTATGCAATAAATATATTCGGACGAATAGTTCTATCTAAATGCTCATTTTCATATCCATCCCAGAGCATAGAATCTCTAAACAAAAACCTTCTTGTATTATCAATCAAATCATCTCTACATTTCAAAAAATCCAGAGCCTTTTCTTTTTTTAGCAGATTTCGCAAATATTCAGCGAAATCATAAACTGCGATTGTAAGTGCTTGTATTTCAACTCGAGCGCCACTTCGAGTATCACGTCCATCCTTATCTGTTGTGTCCATCCATGTTTCTTTAGGACCATTTACAAAAAGTCTTGTGTATGCACTTAAAATCTTTTGAGAATGTCCAACATAAATGGTAAGTTTTTCATATATATTTTCAAGTTCTCGCTTTGAAAAAAACTCTTTTGTTCTACTATTTTTTTCAAGAACAATTAAAAGTTGGTGTATTCTCTTGAAAAGCCAAAGTGTTGAATCGGCACTTTTGAGCTCTGATTCCGGCCATCTGTTATGCAGACACCCATTGCTATCTAAACTAGCAACAAGACGCATAATCACGTGCTTTGCAAACATGTAATGCCCATCTGTTATTGGACCAATAAGGGATATGCATTCATCCCGTCCCCAAAATTGATAGAACCAAGGAAGCCCTGCAAATACACCCATCACATCCTTGTCTTTGTGCCTAACATCAACCATCAGATTCCTAAGTGCACTCGACGCTATCTCTGTATTTAATATCATATTATTAATCGGAAGCTCAACTTTTCTTGATGCATGCGTTATTGCGTCTCGCTTTGTCGAGCCAAATCCGAACACTATTTGTTCATTTATTGGCGTAAATGAAATTGCGCGATAAACATAAAAATCTGATTTTGATGCTCTTAGTTTATCGTATTCATAGTCTTTTTTTATCCAGTCACCAACATGAGTGTATTTTAACACGCCTTTTATTGCAAGATATTTTGTTTCTTTAAGAACTGCAAGTGAATCATCTTCGTATTTTTTGTATTCTATTATTACCATATCTTTTTCTTTAGTTATAGAATATATTCTTCCTTTATCATTGAAGTCATGAATTCTCCTGAAATCCAAACTTAACACAACTTCTTTTGCCCCTTCAACTTCATATACAAGTGTATGTTTTGAATAAAAGAACTTTTCAATAACGTGCGCCGTGTTCCTCTCAAAGAAACCATCTTGCATAAAAACTTGAGATTGGTCGCTAACACCCACTGGTTTAAGATCGTCTATTGTCTTATAGAGCTCCCACTCATCTCCAAGAAAATGAAACAGTCCTTGATAGCTAGAGAACTCGCTCCCATCAAGCGCAAAGTACCCTCCTGATTTGTCAGAAAGGAATATGCATTCCTTCATCCTTCACCTCATTCTATTTTTCCCTTAACTTATTTTTTCCTTAACTCTAGCTTCCCTTTTTTATTTCTATTTTTGATTGTTTTTTTGTTTAAAAAAAATAACAAAAAATAATAAAATAAAATCTACGTAGAGAAAAACTCCGATGACTCACCCATATTAAGTTTCTTTTGAGATCCATGAACTCTTGCTCTTTTTCCAATAGTTGATTCTTTTAGAACAGCATGCTCAACAAATGCGTCCTCATTTATTATACTTTCAGATATAACTGATCCTTCAACATGAGCATTGCGTCCTATTGATACGTTAGGTCCTATTATTGAGTTCTTCACCATAGCTCCTTTTGCTATGCACACTGGTTTTATTATTACACAATCATTCATATTCTTGTAAGCAAACTTCATTTTGGATAGTAAGTATCTATTTGTTTCTAACAAATTCTCTATAGACCCACAATCCTGCCACACGTTAACATCGCTAGATATTATTCTCGCACCCCTATTTATCATAAGCTGAAACGCATCTGTTATTTGATATTCTCCTTTTGTCATTATTTTATTTTTCATTAAGAATTCTATGGATGAAAATAATTTTTCAGAATCCCTAACATAGTATAACCCGACAATAGCCTTATCAGATATTGGTGTCTCTGGTTTTTCTATAAGTTGAGTTATCATTCCATCATACATGAAAACAACACCATACTTGCTAGGATCTTCTACGCGTTTCGTCCATATCACTCCATCAGCCTTCGCCTTTTTTATTACACCAAGATTTGTTTCGATCAATGTATCTGCAAGAAGAATCAGCATCTCTTCATTATGAACGTATTTCTTTGCGCCATAGACTGCATGTGCGACACCTTTCCTTTCTTTTTGTTGAAGATACTTCGCTTTGAACTTGTAGTTCTTTGCTATGTACTCCTTTAGTTCATTATTATCTTCATCGACAATAAATATTACCTCACTTATCTTTACATCTGCAACTCTATCAAGAAGATGTGCTAGAAGTGGTTTTCCTGCAACATGAATTAAAGGTTTAGGAGTTGTATTTGTGTGCGGTCCTAATTTCTCTGTTCTGCCAGCCATTGGAACAATAAGTTTCATGTCAATTACCCCCTGGAAGATAATTCTACACTTTCAGTATTTAAATCTTGTGAGATTTAAGGCTCTTGTAACATCCTCTTAAATTAATATAAAAATAATTACTATCTATTAAAATTACTATTAATTAAAATCTATTTTTTCAAGACAGCAAAGTTGTGCGCCTCGATGTAGTTCTTCACGAGAACTCTCCAATCAGCAAGATGAGATAATTCTTTAGCACGCACTTTATTATCAACTCTTTCAGGATGCTCCATGAGCGTGAATTTCTTCATCACATCATACAACTCAAGAAGTGACTCTTGTTTTGTCTTGCCATCGCGACCAATAATAAATATTCCTTTTCCCTCATTTTTTGTCTTCTGCTGAATAAACCTGCCAAAGCCAGCAAGATCAGTTGTTATAGTTGGAACACCTAGTGCAGCCGACTCAAGCGGAGTATATCCCCATGGCTCATAGTAGCTAGGAAAAACAGCGAGATGACATCCTGCAGCCATATCATAAAAATCCAAATTAAGCAAAGGATCAACACCATTCAAAAATGATGGAAACAAAATTACTCTAACTTTATCCTCTTTCGTATTATTTAATCCCGCTGCACGACAAGCAGATATTATTCTATCCTGCTCCTCGAGAATGTTAAGTTTGTGCGTACACATTATTGGCGCACCTGTTCTTTTGAAATGCAAAAAATCTTTTTTCATTTGTTGAATGAATTCAGTGGAAAGCAAATCTTCTTCCATCTCAGTTCCAGTCACAAAATCGTTAATTATATGCGTAATTATTTCATTTGACTTAGATCTTACATAATTCTTTATGTGCGTATAGAAATTCTTGTTCTCAAGTACTTCTGCTTTCACACCAGAATTCTCAACACCTGTAAATATGAACGCAGTAATTGTTTTATCTGAATCATTTTGTTTCAACTCATTATTGAGCATCCCAAGTGCACCTATGTACAAATCCATTCCTTTGTTTTCAAATTCGTATCTACATGCAATGTAAAACATCAAATTCTTCGTCAAATCAAACCTATAATATGGAAAGAATGAATACGTTTGAAATTCACGAAGAATTTCACGAGCAGTAACATGCTTTATGGATGTTTCTTCTATTGAAGGAAAATCCTCTGTATTAAGTCCATTTAAAACAAGAACTTCTGGTTTTCTTCCCAGTATAAATTCTGATTCTCTTGCAGTTATTTCTGATACTGTCGTGAAAATAGTAGAGTTTTGTGCGCAGGCTCTTTCCGCAGTAAATTTAGCTGAAACATTAAGTTCTCTTGCACGAATCTCAGGATCGAATTTCCCGAGCAGGCCATACAAATCTTGCCCGCTTCCAGACATCGACCTACCTAGCATTGTAGCGTGTGTCGTGAACACACTCTTAATGCCCGAACCCAATAATTTTAATTTAAGGAATGAAAATCCAGTCATCCATTCATGTGCATGAATTATTGTTTTTTCAGGCTCAAAGAGCATGTTATCCTCAAGTCTTTTCAGCAATAACGCAGCAGCATAAGAAAAAAGCATAGGTTCTTCAAAATCCCATCCAGCATTCAAAGAATCTATTTTGAAATTATCCCAGAATTCTCCTTTTATTTCATTCTTCTTCGCAATAATACCTGTAAAATCTATAAGAAATGTCTTTGGTTCACCATGTATTAGCCAAGTTCCATAACGCACCACTATTCCTTGCTCTTTAAATTCATCTATTACACTTCTCACTCTTAATGGTGCATCTTCCTCTTGAAATTCCTCATCAGACTTGCCTTTTATGTAAGGACCGATGCAGTAATAATCCTTGTAATACTCTTTTATAAAAGGCATCTTACTTACAACAACAGAATAGATACCTCCTACTTTATTGCATACTTCCCAAGATATCTCAAAGATAGTTTGTGCAAGTACCTGCATTTTTGTATTAATCAATCGTTCCATTTCATCATCACAACATTAATCTTAATATTATTTCGAGCACAATAACTCCGAGCAGCATACCACAAATTAGCCCAAATAGGAAGTCTGCAACAACCATTTTTTTATGTATTTTTAGTAAAAAATCTAGTTTTAATGGAAAGCCTATCGCGAGAGATGAGCCTTCTTTTTTCTTTTCAACATCATTATTTCCTCTAGAATCATTAACTATAACTGCCTGTTGTGAATCCTGCATGTCTTCTTTTCTTTGCTCCTCAAAATCTATATTCTTTTCAAGAACTTCATGCACAATCGGATTATGCCTTGTTTGAGTGTCACCAATTATCATTTTCGCTGTCTCTTTGCCTATTGCATCGGCTAGCACTGCTTTAATCAAATCTCTTTCCATAAGAGGTCTTATTTTATCCGCGAGAGACTTATTTTGCAAAGAATACTCTATCCAATTCGCAAAATCATTCTTATCATGTCCAACATAAGATGCGAACTCATCATCAGATACATCTTCATTCAATGCTGCAAGTAAATTATCTATATCAAAAGCTGCGCGTCTATCCAAAAATACAAAAGGTTCTCCTGTCATCACTCATCCTCTTTTTTATTTCCTTAGTTTATTTTCTTTTCTATTCTTTCATATTTACTGTATTAATTTAGCATATATATTCATATCTAAAAAATTAATTAGTTATCTTTTAATTTATTCACAAGGTGCTTATACATAATAATTCTTGTATTGTGCAATTCGTTTGAATTAGCAAGCTGACTTGCAAGTTCTTCATCCTGAAATATATTCCTAACCCATGTTGCAAAATCATTCTTATCTGGAGTTACATGATGATTGAATGCATAATCTCCCAGCTCTCCTAATGCATCAGCTAACTCCTGAACATTTTTAACTGGTCTTCCATTGCAAAGTATGAAACAATTCTCCTGCGGAGCATCACCAAGAATTTTATACTTTGGCTTATGCTCAGATATAACAACTTTATTTGTGCGAACCACTTTTGGCTTTGCAGTCTCAGATTTATGCACAACTGCATTTTTATGCGCATGTTCTCCATTATGAACATGTGCCTCATGAGATTTCTTCTTAGACATAATACTCACCTCACTTACTATTTTTTCTACTGTCCTACTTTTTTATAATTTGTTCTACTCTTTTTTATTTTTTAATTATTTATCAAATCTTAATTACTATCCACTGAAAATCAAACTAGGATTTTCATGAATTTTTTCTGGTAAGGCAGCCCCTTCTCCAGAAACTATCTGGAGAAGACCTAGTTCTTTAAGTTCTGCTTTAACACGACGCGCAAAATCATTTAGTACATTCATGTACATAATGTACGCATCGTACGGGCTGTCATATGGGTTGAAATACTTATGAACATCACCATCACTAAACCATTTTGTGCACATATAATAAAGATGATCTGAAGTAGTAAGTTTTCTCCACGTAGCAATCAATTGATAATTATTAGTAGCCTTGACATATTTTTCCATATCATAAAGTGCACGCGCCGCTGCCTGCTGCAAAGGATTACCAAGCCATGCACTTATATCTCTTTCAAGATCAGCCCAAGATACAAAGTTATGCATATCAACCGTGTCCCTTATAGGATATTTACGTGCAGCTTCACTAACCGTCACAAAATTATTATCAGGATGTTTTAATAGCTCGCCAGGAAGAAGTTCAAGGAAATTAAATATTCCTGTGTCTTCCCATTGATGTTCACCAAATGTCTCATAGTCCATGAATAAATTAACAAGTTCTCCTCCACCATTAATTTGATTTATCCACTGAACATATTTCTCGACGCTAAGTGGATGCTCTTGCCAATTCTTATCGCTGAACCTAAACGCGACATCGTCGCTAAGTTTATAATTCTTAAGCAGAACTTTTATCTTTTCTGCATTAACTGCATTGTATACATGATTAGGACTTCGTCCATTCAAAATGTAATCTGCGCCTTCTGCAAGTATTGCCTCAAAGCCCATATCCTGAATATATCTTGCAAGTTCATTGTTGAATATTAATTCTGTATTCCTAAATACAGTCGGTGTTTGGTTGAATAATTCCTGCATCTTTCGCCTATGCATCAAAACCTGCTCTTTGAATTCATCCTTAGAAAACAAAAATGCTAAACTATGATTATATGTCTCACTAAGAAATTCCACACAGCCAGTATCAGCAAGGCGCTTGAAACTATCTATGACCTCAGGTGCAAATCTTTCAAACTGCTCTATAATAGATCCTGTGATGCTAAAGCTCACCTTGAACTTTCCATCATGCTGTTTAATTAAACGATAAAGAATATTATTAGTTTTCAAATAACATTTCTCTTTTACTTTATCTATAATTTGTCTGTTCTTATGCTCATCAAAATAATCAGTATGATTACCTATATCAAATATAGAATAATGACCTAACCTATGCGGCTGATGCACATGGAAATAAAAGCAGACACTTACCATCTATTGACCCCCTTTGGCAACTACTTCATCGTAGATATTTAAACATTTCGCTGCAGGAATATCCCATGTAGCATTTTTTGCCTCATAATATCCCTTATGAGTTAATTCCTGATGCAGCGACGGATAGGACAGCAAAGCAAGTATCCTGCTTGCAATCTGATTAACATCCCAGAAATCAACTTTCAATGTATGATACAAAACTTCAGATATGCCTGATTGTTTAGAAATTATTGTTGGCGTCTTTTTTATCTGAGCCTCATATGGAACAACACCAAATGGCTCGCTAACACTAGGCATAACAAAAACATCAGCCATACTAAATAACTTCTCCGCCTGCTCTCTATTAAAAAAACCAGTGAAAATAAACTTGTGCCCAATGCCAAGTGCTGCTGTTTTTTCCATCATTTTATGCAGCATATCACCCGGACCTGCAAGAATAAATGTTGTGTTCGGAGCTTTCTCAAGAACCTTCTTCGCAGCCTCAACATAATAATCAGGACCTTTCTGCAAAGTTACACGCCCCGCAAAAAGAACAATTTTATCTGTTGTCTTAATTGCTTCTGCTCTATATTCTATTTCCTCATTCATCGGAGTAGCTGCATTATGCACAACAATAATCTTGGATGGATCAGCATAATACTTATCAACAATCATATCCTTAACTTTGTTACTAACAGTTATTATTTTATCTGCTGCATCCATCCCCTCTTTTTCAACTTTGTAAATTTCAGGGTCCGCATGCAATCCTCCACTCTTATCAAATTCAGTAATATGAACATGTATAATCATCGGTTTTCCTGTTTCTTTCTTTAGAGCAATAGCAGCTGGAAACGTAACCCAATCATGAGCATGAATAACATCAAATTCTTCTTCCATCGCAAGTAATTTTACTTGTTCTGCAAAACGATAAATCTCTTGTTTAAGATTTTTACCATACAAAGGTGTGCCTCTGTACTTGTTTTTGTCAGAGGATAAACTAACTTCTTTGTATGCTTTGTCATAAGACTCATTCGTTGCATATGCATGAAGAATAGAATCTATTTTTTTAACAGTTAACTTCACGTTTCTGTACTTGTTATTTGCTATTAGAATTTTGAACTTCGATTTAGATGTACTTAGTTTTTTATCAAGCCCATCATATACTTCCTCTGGTCCAGATGGCATAACAAAAGTTATGCTAACCCCTTTTGCTAGAAGCGCTTCGCTTAGTGCACTGCACACTATTCCTGCTCCCCCCGCAAAGAACGGAGGGAACTCCCATCCTAACATAAGTACCTTCAAACCCACATACCCCTTTTTTGTTACGATTACATGACTGAAAGTTCTGCTATATAAATATTGTGAATCATTTCGAGTAAAACTTCTAATATGAGCTATATATGAAAATAAAAATTAAAACTAAAACTAAAATTTATAAGTAAGTAATAAATTAACTAAAATATTATCAATAGTATAATAACATCTAACTATTATACTTTCTTAAAAACGAAATATTTAAATAGTTGCATTATTCTAAAAAATAGGAGATAATTGTGATTCCATATGACAGATGAATTTTCAGATGAGATTGCTGGCTCAAAATGGCAGATACTGAAAATTATTTCTAAATCTCCGCAAACCCCCAAACAACTTGCGGAAAAGCTTGGAACAACAATAGCCAACATGAGCCAGCAACTCAAACTCCTTGAGGCGTACGGGTACTTGAAAAAAACCCGCGCCGATAGGGGCCCCAACTCTCGAAAAGAAAAAGATTTAAGAGTATTATACACACTAATTAAGGGAAAAGTTTGGCTCTCAAGCATAGGCCCCGGAAATGTCAAACGAAAAGAACTCAAGTTAACTCCTGATACTAGCCTCATGATTAACCTTTTATTATCAGACTACAAAGAAGAAGTTCCATTCATATTAAACTTCTTCATGAACCACGCAGTTGTTGAACACATTGATAGTGCATATTATCTAAGATCGGATAATGAAGAGATACACATACTTGTAATTACAAAAAAGCTCGATCAATTCAGAGAAACAAAGAGCGCAATTAAGATTAAGCACCGAAATGGAGAAAGGACAATCAGGTTTTGGAGCCATACCCTACCTGAAATTAAAGATGGTCTCATGAGGAAAGAATCTTATTTCCAGGACTTGATTGTTCAATCCACTCCATTATATGAGAAAGAGCATTTTGATTTGTATAACTTGCCACAGTAAATTAACAGTATTAAAATTATTTATCCTAAAAAAATAAGCGGACTACTCGCTCGAGCCCAAATGGCAAAATGCGTGCGGTGTGAACGGACGCAACTCAGCCAAATGAAGTTTGTCGGAGTTTCCGAAAATCATTAGATTTTCGGCAATCGTTCAGAGAGGTTGAGGGAGAATAATATATCATGAACAGACTCGCAAAAATAATTGATAATCTTGACAAAGAAGATTTAGTAAAAATAAAACGTGATCTAATCGCTGGGAACATCGATCGTTTAATTGAAAAAAAACTTCGAATGTATAGTGAGTTTAATCTTTCTGAGAAACAATGTCCTGTTTGCGGAGGGGACATTAATGAAAATAGTTTCATTTTAGAATTTGGAGAGCCATATCTTAGGCGACGCGCGTTTTTTGATGCTGCTGATTGTCTTGAGTATTTTGTTCAAACAAAAATAAAGAACATATCTCAAGATGCTCCGAAGTTTGAGGAAAAAGAGGACTATGATGTGAAATAAAAAATAGTAGTTCAATAAAATCTAATCGAACAAAAGATGATAAAAAGTGTTTTTTGTCATTCGTTCTATCCTCTTTCTAGTGTCCTATTATGTATACTAATTCCAAAATATTTATAATATTGCTTAATACTATATCTCAATTGGGGGTAAT
>CAITEO010000022.1 GCA_903891505.1 uncultured Candidatus Woesearchaeota archaeon
AAAGTATTTTAATTAATATTTCAAAACTAGCTTTTTTATTTATATCATTCTTTGATGCTAAATAATAACAAATGGAACCTGCAATTTGTTTAGATAAATGATTAGAACATTTTTCAACTAACTCAAATTCATATTCTGGGTCATCCAGCCCTCTGTAGTGTACTTTCTCTACAAGTCCTCTTAAAACATTAGGTTTAACGTTGATGAATACCCTCTCCAAATACTCTTTGTATTTAGTAACATCTTTGCTGTTTTTCTTAACTAGACGATATAATTCTACTAAAAAAACAACACCTTGTAAACGCATTAAGTCTGCTGAACTAGCTGAGGCTATATTAGCTAGTTCGTCATAAATCGCGATATTATCTAAACCCGCATCTTTCTCCATAATTATCTGTGCACTAACCAATACAGACGCACGTCGTTTCTCAGAATAATTAGCATCATTTAAATCACGAATTAGTAACTTAACAATATTTTTATTTTTTGTTCTGCCTATCGCGCCTAAAAGAATGCCCGCGTAATGATGTACATCCTCTTCTCCAGAGCTAATTAGCGCGTCATATATATGCCCACTCAAGTCTTCAGTTTCACCTATATGAATTAAAACCTCGATAAATTCTCCTTGAGCCATATCATTTTTAACTTTATTTATTATTTCTATTAATAGTTGAATATATTTGTCGTCATCAGAAACCAAATCAATTAATTTAGTCATCAAAAAAAGATACCATCTAAAAAAATCAGTACTTTTTGCGAATAAAATCATCAAATCTAATAATTCATTATATTCTAAATCTTCTTCAGATATTCTTTTATCTGTTTCTTTGATATCTCTGTACCCGTATTTCTGTATATCTAGTTTAATCTCCAAAAATAGTTTGGTTATTTTTTCAGCTGTCATCTTTATTGCACCAATATCTTTTTATCAGCATATAACTGACAAACACATTTTAATAAATATTCTTCAATTTCTGAATCAACTTTTTCTATTTTTAACCCGTCGGTATCTGCTCTAATTACATTAATCTGTTCAACAGATAAACTGCCAACTTCTTCAGCTCCACCTTCAGTCGACACATAATTGATGATGTTAGCACTCAATTTTTTGGCACAATCATAGTCGAAGTTAGAAGTGGGACGAATTCTACGCACATAACTAGGCATTTTATCATCACACCCATAAGATTCATACAAATGTGTTATTTCCAGTATATTAAAATTATTATGTACTGCACGATATAAAAATAATTTATTATTTTCACACAGAACAATAATAAAGTTTACTCTGCTAGTATATCCTTCAAGTAGGCTAACATTAAGTGCGTCAGTTTGCTTCTTTTCAAAACTCGCCAAATATTTATCTTTAATATTGCTGGAATTAATATCAGGGTCATGTGCTAAATCACATGCAATTGCAAAACAAATATTATCCAAGCCATAACTAATTAACAGTAGTTGCTTCGTATCATGACGAACATACTTATCACCCACAGTAAAAGTTAAGTCTCTAGACCCATTCTGTCTTCTTCCCACCCTCCTATCTACAGTCAAAACTATACCTTTATCATAGTTCATTGCAATTATAAGAGTCACAACAAAAATATTCTTTTAAAGTATATAAATATTATTCACACCCCCATTAGAATACTCTTATCTGCCCTCTTCAAACTTCTTCAGTCTAGCAGGGTCGTTAAGCATCTCCATGGCAAATTTAATGACTTCAAGATACTCTTTCTTTTTGACTGGATCTTCAGGCATTAGAGGTATTACCTCGTTGATTTCCTCCTGAAGAGAATTCGCTCTTAGCTTTTCTTGATTCAATATTTCCAATGATGCAGGCCTTCCACAATGAGGACAATATTGTAAATCACTTGAAATGAGCCGTCGGCATATGCAGGTAAAATACTGTTCTTTAGTCTTTGAATCATCCTCTAAACCATTGGCCTTAAGCCATGCTGTGCGTATTTCTTTCGTGCCTAAATGAGTATAGTTGCTCATCATTTTGCTCTGCTCGCTCCAGCCCATTCTACGCATTCTCACGCTCTCTGACATTGTACCATTCATTGCATCAAGACTCGCTCGCGAGTGTCTAAACCAATGAGGATTTGCTTTCTTTTTCAGACCTGACCTAAGAATACATTTTTTTATTGTTGTGTAAAATCTCATATGATTAAATGGCTTTATCTTATTACTTCGTTCATCAAGAAAATAAAATAAGTAGCTATCTTTGTCTGGTTTTGTGGCGTGTCTTGCTATGTGCTCTTGAATATATGGTACACTTCTTATGATGTCTATTTGTCTGCTTCCCGTTTTGCCATTTCCTGTAAAAATAGTTCCAATTCCTCTAGAATCAACAGCAAAACTGCTAATTTTTGTAAGAAGCAAATCCGCAGTTCTCATACCAGTTTCATGCAGTAAGGATATAATTGCTTTTTCTTGTTCAGTTTGACACCCTTTTTCTAGAATCAATATTAGGTCTTCATCACTGATAACTTCGCTCGGCTCTATTCTCTTCGATTTGAACCTCGTAGTCATATCTTGGCTGACATATTTGTATATCTTTTTGGCGCTTTCACGAACATTAAGGTCTGCAGATAATAACCGCTCATCATCATTTTCTAGCCATTTGTAGAATTGCTTTATGGCTTTTCTATAGTCTGCTTTTGTGGCCGAACTCTTGTCGAATAGGTTTATCTCCACGACTAAGGCCTGCAATTCTCCTAAATTGAGGTATCTAAAGTCGGTTTTGCGACCTTTTGCCAAGACCCTAAGATGACTTAGGAGCTTCCCAGCTCTATATTGTTGAACTTTGCCTGTGCTGAGCAAAGACACGCAAAATGCCCTTAAATCAGTCTTATTTCGCTCAGAAACAGTGCTGTCGTCGGCCATAACCCTAAGTTCTGTTTCATAATATCTGGCCCTTCCTGGATATAAGTCGTTTATGTTCATTTTTCCTATTTAGTCAGGAATAGGTTTGTTATATACCCTTCAATCTGTAAATTGCTTTTTCAGATTATTTTTAGGGTGGGCGTTAAAGAAGTTTATAAAAATAAAAAAGCGCTCGGGGTGAGATTTGAACTCACGGTCCCAAAGGGACAGGATATCTGCGGTATTACTGGTTTCTAACGCACCAAGGTACGTAGCAATCTTACGCATAATTTAAGTTTTTACATCTAAATCATTCTGCGCAATACCAGGCTATGCGACCCGAGCAACTTATTCTTTTAAGACTCCTCGTCTATTTTTAAATATTGTGCTTAATTTTAGACAAATGTTTGGGATTAGACAAACTCACTTTTTTCTAGGAATTCATCTTTTTTTTCTTTGAATATTTTTCTTTCCTATCTTTTCTTTTCGTTTCTCTTTCTTTCTTGCGCGTTTACCCATAATTACAAGTATAACTATTGTTGCGAGTATTCCTGCAGCAATTCCTAGCATGAATAATCCAACTCGCTGTGAATCTAAGTAAATAGAATGACTTTTTGCACGTGGAAAATACATATCTAAATTGCTAAACTCGAGCGCATACTCAGAAAATAGAACTGAAAGTGCAGGTTTAGTGCTCTTTAATGAATTTGCATAATCATAATAACTATAGCCAAGTATTGGAAAGTTTTCACCTTGCTTATTTATTTGTATCCTAGAAAGCCCTAGCTGATCATCAATTAAACTAGGAAATTTTTCCTCAGTAACAGAGAGTGATGCAAGAACTGCATTGGCATCAGCTTTTATTCTTGTTGCTTTGAAAAGACAATAAGCGTAATCTCCTGATTCATAAATTTGTTTTGTGTCAGAAATATCTTTTCTTGCATCATCATACTTCCCGAATAATAACTCCAAATAATTAACTCTCTCTTCCGCTTCAGCTATCTTAGATAAACATGCATCCGCAAGATGAACCTTGTCTAATTGAACATTTTTTCCAGGATAACTAAAGAATGCAGACCAAGCCTCAGCACTATATATTCTCTCAACTATATATGCAAGATTGCTATTCACATCAGACTCATTCTTACTAAGCAAATCTTTAGCTTCAAGTAATCTTTCTTTGACAATCATTGACGTTTCAAGCTCAGATAATGTTTTCATATCTCTTTTGTTCACTTGATCAAGCAACTTATTCGTATCCTGCTGCGCGCTCATTGCGATTAAATTAAGTTCTTTTTTCGATAATGTAGAATATTCTATGTCTCTTAATTGACTATTAGCATTAAAACAGAAACTTGCAGAACTATAATAATCGCCCTGAACAAATGAAACATTTGCCTTAGATAAAAAATCCATTGAATAATTATACTGTTCAGCTTTCTTAGATTTTACACTTTTATCTATTAAGAAATTTATCTCCTTTGCTCTATTGCAGAGAGCTATTGATACATTTTTCATTATATCATTATATGCTGCAGGCACAGTTAGATTATATGAATAATCAGGATACTTCTTTCCAGTAAATTCAAACAAGGCATCCTCGAGCGTGGATACAGCCTGCACATCTATTCCATCGACATGGAACGAATCAGCATAAACTATTTTATCAGATAAATTTATATCAGAATTATTTTTCGAGAGATTAGCCAGATATTCTTCACCTGATATTATACTCCTCTTTGGTATTAGTGCTTTC
This sequence comes from uncultured Candidatus Woesearchaeota archaeon, assembly GCA_903891505.1. Taxonomy (GTDB): domain Archaea; phylum Nanobdellota; class Nanobdellia; order Woesearchaeales; family 21-14-0-10-32-9; genus 21-14-0-10-32-9. The sequence goes on from CAITEO010000022.1 coordinate 4,628, forward strand.
TTAAATCCTGCGCTCTTTGCTGCATCAACTTTTTCTTTTATCCCCGCAACAGGACCTACTATTCCTCCTGAATTTATTGTTCCAGTCATGACAACAGATTCATTTAGTTTATCATTATCAAGAACAGCAACAGTCAAAACAGCCATCGCGGCGCCTGCACTAGGCCCGCCGACAATTGATGATTTCGCACGTATCGTGTAGAAGAAATCTTTATTTGAACAATCCATCACGAGAAAATCACATGCAACTTCTTTTGCAAATCTTGTTGATATTTGAGTATCTAGTTGAGTTAATGGAAATGAATCAAAGAAAACTCGCCCAGTTCCAGGCTTTACTTCAAGATAAACATCAGCTGTGCTGCCGAATGTTTCATTTCCACGCTCACCAACTGTAAGCAGAGTCATATGACCAATTCTTGCAAAGACAGTTCCTGAAGATAGAACTAGCGATAATAAACTTATTGATAATATGAATATTAATGCAACTATGTTTGTTTTTTTCATTTTGAAGTCCCTAATGTGTTCTAATATTTCTGTTTATTTCGTCCTCGCATCTCAACAAGTTCGAGTCGTTTCAGGATTTGATCTCGATTCTTTGGCGCATATCCTTTTTGGAACGCATTCCAAATCTCTGATTCATGCCTGAAGTGTTTACTTTCAACTGCTTCTCGAAACAAATGCAGATCAACTGCTTTATCTTCTACTTTATCAGATACAAATGATAATCCAAAATCTATGAAGCGCACATTATTTTTTTTATCAAGGAGCATGTTGCTCGTCGTCAAATCTCCGTGCACAATATTCAAGTCGTGCATTCGTCCTGTCTCATATCCTATTTTCTCTGCAATCATTATTTTATCATCAAGAATATGTTTGATTACATTTCCATCAATGAGTTCCATTTGTATAGCATCTTCGCTAACACTTATCACTCTGGGCGCAACGCCCTGCATTTTTCCAAGCATTTTAGCTTCGCTCCTCGTCCTTCTAATGCGAAGTTCATCATCAATTTCTTTGATGCGATAGCTCTTTGCAAGTCTTCGTTTCTCCACAGAATCTTTTTTTTGAATTATTACTGCTTCTGCCCCGCGTGCTAGTTCTTTATCCATTAATTTAATGGAGAATAAGACCATTTAAGTGTTTTGTGAAAATTAACAGTATAATAAATAGCAACCTATAATATGGATCTCTTAGCCTCTAACCCACCGTCACATTCTAATCGCACATATGTAGCTATACTATCTAGACAGTTTATATCAATAAATGATGCATATATCGGCCTAACAAGAGCTATTGATTTGTCAAATCTCTTTTTCATGAAATGAGCTGAAAAAAATTGCGCATTTGGAACATGGGTCATCAAAATTATTGCTTTATACTCATTTTCAATACTAGAAACTAGATTATAAAGTTCATCTAACTGCGTTGAACTCATACGTTCACAATTATTTAGAAGATCATTCTCAGTCATAATTATGCCGAGTTCCTCAGCCACAACCTTAGAGGAATTTATTGCGCGAAGATATTTTGAGGAAGCCAAATAAATCTTTTCATTTGTCCCCCCAATTATTGAATTCATATCTCTAGCAGCAAACTTAAGCATATCTATTCCACTAGGCGTAATTTTCTGATTAGAATCATTAAGATCTTCCGCATGCCTAATAATAAATAAGTGATTCATAAAGTTAGAAATCCGGTCTTTTATTTAATAATTTCCAAAAATCTATTTCTATCTAGAAATAAGACTATTTACGTAAAAATCCTTAAGAAACTTACATCTCTTCTTCGTATTCTTCGGTGCTCTCGCCATCTAGGAATAGTTCATCCATTTCCCATTTGCTTAGCTTCTTCTGATTCAAGATGTTCATTCTTGGCTTCTTAGAGTTTTCTCCTCTTATCTCCTCAAGCTGTTGTTCATCTTCGATGCTTGTGAAGTTGAAGTCATCATCCATTCTGTTCATTTTTTTCATTTTTTTCTCATTCAATAATTTCTCAATCCCTTCAGGGGCACTCTTTCTCGTCGTTTTCCTTTTCGACTAAAATACTAAAATTCTTTTTAGTATTTAAATGTTTCTATTTTAACCACTACGAAGTGATTAATGAATCTAATCAGTTCCCCCAAACCTTCGGAGAATACATATACCTAAGTAGATTTATATAATTTGTGGACAATATTATAGAAATTAAAATTAGACGCTAAAATGAGCAAATTACTTATATTTAAAGCGTTTTACGGCCTTGCAAATACCACAAGAAACAACAATATTGCCTTTTGAGAGCCTTATTCTAGCATTTTTACCATGGACCAAAAACGCCCCACACACCTTACAAAACCTGATTTTTTGTGCTTTAGAAAATGCCACTTTATACTTTGTCGAGAGTTTTCTTGCGAGCTTAACATACCTATTTGAAAGCAAAGGATCTTTTGGAAATATTTGCCCTGCTTGCAAAAATAATTCAGCTATTCGTTTCTCGGCAACATCTTGAAAAGAATGTCTTCTTACTTTGAATTTATCCCTCGCATGAATATTGTTTTCATTCTTTTGCTTTTTCATCCACGATAAAGATAATTCATCAAATATATAAATACTATCAAATGACTAAATACTCTCGAAGCAAGAGTATGTGCTGAGCATAAGTCAGCACAATCAAGTAGGTGTTCAAATGGGAATTTTCAAATTTCTAAAGAAAGAAACAGAAAAAAACAAACAACTAAAAGAAATAACCCTTGAAGAACTCGAGCCCTGGATACTAACTTTCATCAAAAAGTCCGGCCTAGAAATAAAAATCGCTATCCTTAAACGAGATGTTCAATCAAAAATAACAAGACTGAATGAATTACTAGATGATTTAGAACACGCTAAACTAAAAGAAGAAAAAGTAATCCCTGAACGACTAAAAAGTATTTTCGAGGGCAACAGGAAAACATTCATAGATAAAGTTAGAATGTTCATTTTAGAGCTAAAAGTTCCAAATAATCCTGAGGAAGTTGATGAATTTCTAGAACAAGTTTCAGAAAAGCTTAATGCACTCTCTGAGGATACACAAAAAAACTACTTTGTTTTAAGAGAATTCATTGAGGATCATGTTCAGCCTGTTGCTACAAAGATCAAAGATGTAGATAATATGCTCTCTAATGCCCGTGCTGAATTTGATAGAACTCCTCTTACAAAGATTAGAGAAATTAGAAGTCACCAGAAAAGATATTCCTTGCTGCTAAAAGAAGTTGAGAAACTTGAGGAAGAACTTAAACACACTATTTCTCTTAAGAACAGCGAAGTTGATAGAAAGAACAAATTTGATTCTAAACTTGATCAGATAAAACAGACGAAAGCCTATGAAGAGTATTTGGATTTGCAAGAAAGACAAAAGAGTCTTAGCAGTAAACTCTGGAAAATAGAGCAAAACGTCAGAGATTTATTCTCTAAACTAGAACATGCATTGAAAAAACACAATAAAGACAAGGAAGATGAACTTGTTGAAAAATATATGTCAAAACCAGTAGATGCTCTTGTCGAAGATGCTGAGTTTTTAATAATAAAAGAACTTACACACATAAAAGATAACATAAAAACACTTTCATTAAAAAAAGAAAAGGAAGATACCGTACTTGAAGCATTAGAGCTTCTAAGTGTTGAGAAACTAAGCGAACTAAGAGCAAAACTTATGGAAATAAAATATGAAATAAACGTTGTTAGTGAACGCTTCAAGAATAATTTGTACGAGCGTAACATAAAAGAGCGTGAAGGATGGATAGATTCTGTGAACAAAAACATAGAAG
>CAITEO010000023.1 GCA_903891505.1 uncultured Candidatus Woesearchaeota archaeon
TCCTTCCTCGTAGTTTTTGCGTGCTTCTTCGCTTCCTTGGCTTTCAATTTCTCTTCTTTTCTTTTCTCTTTTGCGTCTTTCTTCGCAACTTTCGCCGCATTCATCGCAGCAGTTAATTCTTCGTTCATCTTCACTGCTTTCTTCTTTGCCATCATGTTGATGAAATATATAACAAGCAATATCGCCACAACCGATAGTGCTGCCGCGACAAGTTTAACTATGAATGTATTTAGTGCTGTGTTTTGCATTTTCTTTCCTCCGAATGACGTTGATGAATCATTATTTGTTGTATTAGATGTAACATTAATATTATTCGTAGAATTAATACTTGTATTATCTGATTCGTTCTGAGTATGAAGCAGTATATTTCTCTTTGATGATGTGTTCGCTGATAAGTTTCCTGATTCATTTGAACCACTGCCAGATGAATTAATTGAAGTATTTGCCGTACTATTAGTTGTATTAGTTAGATTCGTCGTTACAGTTGTATTTTGCGTGCTAAAAAATCCTCCGCTGCCTCCTCCGCCCCCACCACTGTGATAAGTACAACTGTTTACTGCTTGATACTCGGTAAACGTCTGATTAGCTACGCAACCATATGATTCATACTGCGTAAGCGTTCGTAACTGATTCATTTTATTTGTAGATAAACATGAAATATCTGACCAGCTGCTCCAAGATGTATTCTGGTACGTTGGACCAACAAGAGCATACTCATAAATTGTTTCATTCGCAACATCACCGCAGAAATTTGCATCATATTGAACACGAGACATACTCTGATTCATATGAGTACCAGAACAAGACACATTACTCCAACTAGACCAAGATGTGTTTGTGAGATTCGCATAGCACGCATCAAGCAACGTCAGGTTCCAAGACATCGATGTGTTCATGTTGTTGTTTGAGACCACAAAAATTATATTGTAAATTCCTATATCATAATTTGTGCTATTAAAAGAAAAATTCTGCGTACTAGAATTAAAAGTATTATTCACAAACCAATAATAATTAAGAGATAAATTATTTACATCATATGAAGTTTCATTGAAAATCAATGTTACATTCTTACGTGCAGTTACAATAATAGATGGCGCAAAAGAAGATATTACTGGCGCAGTCGTTGTTACGTTGAAATAATCTGTTGCAACACCAACATTATTATTTTCATCAGCACTTGAAATAGAAACATTGTACAACCCTGCAGCCGAAAAATTACTAGAATTAAAAACAACGGATCCGTTGTTATTCATGCTCGAGAATAATAAAGTTCCATTCGGATACGTTACATTCATCTGAATTGACTCTAAAAATAATCTATCGCTTGATGACCAATTAATCAAGAGCGAATCATTACTGCCAAGCGCAACGCTACTTGTATTTTTATTGATTGAAACATTTGGTGCAACTTCATCTAGATAATTAATTGCTTTCACAATATCAATTCTATAATATGATCTTCCTGAGTAATTTATTTGTTTTCCCGTCGAATTCAGCGCATCAAAAATTAGTTGATTTGATGGAAGTGAACCATTCTGCTCAAGCCAAAACTCTTGAAGTATTGCAACAGCACCCGCCACGTGGGGTGTTGCCATCGACGTACCACTTAGAAGTCTATACCCTCCAGAAATCGCTGTAGAATTTATATCAGTTCCTGGCGCAAGAAGCATATCTCTTGTCCAAAAATTAGAATAATCTGCAATAGTGTCATTTTTATCTGTCGCTCCAACCCTTGTTGCATTCTTGATGCACGCTGGAAAACTAACTTTTGATGAGTCTCCATTATTTCCATTTGCAACAGTCACAATAATTCCTTTTGCAACAGCTGCATTTATTGCAGATGTCATGAGAGAATCTGTAGAATCACAATAATTTGAAGAAGCATTAGGATAATATCCAAGACTCATAGATATTACACTTATATTATAGTCATTACTCTTGTTTGTGCACCATTCAATGGCCTCTGCAACATCAGATGACCATCCTGAGCCTGATGAATCCATCGCCTTCATCGATATAATACTCGCTCCTTTAGCAACACCATGTATTAATCCATTCGCTGCAACAATTCCAGAAACATGCGTTCCATGACCAATTACTGCATAATCATCAATTGGATCAGGATCGCTATTCACAAAATCCCACCTATAAATTACTTTTGTACAATTGTTCCAATTATACGTCGTAGCAGTCGTACCGTTTATTACTTTGTCAATATAAAACCCGTAATCAGTAATATACTCGTCAGTCTCGAGTATAATTGTAACATTTGATCCTTCAACACTCGGCGTCCACAAATCAGTATGACTTCCAGAATAACTTGCAATTAATGTTCCATTAGGCGCGACAAGCTTGATAAAATCACATGCAACTTCCGTGCTGATATTAACGAAATGCAACGCAATACTTGAAAAACCAGGCATACTAATATTCCACGAGTAGTTAGTTAGCACACTATAATTATGTGGCGACTCGAGAACATAACTCACCTGATCTCCACTTAATGTGTGATGAACAAGAGAACAATTTCCAAGATCTTGATGCGAGTAATTTACACCGGTATCAATCACACAAACACTTCTTCCCTCGCCAGTAAGATTCAAACCATACGGCTCTAAATTCCAAGAACCTGTCGCGTTTATTAGGGCTGTTGAATCCTGCAAGAAAGTTTTAAGTTTAATATCTTGAGTTATACTAACAACGTTGCTATCTTGAGATAACATATCAATTTCATTTTTTGAAAGCGAAGCTGAGAATGCATTTAGACTCGTAAATTCATTGCTTACTTTTTGTGCACCTATCTTTTCGATAGTCGATGCCATAATTTTTTTATTTTCATTTTGCGCATCAACAATTTGCCTCGAGCCTTTAACACCAATTAATGAATCACTCAAGAAAACAATCACTCTTGCTTTTCCGTCGAGCGAAAGATCGTGCATGACTTTAGCGTCAATTTTTTGCGACGATGCAGCACGAATCTCGTGAATAGAAATACTAAACAGAAATAAAATTAAAACAAACACAAATATTCCA
>CAITEO010000024.1 GCA_903891505.1 uncultured Candidatus Woesearchaeota archaeon
GAGGAAAAGTTGCAGGAATTGCAAGAAAAGAAGCAGAAAATGAACTAGGCAGAAGCGTAATTCAAAAGAAAAATTATCTCAAGAAAAGTTCTGAAGAAATAGAAGATAAAAAATAAAAGAAACAACAACGAAAAGAAAATCTACATTTTTTTATTACTATCTAGTGGTTAAATAACGAAAGATTTAAATAGTATTTGTACTGACTAGTTGTACATGGCTAAAATTGAAGAGTCTCTGAAAAAGAGAATTGATGAATTAGACGTTACTCAAATGAGCGGTATGATTGAAAATTTATTCCACCACAATTTCCTTAGTTTTGGAATGCAAGGAGTAAGTACTGCATATTTTCTAATTGAGGCAAGAAATAATATCAATAATTCGATTTCGAACCAGACACTTATATCAAAATATGATCTGAAGTTCTACGATTATGCTGCGCAGTCAGAAATAAATGTTAATAAAAAATATGACATCGTTAAATGTTTCGGTTTTCCTCTCAGAAAAATAGAGGAGTTCGGAGTTTACATCCCCCCAATAGCATTCAAATCAGAAACAGGCGAGGACTTTGAGGACATATCCCATCTGTTCCACCCCCACTATAGTGCAATTAGAAATTTCGGTCATAAAGGATTCAATCCCGACGTCACAGATGAGACAGCACAAAAAGTTACAAGTTTACTCGAAAACAGAAATTGGCAAATCTCAGATTTTGACAACACTGAAGTTGTAGACACAGCCATTCTTGTTGCCAAGCAATATTGGAGAGCTAAAACAAATTTAAGTTCTGAAAATTTAACTAGATATATCAAAAATTCAACAAGTGAAGAGTACAAAACCGAACTGAAATCAATACAAGAAATGATTGATGGCCTGAAAATATTTTATGATGATATACTTAACGAAACAAACACTCAGAAGTAAAACAAACAATAATTCTCTACAATTAATTCTTTCTTTGTAAGGTCTCAAAAAATAGACCCTCACTGATGCACAGTTGATAGATAGCCCCGCTCGGATTTGAACCGAGGTCCCCGCCTTACTTCCGTTTCAAAGAAATCTTCGAAACGTCCAGAGGGCGAGATGATTGGCCGCTACACTACGGGGCTGTTTATTCTCCAGAACCATGTTCATTTTTTAAATGTTTCTCCACTCTCCCACTGGACATCCTTGCGACAATAATATTTAAACAAAAACATTCGAGCAATTAGCAATGACTCAACTTGTAATAAACAAGCCATTCTTCGGCAAGAGCAATTGTCTTAAGGCGACATTGAACGACGTCGGAGAATTTTATTTTCATTTTGGCACTCCAAAACCCGGGCAACCTCCAGAGGGAGATAGTGCCTGGTTATGGAAGAAAGTTAAAATGAACGACTCAGAGCTCGCAGATATTCTATTAGTCCTTGAAGGAAAGAAAGAGAACATTGCGTTCTTCCACGACTTTAAGGGAGAGAAGACTCAAATCTGGGTGTCAAAAAAAGATGCTTTCTTGTTCATTAAAATCAAGGAAGTCAATAAATCTTTAACTGAGCCTGAACAAATTGTTCTAAGAGAACTTCTGAAATACTGCATATTAAGAATGAATCTAACAATTTAAAAGAGAATATCGGCTGATATGCACCCCTCTTAATTAATAGAAATTTTTATATAGTAGCTCTCGTCTAAAATTAGCATTCTTACAACAAATTTATTGACGAGGTGCTACATTGGAGATAATTATTAACAAATATAAAAAAGTTGCGGATTTTTGCTATGAATTATTCAAGATTGCAGAGTTACCTCTGCATTTTAGCAAATTCTCAAACAAGATTTATTCTAATTTTCAAAAGCTTTTTTTGCTTGTTTACAAGCAATTTCGTAAGTGCACTTACGAAGAATTATTGACTGATATTGCAGACAATATTTCGCTTCGCGAATATTTAGGTTTGACTAAAATTCCTTATTATACGACGATATCTCGATTAGAAAAAAAACTTTCTGGCGAAATTTTGGAACGTTTAATGTTAGCATTCAGGACTTTAATTCCTGAACCAAAACGCGTTGCTATCGATTCAACAGGCATCAGTCTGGATAATGCGAGTTCGCATTATTGCAAGAGAATTGGCAAACCTTACAAGAAGCGACCATTCTTGAAAACAACATTTTTTGTTGATATAGATAATTACATAATTCTCTTGCACAAATCGCGTCGAAACAATCGGCACGATACTATCGACGCAAAAATCTTGTTCAGAAAATTCGAGAAAAACTTCAATCCTGAAACAGTTTATGCGGACAGAGGTTACGATGATGAAGAAATATTTAAATTTATAGATGAGACACTAAAAGCGGAGCCTTTAATTCTGCAACGCAGAATAGACATTCAAAACCACCGCAGAAAAGGACATTACAGACGCAAACACTTCAAAACATTTGACTACTGCGAATATTTGCAGAGGAATAAAATCGAGACCCTTAACTCGATGTTCAAAAAAAGATTTGGCTCGTCTGCCAAATCTCGTGGCGCAAAGCGCCAAAAACTCGAAGTTTTCTTTCGAGTCATAGCATTCAACATCGACCGATTAATAAGATTAGGATATGAAGTCATACTAACATTCATCAGAATAATAAGGATTGCATATCAGCC
>CAITEO010000025.1 GCA_903891505.1 uncultured Candidatus Woesearchaeota archaeon
CAAAACAAACAAAAAAGAACAAAACAAAAAATAAACAAGAAAACAAACAAAAGACGAAAAAGAAGAGAACAAAACAATAAAATGAAAAATGAAACAAACAAAAAAATAACGATAGAAGAACAACCCGACAAAAAAAGACCAAAAAAAATAAACTAAGAAAAATAAATTAAATTTACTTATCGTCTAGCCCGACCACCGCGTGGAGCGCCACTACTTCTAGACCCACCAAAGCTTCTTCGAGGACCGCTTGATCCTCGTCTTGGCCCAGAATTTGATCCTTGTTCGCTTCTTCCTTCTTGGGATCTGCTAACAAATCTCTCTCGCCGAGCACTTGAATCCGTTGTGCCATATCTTGCAGCAGAACTATCATCATCTCTTGGATTTCTATCAAATCTGCCCCCGCCACTAGGTCTCGAATCTCCTCGCCCTTGATATGATCCTCTGTGCATTCCACCTTCTCTCGAAGGTCCTCGTCCAAATTCTCCTCTTGGTCCTGATCCGCCGAATCTTGATCCATCTCCTCTTGTGCTAGCAGATAGTTCTATTTTTTCAACCATAGGTTTCTCAAGTTTCTGTATTTTTATATCATACTCTCTTAGTATCTTACCAAAACTTTCATGGTCTCGATCACATACAAGATTAATGACTTTTCCACTCTTTCCAGCTCTTGCTGTTCTTCCAATTCTGTGAATGTATTGCTTTGCATCAAGAGGCATATCATAATTATAAATATGCGATACGCCTGGAATATCAAGCCCACGTGCCGCAACATCCGTGCATACAAGAACGAATGTATCTTTTGAGTTGAATTTTTCAAGAGTGCTAGATCTTTGAGCTTGAGATAATCCCCCGTGGATCGCCATGGCCTCTATTTTGTTTCTATTTAGATTCTTAGCAACCGTATCAGTATAATGTCTTGAATTACAAAAAACCATTACAAGCCCAGTATTTTCTTTTTTCATCAAGTGAACTAGAAGTGAAAACTTCATGTTTGTTTTAACATCATAATAGACCTGATCCATTTTACTAGGGTCCACCATAGCAACAGCGCTTACCTTAACTGGATTTTTCATGAATCTCTTAGATATCTCTGTTATTTCAGACGATATTGTCGCCGAGAATAATAGTGTTTGTTTCTCTTTTGGACACTGACTCATTATTTTCTTTACATCATCAAGGAAGCCCATGTCAAGCATTCTATCAGCTTCATCTAGTATCAAATGCTTAACATTCGATAAATCAATTGTTCTTCGTTCTAAATGATCAAGTATTCTTCCAGGTGTTCCTACAACAACATCAGCACGTTCAAGTGCTCTAAATTGAGGATTTATAGATACTCCTCCATAAACTGCAGTTATGCTCATCTGCCTGTACTTCGCAAACGATTTTAGTGCAACTTGTATTTGCTCAGCTAGTTCCCTTGTAGGTGTTAAAACAAGTGCTTGTATTCCTTTGTTCTTTGTTACATTATGAATTATTCCTGCTCCAAAGACAAGTGTTTTTCCAGAGCCTGTTGCACTGCCTGCAATAACATCATTCCCGTTTATCACGAGCGGAATTGCTTTTATCTGCACTTCAGTTGGCGTTGTAAATCCTAAATCAGAAAGTGCTCGCAAAAGTTCCTCTTGTAATCCTAGTTCTCTGAACTGATCAATGTTAGTTTCTTTCATTTCTTTCCTTGATTCATCCACAATTCTCGTTTTAGGTGGATGTCTTGGTGCATCACGATCATATGCTTTCACATCATGATTATGCGCTCGACGATCAGTTTCAGTACGTTCATGCATTGCATGTTCATGCTTTGTTGCATGTTCTTGCTTTGCAACATGCTCGTGTTTTGCAACAGAGTCATGACTTACTTCGTGCTCATGCATTGCAGCATGCTCCGGGCTTGATTGTCTTTGTTCCATACTATACTCTATATTTCGTTCATTGTTTTCATTATTTTCCATTTTTTTCGATTAAGAAAAAATACTATTGATATCAAAAAACGAACACTTAGGTTCCTGAGATTTAGATATCGACAACACCGATGAACACCATATTTCAAAGGGTATCGATGTTAAGTTTACTTTTCTTAAATCCTCTTGTTGATATTTAGAACCCAATCTCTCTTTATAAAACTTCTGCCTCCTTCACTCACACTCAATACAAACCAAATCCACAACAAGATATTACAAACCACACAAGATATTACAATCCATCACAAGATATTAAAATAAATTACACGAACAAACAATAAATATGGAACCATACGTAATTGAAGAGCCTCTTGTTGGGGGAAAAATATTATTCGAATTTTACGACGTAGAGCAAGATGCAATAGAACTCATCCGGCCATTTCTTTTAGCTGAAGCTAAACGACTTGAGAAAATATTCAATTTTTACGACGAAAAAAGCGAACTCTCGCAACTCAACAAAAGACGCGAACTTATTGTATCAATTGAACTTCTAGAAGTTTTAACTTGCGCGCTCAAATATGCAGAATTAACTAATGGAGAATATGATGTATCACTTGGAAAACAAATTCTAGCGAGAAAAAGAGGAGACAAAAATAACGCACAAAAAAAAGAAAAGAAAAGA
>CAITEO010000026.1 GCA_903891505.1 uncultured Candidatus Woesearchaeota archaeon
ACCAGAGATTGTTCTTGACTGGGAGCATACAGAGTTCAAATGGATTGATCCAGAAGAAATTACTAAATATGATGTTGATTTTGGACTCGATGAGACGTTAAAGAAAGTGTTGTAGAAATAATTATTTCAATATCTCTCCCGTCTTGTACGACCAAATTACAAGATCTAGTTCGTCGATGTTTATGTTGTGTTCTTTTGCGAATGCGATTAGTTTTTTTTCGATTGCAATATATTCTTTTTCGTTCTTCGGCGGAATATTGTTCTTTAGAACGTTCAATTCTTTTAATGTATTTAATACGTGTTTATCGATGATGCAATATCCCTCGTAGCCGAGGTTTCGAAGAAGATGACTCGATTCTTTCATTCCAAAGCCTTTGAAGTTTTCTTTGATGAACAATCTACGTTCATGATGGTTTAGCTCGTGAAGATGATTCATAATTATTTCTTTGTCGTTCTTTAATTTTTTATTTTTCGCATTTATTTCAGTTAATAGTTCATTCAGTTTTTCTTTGTTGTAATGCAAGTATTCTGTACGTTTGTTGTAGAAGCGCACCTTCTTGTAAACAACACGTTTGTAATCATCGAGTGTGCCCATGTCAAGAACATCTTTTAGAAGTTCTGCTGCTTTAAGCCCCATTTTGGCTGAGCTATTTGCAGCAAAGACACAAAACGCCATTTCGCCTAGAAATTCGCTATTTGTTGCAGTTTTGTTTTCTTTGAATTCTTTTAGTCTTGACTGTATTTGTTTTTTGTTCTTCTTATGATGTCGTATTAGATTCTCAAGCATGGATTCTGGAAACAAGGGAGACTATAAAAAAATAGCGAATTTAGGTTAATATATTTCTGATTTTAACTTGAGTTAGTCATAAATATTTTTTCTGTGGCCTACTTTTATTACTATTATTAGAAGGTTTTTTTGTTCTAGATCAATTATTAGTCTGTAATCTCCAACTCTGAATTTATACCCGTCATCACCTACTAATTTGGTAAGGTAAGATTTAGGATTAATTTTTATTCTATCAAGACTATTAGCTATTCTTTCTTTGACTGAAGAATCTAGTTTATCGAACTGTTTTTTAGCAACAGGAGAGAAAATTATATTGTACAATTAGTTCACCTTTTCTTTAAGGATTTCTTAATCTCATCAAAGGTATAGAAATTTCCCGCGTTTATATCTGCTCTGGCTTCTTCTATCTCTTTTTTTGTTTGCTTATTTATTTCCATGGTGTCCTCGAGTAATGACCAGATAACCTTTTCATAGGTTTCCCGGTCAGATAATTTTCTTTTCGCTAACGCCTTTTGAAGTTCTGCACTTATCTGAATCGATGTTGCCATAATTAACTATAGTGCGCTATAGTTTAAATATTTTATGATATTCTCGGCTGATATGCAATCCTTATTATTCTGATGAATGTTAGTATGACTTCATATCCTAATCTTATTAATCGGTCGATGTTGAATGCTATGACTCGAAAGAAAACTTCGAGTTTTTGGCGCTTTGCGC
>CAITEO010000027.1 GCA_903891505.1 uncultured Candidatus Woesearchaeota archaeon
CATTTCTTTTTCTTCCGCAAATCTTCGGAGTGAAGTTTTTTAATAGTCTTAGGAACTTGTTTGGCTTTTTTAGCAACTGTAGCTGCCTCTTCCCTGCCAGCGAACTTGCCATCTGAAAGTATAAAACCTCTTTGTGTTGAAGAATAATACTTTGATTATAATAAAAGTTGATATGTTATGTCAATATGTTAATACTTTAGTTATAATAAAAGTTATAATAAAAGTTCAAAACTTTATTTTGCAAAATACAAAATCAAGAAAATCTGCAAAAACATATTTTTTGGATGCAAGTTAAGCATATGCTTAACTGCATAAAAAATTAACGATTTTTTTGTACAGAAAACCTGCAGGTGTTCTTGTAATTTAGGAAGGAGTTGTTGATTTACACTTTGTTCTTTGCAAATTCAATAATTCTATCACAAACTTCTTGAGGAGAAATATTTGTTGTGTTAATGACAAGATCATAGTGTGTTTCATCCTCGAAATTAATGTTGTAGAGTGTCTTGTATTGTTTGTTTTCAGCTTCATTTCTTTTTTTGAGAATTTCAAGAATACTTTTCTCATCATCTTTGAGGCCTTCTTGCAATCTTTGGTCATCTCCTTCTTTTATGCTCTTCTGAATTCTTGCCGCTGCAACAACAGGTGAGCATTTTAGAAAAATCTTGATTGAGTCAGGCACGAATAAAAAACCTAAGTGGCCATCCAATACAAAATTATCTTCATTTTTTCCTATTTTCTTTTGATATTCATCAAGTTCTAGATTGATTGTTGGATTATTTTCTCTTAGCTCTGTGAATTCTACAAGGGTAAGCCCTTTTTTTTCAGCTAGGACTCTCATAAGATTTCCTGTATAATAATAATTGTATTTGAGTTGTTTAGCTACAATTTTTGCAACCGTGCTTTTTCCGCTGCCAAGTGTTCCTGAGATTGTTATTTTCATCAATTTTTTTTTGTATTTTGTTGCTTATAATTTTTGTGGTTTAAATGATATATTCTGATTTTCAACAAAAACTTTATAAATAATATATCTTAGGAAGTATTTGATGTTAATAAAAAGGGGAGCACAGGGAGTATTTTTAGGGTTAGTGTTGTTGTTTATAGGTGCACTGTTTCTATTATTGACTGTTGCTCAAGATGCAAACGCGGTTACTGGAAGAGAGTGTGGTTCTACTGGTTATACTCAGTCTATGTGTGGTGGGTCTATAACTACGCAAGGATATGGCGCTGTTGAACTCTGTCAAGTGTGTAAAGTATGCGGCGCACAAGATGGTGTTTGTCCTGAGAGTTATTCTGATGGCAGAAATGAGACTCAAGCGGATAAGATAACTGTTGCCATGAGAACAGTAAGGGCTACGTTTGATGGAAGTGGATATACAGTCGCGTTCAAGACTGGTAGCTTAGCTTGTGCTAGCATAGGTGGGACGTGCTCTTTTGTTCAAAAACTAGTTGGTAGCAGTTGGCAATCTGCATCTTGTGGTTTGGATGTATCAATTGGGAATAGCAACAATGCTACTTTCAAAGCTAATTGTATCAATGTTCCAAGAACACCTGGATGTGAAAATTGTCCTGATCCTAATTGTGGAACAAACGTGAGTGGAATGACGCTAGATGCAACTACTAAACAACCAATTGGTGGAGTAGACATAAGTATAACATCTAATGGAAATAGTAATATTTATACTCAAGCATTATCATCAAGTATTGGGCAATATGAAAATTCTACAGTTACAGGAAATCTTATAATTACTTGTTCAAAGTCAGGATTTCAAACAAAGACTGTTACGGCACGCTTGTTTCCTGGAAGAAACATAGTTGATTGTCTTATGCAAAATGTATCTGATAATGTTGTCTGTAATTCTGATTGTACACAAACAATTAATGGTGTACCTCAGAATACTTGCGTGGCTGCATGCAACGGGACAAATGGATGTAGTTTTTTTGACACCACAACAATGAATGTATGCGATGGAAAAAGTAAAAACACTCCGCAAGTTATTGATCCATCTTGTTATGCTTTGAATTGTACTTATGAACTTGTACCGAAGGTTCAATGTTGCATTGGTGCGCCATATAATGAAACAACTTCTTGTAATGGTTTATGTACTGGTCAGTGTGCGGGTTCTGGTTGTGAAGCCCCTAATTGTAATCCTAATGATGCTAATTATACTTGTTGTATGAATAATATAGCTCAAGATAATCCTTATTATGCTTGTTGCATTGCTAACCCACAACTACCATTAGATAGCCCTGAGTGTGCTTGTCAGGTAAGTGATCCTTTGAATTATGGTTGTTGTCTGGATCCAACGCCTACATATCTTTGCTGTGTGAATTCATCTAATCCTATGTGCAACACTCCTAATCCTTGTGATTATGATCCTAATAAGGCCTGTTGTTTGCAGCACAATGTTACTTATTTTTGTTGTGTGAACCCAACTAATCCTAGTTGTATACCCTATCCTGCTCCACCTGGAAACTATTCGCTTTATAGTTCAAATGTTAGTAGCGTAATAACTAGGACCTACAGAAAAGAAATGTATGGAATTCCTGTTACACTTAAGATAATTGTCTATGAAAAGTAGAGGGTGTTTGGTTCCTAGGCAGAGGTATAGTGTGGGTGTTAAGAGGATGAGAAAAGGTGTAATGTTCTTTACGGTTGATGCACTCATTGCAGGAATAATATTAACTCTTACTATGGCTTTTTTGCTCTCGTTTTTTGTAGACAAGCCAGTTGTGACTGATGCCAAATTTTATCTGGATGGATATAGTAATTATATAGTTAATACGAATATGTCTCAGTTTAAAAGTTATACATTCATATACAAAGATCCTGTAGAGCCTAATCCTTCTCTTTCAGTTTATCAAAAGGTGCTGCTTATGGTGAGCACTCAGAATTATTCATTTAATACAACTCAGAGTTTTGTTGAAAACTTCTCAAAAGTTATTATTCCTGAGCATGTAGGAATAGAGTACAAAATTGATGAAAGAGTAATTTACTCAAGACATAATGATACTTTATCTCAGGCGAAAATGGTGTTGACTACATCTATGCTTACTTTTGTTGTGGATGAGAATAATGTTATGTATGGTCCTAATGTGACAAAGATATCGGTGTGGGTATGAGAAATATATCAAAGAAGGCTATAATGTTTACGGTGCTTGCAGTACTAATAAGTGCGCTTGTACTTGCTACGTTCTTCACGTATCATTCAGTTGCGCTTGATGTTAATGTTGATAATTCAAAACTAAGAGTTCAGAGTGTTAACAAATATATTGATCAGTTGGATGTATATCTTGAGGATATGCTTTCTGCGACTGGTTCAAAGACTCTTTTTTTCACATCCAGCATAATGATAGGCAATAATTCATATTTTGGAAATTATAATTCTGCATTTGTTGAGTGTATGGTTAACGGCAAGATAACTCCTATTTCACCGCCCTGGCCAAATTCATTAACAATAAATTGTCCAGATTCAACTTATTTTGCTAGTAAAGTTAACTATTTGCAGAATTTCTCCAGAGATAAACTGAATATAAATCCTATTATTACTATAAATTCGCTCACGCTTAATCAGACTGATCCCTGGAGCGTGATTTTAACACTTGATTATACTGTAACTATAAATGATTCATATGCAAGTTGGAAAGTTAATAAGATTATAAGCAAGGATGTAAGCATAGTTGGTGTTCCTGATCCTACATATATGATTGTAGATTCATCTTTGATGTCAAAAAGATACAATATGAATATAACTCCTTATTTTTCTTCATTCTATTATTCTAATTACTATTTGGAGCAGCCTTCGTCTGCACATAATGCTACAATTAACAAGAAATATTTTGCTTGGAATGGAGCGCCAAGCTTTCTTAGCAGGATGAATAATGACACAACACCATCAGCATGTTGTGGTATAACATCAATTGTCTCGCCTGCTAACATAACTAATCAGGCTTTGCTTGCAGGCAAGTGTAATCTTGATTTTATGTTCTGGAAAAATATACCTTTAGTTAATACTAGTGACTATCTTAGGTATGATTTCTGGATTCAACAAGGTGAAGAGGGGTATTATGCTAGGATAAGTTATGGAGTATATCCTAATGATCAGGGGCTTAATGGAAGTGTAATTCCTGTTGCATTGAAAGATCAACTAAACATGACTAATCCAAATTATATTAACTTTACAATTTAAGTTCTTTAGTTATATACCTTGCAAATATTACTGACTTTGTTAATAAAAATTAGCTAGTGAAGAAAAGTAATTTTTCTACAGTTTTTCTTTTGTTTTGTGTTTTGTTTGTGAATTGATAATAACTATATGGTCAGTTGACAGGCTCTGTAGAACCACAAAAAGCTCTAGCTTTTTGGGCCCCAAAAATCCTTAGATTTTTGTGGAAGTCTTTTCATGCCAACGCGGGCTCTCGACATAAAAATGGATGTTCAATCGAGTCAAGCACAATTTGATGGTTTATTCTATCGGCCCGCAGGTTGGCACCGACTTTTTCTACAGAGCCCAGTTGACAGTCAAATTTATATATAAAACCTCTTAACTTTTATTGTGGGGAACGAAGAGAAGATAAAAGAACTTGAGGATATGATTGCGAGTTCTCAATACAACAAGCGAACTCAAAGAGCCATAGGTATGTATAAGGCGCAACTTGCGAAGCTCAAAGAGAGAGAAGCCACAAAAAAAGGAGGAGCATTCGCTGACGGTTTTGCGGTTAGAAAAACAGGTGATGGCACAGTAGTTCTTCTTGGATTTCCAAGTGTTGGTAAAAGTACGCTTCTAAACGGAATAACTGATGCAGAATCAGATGTTGCAGCCTACGCATTCACAACACTCACAGTTATTCCTGGAATGCTCATATACAAGCACGCGAAAATACAAATTCTTGATGTGCCGGGAGTTGTTCGTGGAGCAGCATCGGGGCGTGGACGCGGAACAGAAGTCTTTTCAGTTCTTAGATCAGCAGATCTCATATTAATGCTAATTGACGTCCATCATCCTGAACACTATAAGGTTCTTCTAGATGAAATCTATGAATCAGGCATACGGCTCAATAAGAGAAAGCCTGATGTGAAGATAAAAAAAACAGCAAAAGATGGAATTAGAATAGGGGCAACAGTTAAACTTACACATCTTAATGATGATATTATAAAAGGAATACTTAGCGCGATGAGAATAAATAATGCAGAAGTCGTGCTGCGTTCAGACATAACGGATGATGAACTAATAGACTGCATTGAAGCAAACAAAAAATATGTCAATTCTATAACTATACTGAATAAGGTTGATTCTGTTTCAAAAGATGTTGCGGAAAGAGTCGCGAAACAAGTCGGTGCAGATTTATTAATTTCCGCCCAGAACAAAGAGCACCTTGATGAATTAAAAGAGCTTATTTTTGATCGACTTGATTTGATAAGAATTTACATGAAAGAACCCCAGAAGGAAGCAGATATGAAAGTTCCAATGATTATGTTTAAGGGTTGCACGATATCTGATGTGTGCAGCAAGATGCATAAAGACTTTGTTGCAAAATTCAAGTTCTGCAGGATATGGGGAAAATCAGCAAAGTTCCCAGGTCAAAAACTCAGTATAAAACACATCCTCAAAGATGGAGATGTCGTGGAATTACACTTGAAATAGAAACTTAATATAGAGTAATGTTTATTAAATAAATAGTTAAATAAACAGAATTAATTAAAAATAGAGAAACAACAAAAATTATGAATTTTTGAGCTTGCGCTTCATGCTGAAGGCGCAAACAATAAAAACAACAGAACTAATCCAATCACAAAAATGAAGCCAACCAGAATAACAATAATCAAAGCAGAGCGACCAGAGTTAACAAACGTAAATGATTTGCTCCAATGGTATGGTGGATCGCTTGGGCTTTTTAACATGAGAGATAAAGATAGAAGTTGTTTTCGAGTATTTATTGTGCTTTTGAAATCGAGCAAGAAAAACATAGGAATATCAAGCGAAGAAATTGCAGATGCTACATCGCTCTCCAGGGGAACTGTTGTTTATCATTTAAACAAATTAATTGAAGCAGGTCTTGCAAAAGAAAGCAAGAAAAAATATTATCTTGAAGCAGATAGCCTTGAAGGATTAACTGAGAAAATACGTCTTGACATGGGTTTGGCACTTGATAATTTAAAGAAACTCGGAAAAGAAATAGATGTAAAAATGAAATTCTGAAAAATGAATTTTATGTATACTTGTGCATAAGTTATGCTTTTTTATGAATGAATGATGGTAGGAATTTAGATGAGTGTGAATTGAATGGAATATTTACTACCTTTTGAAAAAAGGAATAAAACAAAGAAAATTCTCATAAAGCACGAGGAGAAAACAGATGGCGCTCTTGGAAAAAAACCTGAAGAGCGAACAACCGCTGAACTTTTGAAAAAAGGAATTATAATTTTAAATAAGCCATCGGGGCCGACTAGTCATCAAGCAACAGATTATCTAAAGAGAGTTATGCATGTAGACAAAGCAGGCCACTCTGGAACACTCGATCCTGGAGTTACAGGTGTTTTGCCTGTTGCAATTCAAGACGCTACAAGAATTACGAATTCGCTTCTAACTGCAGGCAAAGAATATATTTGTTTGATGCATATTCATGCAGATAGGACAAGAGAAGAGATTGAAAAAGTAATGTTCCAAGATTTTATGGGAACAATCAATCAGCTTCCTCCAAAAAAATCTGCTGTAAAACGTCAAATAAGAAAAAGAACAATATATTACATAGAAATTCTTGAAATTAAAGGGCGTGAAGTGCTATTTCGTGTCGGCTGCCAGGCGGGAACATACATAAGAAAACTTGTTCACGATATGGGGCTAAAGCTCAAATGCGGCGCACACATGGCTGAACTTATCAGAACAAAAGCAGGACCTTTTACAGAGAATGAAATGCACACACTGCAAGATATTGCTGATGCGTATCATTATTACAAACAAGGAGATGATTCAAAACTTCGAGAATTACTTTTACCAATAGAACGTGCTGTTGGACATATGCAGAAAATATGGGTGTTCGACGATGTTGTAGCACCTATTTGTCATGGGGCATTCTTGAAAGTTCCAGGAATATCGAAACTTGAATCAGACATACAAAAAGGCGAACTTATTGCAGTAATGACTCTGAAAGGAGAGCTTGTACTTGTCGGAGAAGCATTGTTGTCGTCGAATGAAATGCTGAAATTGCAGAAAGGAATTGCGGTTAAAACAACACAAGTATTCATGTCGCCAGAAGTTTACAAGAAATAAAATAATTAGTACGATTAGTTAAACTATAAAATAAATAAGAAATTAAAAAAAGCATTTATTTTTTCTTGACTTTTTTCTCTCTTGTTGTTGTCTGTTCTTTCTCGTCAGAAAATCTCTTGTTTATTTTCAGAGCAAGATAGATTATTACAACAGCAATTACGAGTCCGAATAGGAACTTCATTATGTCGTTTGTATCATTCCATCCACGAACAAATGCAATAATCACAAGAACTATTCCTGCGCTCGCAATTCCTGCACTAAGACTCATAATGTTTAAAAGTAAGAACGCAACAATTATTGCTATCATACCAAGTATGCTTGCAATTATAAAAAATATTTTGCTGTATGATTTGTTAGCTGCTGTATATGTATCACTACATGCAGTCATTTTATCATTGTATGCTTTTTGTTCAGTGGCGTTATATTCGGTATTGCCAAGTGTTATGATGCAGGCATCTACTGTCATATTTCTCGGGCAATCGTAAAATGTTTGAGTTGGCGCAGCGGGAGCGGTCAAGTATTGTGTATCATTACAGTACTTTTCGTATGTTGGCGCAGGATAAAATGCTTGTATTCCAAGAAGTACAACGATGAATATTATTACTGCGATGCCTATTCCAAAAACTGCGTTCATAACTTTAGCCATAAAAATATCCTCCAAATACATTAGTTTCTATTCTTAACCAAGCATTTATTTTTAGTGTGCACGAAAATCTATAAGATTTTCGGTATCCTGAAAATCTTGCGGATTTTCATGACCTGGCTCGCCACTCAATAAAAACATATTGTTGTGCTAGACTCGTTTTTACATATTTGAATACATAAATTGGCGAGCGCACTAATAAATGCCTGAAATAATTTAATCATCATCTACTGTAAATAATCTACTGTCATTGACCTTGAATAATTTTATTCGAGCCCCAGCATCGAGCCAGCCATGAGCGTAATTTAGTGCTGCGAATGCAAGAACGTAATCTCCTTTCTTTTCAAAGTATTTTGCATCCTCGTAGTATCTTGACGCCATATCAAGAAAATCAAGCGCTTGCTCCTCTTTACCAATCATCTTGTGTGCAAGTGATGCCATTTTCAAGGCTTCACCGGTTATCGCGAAGTAACCATCAAGTTTTTCTTTTGTAACAACGTCGTTTCTCGACGGAGCAGAATTTATAATTTTAAGTGTTGATTTATCTATTTTTTTTTTGACAGGTTTTTTTTTGATTGTTTTGTTATTTTTTTCCATTGTAGTCTAATTATCTTTGTTTCTTTATTTATTTTCCTATTTTTTCAACAACTTTTTTATACTCGATAAGGTTTTCATTCTTCGTTGCCTCTGTAGTATAGTGGATAGTACACGAGCTTGCGGAGCTTGGAACCGGGGTTCGAGTCCTCGCAGGGGCGTAGTATTAGTATCAGAAAAATATTAAAGCCGTAAAATAAATGTGCTGATTATGGTTGAGAAAAATAAGAGTCGGAGTAAAAAACCTAAGATAAAACTTTCAAGGAAAGTATGGGTGCGAATAATTATACTTGCAATAATTGCGATTCTTGCAGTGGTTATTCCTTTGTTTTTGAAATAAAGAAATAACAATTGATCAAAGAGAAGTAATTAGTCTGATAAATATTGGCAAGTGTTCTATATCTTTCTAACTTCACTTTTATCTTTATCATCAAGAACCTTGTAACCTTTTGCTAAAATTGCATCACGTAGCTCGTCTGATTTTTTCCAGTCTTTGTTTTTTCGTGCAAGATCCCTTTCTTTTTTTAGTATGATTATTTCAGTAGGAATTGTTTCTTCACGCATAGATTTTATATCTAAACCTAGCACTTCGTCGAACTTCTCAAGTAATTCGCGCTTTGTTATTGGATCAAGTTCATCGTCATTTACAACTTCCCAGAGGGTTGCGAGTGCCTGAGGAGTATTTAGATCATCATTAATTTGCTCTCTGAACTGGTCGATATAAAATTCGTATTCACTTTCTTCGTCGAGCTCTTCCTCTATTTTCTCAAGTTCAGATTCTTCTATATGATCTATTTCTTCACTTACCTCTTCGCGTCTAAGCTCGAGGATTTTGTTTCGAAGTTTCTCCATTGCATTCTTCGCAGAATCAAGTGCATCGAACGAGAAACTTATTTTTTTCCTATAATGTGTTCCAAGAAGGAAATATCTGAAATCTATTGGCGAATATCCTTTGTCAATTAGTGATTGAAGCATTAAAAATTCTCCTGTTGATTTTGACATCTTATTTTCTCCCATCACAAGAAATTCTGAATGAAGCCAATAATTTACAGAATCGTGATTAAATGCGCCCTCGCATTGAGCTATTTCATTTGTGTGGTGAATGTGCGCTAAATCTGCGCCACCTGTGTGGATATCAAATTTATTTCCTAAATATTTAGCAGACATTGCAGAACATTCTATGTGCCAGCCTGGAAATCCTTCTCCCCAAGGAGAATCCCAAATCATTGCATGATTGCCATGTTTGTGGCGTGTAAACCATAGAACAAAGTCAGATTGATTCTTCTTGTGTGGATCTTTTTCTACTCTTGATCTTGATTCGTCTTCATTTTGTTTTATTCCTGTTAATTTTCCATAATCAGGGAGTTTTGATGTGTCAAAATACACATTTCCTTCTGAAATGTATGTGTAACCATTTTTCTCTATTTCTTTAATCATATTAATCATTTCTTTAATATGATCTGTGGCTTTTGAAATTGTGGTTGGAGTTATGATTTTAATTTTGTCTGAATCTGCTAAGAATGCTTTTGTGTAAAAATCTGCAACTTCCCAAACAGTTTTTCCTTCTCTTGCCGCGCCTTTTTCTAGCTTATCTTCACCCTCATCAGCGTCGCTTGTTAGATGACCAACGTCAGTTATGTTCATCACGTGATTAACTTTGTAGTCGTTGAATAGAAACATTCGTTTAAGTACATCTGCGAAAACAAACGATCTTAGATTACCTATGTGTGCAAAATGGTACACTGTTGGCCCGCAAGTGTAGATTCCAACAAGGCCGGGTTTGATTGGTATAAACTTGCTTTTCTTGCGTCCAAGAGTATTTGTTAGGAATATGTCCATGAAAGAGGTAGAGGAAGAACTGGTTTATAATATTTATGTTCTGAAAGAACATAGGCTTGAAAACTTGCAGAGTTTTCATTGTTTATGCTCCTTGAGAGCATAAATTTGATGCTGTAGGCATCATTGTTTTTGTTCAAGTATTATGTGTATTTCTAAAAACATATTTTGTCGTCAACAAAAAATCTAATATTTTTGTCTTTATAGCTTCTCCCATCAAAAGCTTTTTAAGTAACTGAGGGTTTGTTGGATGGATGCATGAAGTAATTATAACTGAAAAGCCGAGTGCTGCGAAGAAAATAGCTGAAGCTTTATCGTCTAGCAAAGTAAAGGTCGAGGTCATAGATGGAGTTCAAATTCTTGATGTTCATCATGATGGCAAAGATATTAAAATAGTTAGCGCGGTAGGTCATCTATATAGTCTTGCTGAAAAAGAGAAATCTTTCAAATATCCTTCTTTTGATATTGAATGGAAGCCAATCTATGAAGTTGATAAGAAAGCAGGGTACACAAAAAAATATTTCACAGTCTTGAGAAAAGTATCAAAAGACGCTAATTCATTTGTAATTGCATGCGACTATGATATTGAAGGTGAAGTCATAGGACTTAACATTATGCGTTATGTTTGCAAGCAAAAAGATGCGTTTAGAATGAAATTCTCAACGCTTATGAAAGATGATATAATCAAAGCATACAAGAACAAGAGCAAAACGATTGATTGGGGCCAAGCGAAAGCGGGTGAGACGCGCCATTATCTTGATTGGATGTATGGTATAAATTTAAGCCGAGCATTAACGCTTGCAGTTAAGAACGCAGGATCATTCAAGATTCTTAGTAGCGGTCGCGTTCAAGGACCTGCGCTTAAAATCATAGTTGATCGTGAAAAAGAAATTCAAGCATTCAAACCAGTTGCGTACTGGCAAATATTGCTAGATGCTCTAAAAGATAAATTCACAATAGAAGCGATGCACGAGACAGACAAGTTCTGGAAAAAAGAAGATGCTGAAAAAATATTCAAATTAATAGGAAAAGAAAAATTGTGTACTGTTGCAAGTATTACGAAGAAGAAATTTAATCAGCAAGCGCCAAATCCATTCGATCTTGGATCGCTTCAGGCAGAATCATATAGAGTTTTTGGTATATCTCCGAAAAAATCATTGCAATGTGCTCAGAGTTTGTATCTTGCAGGGCTAACTTCGTATCCGAGAACTTCATCCCAGAAATTACCGCCTGAGCTAGGATTTAGGAAGATTCTTCAGGATCTTGGAAAAGTAGCAGAGTATAAAATGCAAACAGCGAAGCTTCTTGCATTAAAAACTCTGACGCCAAACGATGGAAAGAAAACAGATCCTGCGCATCCTGCTATATATCCAACAGGCGCTCATGGAAAAATAACTGATGTTGATGAGAGAAAAGTATACGATCTTATTGTTAAGAGGTTCTTCGCGACATTTGGCGAAGAAGCTGAACGTGAAACTGTAACTATTGTTCTTGATGTTAAAGGAGAGAAATTCGATGCACGTGGAACAACGACAACAAAACGTGGTTGGCACGAATTATATGATCCATATGTTAGAATAGCAGAGGATGAAATGCCTCCAGTCAAAGAAAAGGAAGTGCTTAAAGTGTCGGCGATTGAAATGCCTGAAAAAGCAACGCTTCCACCAAAAAGATATACTCCTGCATCAATTATTGTGGAGCTTGAAAAACGAGGGCTTGGAACAAAAGCAACACGAGCAGATATCATTGAATCATTGTATCAAAGAGGATACATCAACGAAAAATCAATTGAAGCAACTGAACTCGGAATTAAAATAGAAACAATCATAGACAAATATTGTCCTGAAATGAACGATGAAGAATTTACGCGTGGCGTTGAAGAAGAAATGGAACAAATCCGCGAGGATCAATCTCATCAAGAGAGAGTTATTGATCGAGCAAAAAAAGAATTACTATTGCTCTTAGACAAGATAAAGAAGAACGAATTAAAGATTGGTAAAGATTTAATTGCTGCGAATAATGAGACGAGAGATGCACTAAGTGCGCTTGGACCTTGTCCTGTTTGCAAAGAAGGAATAATCCAAATAAGACGAGGAAAGTTCGGAATGTTTGCAGCGTGCAACAGATACCCTGATTGCAAAACAACATACAATCTTCCTAAATTTGCACTTGTAAAACCTGCTGGAAAAATATCTCCAAAAGGCTTCCCGATGATACTTGTAATAAGGGCAGGCAAAAGACCACAAGAACTTAGTTTGAATCCTGAGGAGAATTCGCAGCTTAACGAAACACAATCAAAAGAGTATGATGATATAAAGTCAGGAGATGTGACTAGAAAATGTCCTAAATGCAGTTCTGATCTTCGAGTGATGAGTAGCATTTATGGTGAATTCATCGGATGCTCTAATTATCCAAAGTGCAAATACACAGAGAGTCCAAATCCACAATTCAAGAAGAAGGAAACTGGTGGAGAAGAGGATTCAATCGGCTCTGAGAGTGGAGAGGGTAACGACGATGTTGATCCTGCGCTCGTAACAGAGACTGGACCTAAACGAGCAGTTGCAAAGAAAGATGATGTTAAGACTGCGCATGCAAAAGTCGCTGTTGCGGCAAAAGCAAAGAAGACGACAAGCGCTGCGAAAACAAAAACAAAAGTTGTTGCAAAGAGTTCTTTGAAGAGCACAAAAAAGAAGTTTGGCGATGTAGTTGACGTAGAAGATTTGTGAAGATGTTTTTGTTGTGAGATAAATCAACAAATTTATAAATTTAGTAGTAAAAATAAACTGATGACTTTTCCTACGCTTAAAAATAAGCACAAACACGATGCTCTATTTAATCCGACTGATTATATTGCTTATAAAAAATTAGATAAGAGTAAATTTCCTAAAAAGATTATTTTTCTCTATCAATCATCTATTTTCAAGTATTTTTTGAGAAAGTATAGAGGAAAATATATTAAGGTTGATTTTTTCAAGGGCAGAAGTATTTATGTATCTGAGGGCGTGGGCGTAATTTATTTACATGGAATTGGTGCACCTTATGCAGGAGTTTTTATGGATGAATTAATTGCAGCAGGAGTAACTTCTTTTATTAGTATGGGCACTGCAGGAGGTCTTCAGGAAGAAGGAGTATTTGTTTGCACCAAAGCAATAAGAGATGAGGGAACAAGTAGACATTACTTAAAACAATCAAAATATGCTTATCCTTCAATTAAGTTAACAAAAGAATTAGAATCAACGATGTCTAAAGAAAACATATCCTTTAGAAGAGGGGTTTCTTGGACAATAGATGCGCCATTCAGAGAAACTAAAGTGGAAGTTAAAAAATATAAGAAAGAAGGAGTTGTAACTGTGGAAATGGAAGCGGCTGCGTTGTTCGCGATAGCAAAATATAGATGTGTGGATATTGCGTCAGTATTTGTAGTTAGCGATGTGATGGGAGAAACTAAGTGGACGCCACAATTTCATCATGTTAATCTAAAAAAGAATCTTAATTTAGTGTTTGATGCTGCATTTCATACTTTGCAAAACAGAAAATAACTATTTCTAAGACTTAATTTTCTTAAACTAACTAAATGCATAAGCAAAGCGTATTTTTATTGAACGCTTCACAGTTACTGAACAAAAGCGAAATGTTTTTATAAAATCTAAGTCTGATATCTTTTATGCGTATTAGGAAATTTAGGAAGGAAGATGCAAAAAAAGTTTCCTATATTATTAGGAGATGTTTAAGGGAAGTTAATAGCGCGGATTATTCACCTAAGGTGATTAAGAGTCTGTGCCACTTTTTAAGACCCTCTCAGTTAATTAAGAATATGAAAAATAGAGACATTTTCGTGGCTGTAGATGAGGGAAAAGTAGTTGGCACTGCGAGTTTGAAAAAAGATACTGTATACACTGTTTTTGTTAATCCTAGTATTCACAAGAAAGGGATTGGAACAAAATTAATGGATAAAGTTGAAGATTTAGCAAAAAAGAACGGATATAAAGAGGTAAAAGTTCCATCAGGCTATACATCTTTTGGGTTCTATAAGAAAAGAGGATATAAGAAGATAAAAGTTGTTCGCGAAAAGGGCCATGCAGATACTATTGAAATGAAAAAGAAATTATAGACGAATTGTTCTAATTTAATTTTCTTAGAGAAATAAGAATGTTCTCACAGGTTTTATGTTGTATATAGTTTCACTTGAATGGTTTCACGCGTCCTTGACGTACGTCTTCGATGCCTGCGATTAATTCTCTTAGAAGTTCGTTTTGTTCTTGGATTAATTCTTCTTTTGTTTTCTTTACCATTTTATCACCTGTAAGGCTTTGTTTTATTTAAATTTTTCTGAACTAAATCGTAAAAAATATGTTGAGTCTCTTTTAATCTTTTAATTGTCTCTTTCTGAGCTTTTTTGTCGCTGACATTTACTAAAAGCACAATTATTTCTTTTTCATAAATAAAGAAATAAATTCTGAATTTATCTAATTTTAATTCTCTTAGAAAAGCATATCCGAGAGGTCTACCAACATATGGACTTTCTGAGAGGGCTTCTATTCTTCTATTAATGTCTGTTTTCTTGTTATCAGGAATAAGCTTCTTGAACTTCTTTTCGAATAAG
>CAITEO010000028.1 GCA_903891505.1 uncultured Candidatus Woesearchaeota archaeon
AGGCTGATTGAACGCCACTTATAGGGTCTGTATATTTAACACATTTTACCGGAAATCCGTTGAATAAGTCTTTAAATGCAGTATTACTTTGAAAAATCATATATTCGTCGTGGACTCTTTGTTGAAGAAACGTATTCACAGAATTAAAATTACCCCATGAATCTCTTGCATATGAAGTAATGACACTTTTTGGGTCTTTAAAATCATATGTCCCAAATCCAAAGGTGTCTAACCGAATAGAAAATACATTGCCGTAGTCACCCGGACTTTTTTCCAACGAAAAAACTGGAGCAGATGTCCCAATAATAGGAGGTGATACAAGTTGTGAAAGATAATTATAAGGAGTTGTTTGATTATTTGGATATGCTGGAGCACATAAGAAAAAAATAGGCGCCCATACTGTAGAATCTGTTCCAGGAATTATGGATGTTTTTTGAATTGCGGAATATGCTGTGCCGTTATATGTGACAACTTCATTTGTCATATAAGTATATCCGGTTACATACGTTGAAGGAAGAAATGGACCTGCATAAAGCCATGATTCTGTTAGTAGATTTGGAGTTGCTTGATTAAGTAATGTTTGTTCCGTGTTGCATATCCAAACTGCAGTTTGTCCAGGAAAAGTTGGATCTGTATAAAGAACGCCTTGTCCTATAATATAAGACGTACCCGAAACCCACGGTTTAATTGCCAGTGAGGTGCATTGAGTTGCTTGAGAGCTGTTTGTGCTATAATAGGTCAAAATATAAAGCTGAGCAGATAATGACAGATCAGTTACGTGGTGTATGTTTGCACCCAAACTATTAAGTGTTTGAAGAACTTGAAATGGTGTTTGATTTGAAACAGAAAATGCCTTATCCGAATCCTCATAAATACAGTTCACAAGGCTTTTATTTACAATATTATTTAGAAAGTAAGAAAATCCATAGTTATAATAGTAAGGACCTCCGCGAATAGGATTGGTTTCATATTCATCTTGAGTTGACCACGACAAATTGCGATAAGAAGCAAGCGACAAAGACGTTAAAAATACTTGCGGAATAGGCTTACTAGTATTAGGTGCAATAGAGGCACTCATATTAAACGACGTGTTCGGAGTAAATCCTAGCAAATACATAGTCTTCAGAAAATCCGAGCGAGTAGGAGGATACGAACAATATGAACTTTGAATAGATCCTTTCATCTCTAGAGGAAATGACCCAAGTGTTCCATTTGAAGGTGTGTTAAAAAAATTTGATCCTGCCATATCACTTACAGATAAATCAAAATACGGCATGCTTTTCACATACATATATTGTTGAGTAGTAGTCACATATGGAGTAAATTTGAACGTTAAGTATGTATTTCCCGTGCACGATGTGCTATTTTGAGAGGTACCTAAAAATTCAGCAACTGGTACAGTTGATGATGTTTGCAAACTAAATCCTGGAACGCCAACAATATCTGGAGTTGCGCATATTGCAAGAGTACACTGTGAAAATAAACTTGATGGAGTAATCGTATTATTATCAAGTAAAGTTGAAACAGTAGCCGTTAATCGCCAATAAGTTGTTGCTGACGTAGATCCATTATTTTGCAAAATAAAATAGCCACATAAAAGTTGATTCGCTGAAGAAACAAGAATTTGTTGACCAGCCCATTGTTTATTTGTAATAGCAGGAAACGTTATTGA
>CAITEO010000029.1 GCA_903891505.1 uncultured Candidatus Woesearchaeota archaeon
ATTCTTGTTAGATTCTTATTTATTATAATAAGTTTATTAATTCTCAAGAATTATTTGACAAGCTAAAAAATAGAATATAAAACGTTGCACAGATGAATTGCCACATTAAGAACTCAGACGGATTCTATCGGAAAACCTTGTTATGAACTAATTGAAAACCGACCTAAAAATAAATGACTGGTCTTGCAAATCTTTATAAACTGCCCTACCTTCCAAATTTTGCAGCGGGGTAGGGCAGCCAGGAGTGCCCGCAGGGCTCATAACCCTGAGGTCGGAAGTTCAAATCTCCCCCCCGCTACCACATTTCTCGTGAAGATTTAACTTCGACCTGCGGGCAATATTCTGCTCTTTTTCGCATCTTTTTCGATTTTTTCACAGACAAATAAATTAATTCGCTCTTGGTTGTTCTTTCATGATCATTAATCTTTTAAGAGACGTTCAACTAAGAGGCGCCATGTTTGAAGATGGCGCTCGTGTTTTGCTTAGACACAAAAATGAAAATAACTTCGTGTTCTGCGTCAATAAGTTCGACTCTTTAATAGAAATCGTAGATAAATATAGGCTCAACTGCAGTCTTGTTCAAGATGCTTTTTCTTTCTTTTATGTTAACAAGTGCTTGTGTGATCTTGTTGAGTTTGTTGTTGACGACACAACAGCCAGAAATGTTTTGAAGATAAATTTTTATGATGTAAAAACAAGACGTCTAGACTCAGAGCGAAAATATTTCGAGACTTGTGTTTCCAACCATGATTTTATGAAAAACATGCAAAGCAAAGGATTTAATGTTTTTATTATGAGCATTATTCTCTTTGAAAATTGGGAATTTAGCTTTAATGTTCATGAATATGCTTCTGTTTTTTTAAGAATTTATGATTCGACAAATAAAAAAACAGTTGATTTTCAAAGAAAATAAATTTTTTTCAACCAAAAAAAGAACATAGAACCAAACTCTGAAAAAGATTAAAAAAATAAAGAAAACGCGAATTAATCCCCATCCTAAAGGATGGGGTATTTTGACATTCGCGTTTTCGAATTGCGCACTAGCGCCCTAAAGGGCGGGGTATTAAACCCCTTCCGCTAGCTCGCAATAAGAAAAAAAGTGAACTGTTCTAAATACTTTCTGACGAACACAACAATGATGCACATTCTCAACTGCGTTGAATTATAAACGTCACTAAAGCATAAAGTATACAAATCTTGTAAAACAAAAAGAATCATATGCGCAAAAAAGACTCTGCGGATGAAGCTAGACGAATTATTATTGCAGAAGCTATAGGTAGAGGCATAATTGAGGCATCAAAAAGAAAAACGCTTATATCGAAAAGCGAGAATGATACTAACACATATCTATTGAAAAACGACGGTGACGAATTTCGCATCAAGGCAGACAACAACACCTTAACATACACTGCATTACTTGCTTGCGGCATTGAAAAAACTTATTCAGAGAATATTAATACTCAATCAGATAGGCTACTAGTCAAACACTCCAAAGAATTTTTGGATTTTGTAGCAAACAATTCTCCAAACAATCAATTAAACATAGATGATGTTGTACTTGGATGCCTAAAAATATTTCTTGAGATTAACACAACTGAAGATGAAAGAAAAAATGATTATTCTGCAGTCTTTAAACTTCTAAATTATCGACCCGCATGAAACTGACACCATGATTTAATACTGCTTCTAGAATTGTAAACTCGTTCGAAAATTCTCCGAGAAATCACAGCAAACACTTTTATTCAATAATGCATTTCTAGAAGTTATGAATATTGATGAAAAAGAACCGAATCTGTTTGACTCTCCCTTTTCCTGGCCTGATTTACAACCTTACTTTCTTACTCAGAAATTAACAAAAAAATTCAAGAGAAAATTCTGTGAAAAAACAAATGAGGTAAGGGAACGCATAAGATGCTATGCACCTATACCAAAGAACGAAAATGAAAAGCGTGCCTTAGATTTTGTGCTGAAATCAACATATGTTTTGTCAGAAATGGTTAGCCTAAACCGCCCAGTATACTTCAATCCTAAAACCCCTCCAAAAAAAAAGCATTTTTTCTAACAATGTCTATCTTCCTCTAGAAGAATTTAAGGATTTCTATTTCCGAAGCAGCTATATGAACGATTATTCTTTGAAAGAAAGAAAAGAAATCGCATTATTCGATGTTATTCGAGCAATACCTTTTGAAGAGTTTGACAAACCGGAGACAAAAGAGAAAATACGTGCCTGCGTCCAAGTAGATGGTGATGACGAGCTAGAGATTGCAATAAAAGATTTCCTTCTTACTTAACTTGCGTATTGATTAAAAAAATAGAAATAAGAAAAAAATAGAAATAAGAAAAAAAGTGAAATACTCTAAATTTACTTTCTAACTGACGCCGCAATTACACTTGCTGCAGACATTATACCTGCTGCAAGAACAACCCAGTTGCCATCGAGTGTTTTGAAACCTGCAAGACCCGCACCGAATTTAATTACCCAAACGTTGATGAAGAAAAATAGTATACTCATCACGATGAATAAAAACGCACTAAAAATTGTAAATCCTATTCCCATTACTCCTAAAATTGCTCCTCTGTTCATATTATTGCCTCCGATGATTTTTTCATTAATATATGCTGTTAGAATAGAAAATCATAATATAAATCTTTAGGTTTTTATAAGAAAAAAATATAAATTGTTAAATTAATGAATTCTTGTGGATCTCCTAAACTGTATTTCAAGAGCTATTGTTGAAACTGTTGTAAACAACTACCTTGAAGAGTACAAAGAAGAATCTAGTAAAGTCGCGCTAGGCATTTTTTGCACGGCATATCTTGACAAAAATATAAACTTGCAAAGAAAAAAACTTAGACGATACTCTGCAACGTTTAAGAAAATGCCATCTACATACTTAAATCTAGACAAATCTGAACTAGAAATAAAACTGAAGAAAAACAATCTTTACTATTCTATAACCAATTCAAATATTCCAGATTTTAAAGATAGCACACATCTAGGTTTTTGGTACTCTGCGCTAGCTGTTTCTCTTTTATATCTAAACTCTGAGAAAAAACAACAATAATCTTTCTAAATTATACGAAAAATATCCGGATTTTTATCGAAAACTATTATATTCTCGTTTATATTTTAAAAAATATGGATGAGTTAGAAATAAATAAAATATCGCCACAAAAAGAGCTATTTGAAACCGCGCTTGTTCTCGCCTACTTCAGTAAAAAAACTAGAATAAAACTATACAACTTGTTGTATCATTCGCTTTCTAATTTCGACAAATACATGCTCGAACATGAAACTGAAGCAAATAAAATTACAGAACAAGAAAAAGCGACATGCAAAAAATACATAAAAATATATGCACAAAATATTCTGGTGAGAAACATGGACCTAGATCTTGTTGCCATTCCTCCTAAAGAAATAAACCATCTAGGAAAAGCAATCTCATCGCTTGAAGAATTCAAGGAATTTTACATTGAAGGAAATGAACTATGTAACTGCACAAAAAAACAAAGGAGAGAAATCGCACTCAGCGATCTTATTAATGAATATCCAATAGATGACATAAACGCCTCAGACTTTGAGAAAAAAATAAATCTTTGCCTCAACTATGGAACCAAGTTTTCTGACCACGTTCACAACACATTTTATGCATTAAAAAAAACAAAAACCTATCTTCTGAACAGACATTCGGCGCTCACAGGGTTCATTGTGTATTTGACAATGAAGAAATCCGATTTATTTCCTCTTATGCCTTAATGTAAACGAGCACAAAACCCTTAGTGGAAGTACGCTTTCAAGACATATTGACTGACCATTCTGTGAGTGTTGAAGAATGATGCGTTGATCACAATCTCTGATTTCATGATTTCTGCATATGCTTCTTTGTCGTTGTAGTATGTCGGGATTATCACCCTTTCCAATTTGTCGTAAAGTGATCTTGCATCTTCATCGTCCTGTTTTGTCTCATCGCCAATCACTGTCAATGCCCCTATCGCCCAGCCAGTCACTCCTTCGATGCAACCTTCTATCCACCAACCGTCAAGAATGCTGAAGTTTGGTACTCCATTGTGTGCTGCTTTCATTCCTGATGTTCCTGATGCTTCTCTTGGCCTCATTGGCGTATTAAGCCAGACATCCACACCCGCTACGAGTTTTCTCGCGAGAGTCATATCATAGTTCTCAAGATAAATAAATTTTATATTCGGGCCAAGGCTATTTTTCAGGGAGATGACTTTCTTTATCAAGTCTTTTCCGGCGAAGTCTCTTGCGTGAGCTTTTCCACCATAAATTATTTGAAGTTTTCCTTTGGCAGCAATCGCTTTCAATTTTTCAATATCTCTAAATAGCAAATCAAGTCTCTTGTATGCTGTTGCTCGTCTTGCAAATCCTATTGTTAATGTATCTGCATCAAAATCCACACCATACTTTTTATTTATCTCGTCGAGCAACGCTTTCTTCGCTTTTGAGTGGGTTTTCATAATTTCTTCTGCAGGTATTCCTGCAGCATATCTTAGCGAGAAAGAATCATGTCTCCATTCAGGGATGTGTTTGTCGAATAATTCCTCGAACTCGTCGCACACCCAAGTTGCGGAGTGCACTCCGTTTGTAATTGAATGTATTGGATAGTTCGGGAACATTTCCTGAGATATTTCCATGTGTTTTTTCGCAACCCCATTTATGTAATTGCTAAAGTACAAGCCAATCAACGTCATGTTGATTTTTTTCTCAGCATCCTGCAATTCCTGAATATTAAACGGAAAATCAGGCATCAATTGCCTAACAAGATCGACGTCAAATCTATCATGTCCTGCAGGAACTGGTGTATGCGTCGTAAACACGCATTTTTTTCGTATCTCATCTAAATTATGATAATCATTCTCTTTTAGAAGCTCAATTGTCAAAAGACTCGCATGACCTTCATTCATATGAAATTTCTTTATTTCATTGAAGCCAAGAGCTTTTAGCATTCTCATTCCGCCAATTCCAAGAACCATTTCTTGACAGAATCTGTATTTTATATCTCCACCATAAAGATGAGAAGTTAATGTCTTGTCATACTCTGAATTTCCTGGAACATTTGTATCGAGGAATAAAATAGGGACTTCGTATTCTTTTACTCCTTTGTACGTTCTCTTCCAACACCTAACTCTGACTTCTCTTCCTTCAATTAAAACTATGACTTGTGCATCCTGAGGCTCGAGGAAATCTTCTTTTCTCCAATTATTTGGAATCTCTATTTGTTCTCCTTGATCGTTAATCTTCTGAGTAAAATAACCCTGTTCGTAAATCAAAGTAACTCCAACAATTGGAACACTTAGATCTGCAGCAGCTTTTATTGTATCCCCTGCAAGAACACCAAGGCCTCCACTATATGTTGGCATATCACTAAACAATCCTATCTCCATCGAGAAATAGGCAATCTTCCTCTTTTCCGCACTCTTAAAAAATCTCTCCATGGTAATAATTATGAGGCTTGAGGTTTTAAAGCTTTTCCTTCATTATGCAATGGAGAAAAAATTAGGAGAACAAAAGACCATAATTTAAAATTTACACAAGAATATTTATATAAGAAAATACCCTTCTGTGACTATGGATGGCTTTCGTGTATTGTTCGGATCAGATATGCATGGAAATAAAAAACAGTATACTAAATTCTTTAATCGGGCTTTGGAAAAAAAAGCAAACATAGTAATTTTAGGAGGAGATTTAACTCCTAAAGATCCTCTTAATCGCACTCCAGAAAAACAGAAAGAGTTTCTAACTCAATTTCTATTTCCTCTTATAAAAAAATTTAATAGAAACTGCTCAAAAGAAAAAACAAGATGTGACTTGTTTATTATTCTTGGTAATGACGATTTCAGAGCGAACGAAAAAATTATGCATAAAAACGAAAAGAGCATAGGCTATCATTACATAAGCAACAAGTATTTTAGTGTCGACAATGAACTCATAATCTTGGGCTATTCTTTTGTGCCTCTAACTCCGTTCAAATATAAGGACTGGGAAAAACTTGACTCAAACAAAGAATCAGAATTGGTAACGAGAAAAGATGCTCTGATGCAAGGAGTAATTCATAGAACTAATAGCGAAGAAAAGATTTCATTTAGTTTGTCAAATAGAGATGATACCATAGAACACGATCTTTTAAAATTATTCAATGAAATTAAGAGCAAAAAAATTATTCTAGTAAGCCACGCCCCTCCATTTGGAACAAACATCGATTTGACTCACAATAAAAAACATGTTGGGAGCCGTGCCCTAAGAAAAATTATTGAAAAATATGCGCCCTTTGTCAGTCTAAGTGGGCACATACATGAAACAGTTGAAACATCTGGAAAATATATTGACTTCATTGGAGAAACAGTATGCCTAACAACAGGAAATGATTATCATTCTTCAAGCCCAACCATAATAGAATTTAATACTCGCAATATCAAACAAGCCAAACGAACAATCATTTAAACTTGGAGACATAAAACTCCTGTTTATCGTTTATTGAATCTATTACACTCTGACTCATTCTGTTCCTTTTTGCGAGCATGTTGATAATACTCATTTTGTTCGCGTCAACAAATCCGTACAATCTCTTGGATTCGTCACAAAGATTTTGCGCAATAATAGACCACAACTTTTCCAGTTTTCTATCCACGAACTTTCCCTCTTGATGCAGCACTATAGGATTGCTTAGCAACTTATCCCTGTGAATTCCTAGATAATACCTATCTTGATAAAT
Source organism: uncultured Candidatus Woesearchaeota archaeon (assembly GCA_903891505.1). Taxonomy (GTDB): domain Archaea; phylum Nanobdellota; class Nanobdellia; order Woesearchaeales; family 21-14-0-10-32-9; genus 21-14-0-10-32-9. The sequence continues at coordinate 6,735 of CAITEO010000029.1, forward strand.
GAACGAGATAGGAACAATCGTTCTAACTCCCTGCAAGTCAAATAATGGTATATTTTTTATGCGATAGTCATACACATTCTGTTCAAACCCAAATAATTTATACACTTCGTCTTTAGGTTTTGGCCTATATACTCTTATGTCCGCCACAAAACATTTACTTATTATATCAAAGGCATCATTACTGAGTACGTGAATGCTTAAAGAAATTCCGTTTTCCTCCTTCTTTACGGAATATCCATCAAAAAATCTATTCTTCAAAGCAGAACGTTCATTTTCATCAGAAACAAAATGATGAAGAGATCCTTTGAGATCTTCAACAACAATTAGCATATCAAGGTCCGACTTGGCAGACACATTAAAGTTTGGCGAATAGGCAACAGACCCAACTAGAATGATCCCTAAAGAGTTCTTTCTAAACATATCAGTTTGCATACTCGCAAGCGATAATCGTTTAGACGTCTCCTCAATTGACGAATTCATGAAAACAAGAGATGAACACATCTATAAAAATATTATTATGTTGTAACCATTAAAAAATGAAAACTTTCTTCGCGTGCATTTACACACCTACAACAACTAAAATGGTGCAACTACAAAATAATTAGAGCGCACTTCAGCAATATTTATAAGTTCGCAAGAATTAGAATTAATATGACTTGGGAGAAACTACCACAACTGATTATTTTGTTCTTCGTTATATTTGATCCACTTCTAAGTGCTGTCGTCTTTGTAACAGCTACAAAAAACATGAAGATGACTGACAAGTTTAAAGTAGGAATGTATGCAACACTTGTCGCGCTCATTGTTTCTGCAATATTTCTTTTCTTTGGCAAATCATTTCTCACATTATTCAATACGAGCATGAATGACCTAAGAATTGCAGGAGGAATCTTACTTGCACTCCTCGGCATAAAAATGGCGATGGGACACGATTCTGAAAATGAAGAAACCAAAAGTGGAAACTCCTCGAAGATGGCTGTCGCATCATTAATCGGAACACCATTACTAACTGGCCCTGCTGCAATAACAACAATAATAATCACTACGGGAGACTATGGTATTGCTCCAACTGGGCTTGCAATACTAATTGTGCTTGCAACAGCAGGAATATTATTCGCAATACTTTCAAGGTTCGCAGATAAATTAAACAAGACTGCGCTCCAAGTTACATCAACAATGCTTGGATTAATCACACTCGCCTGGGGTGTGAACTTTATTCTGACAGGAATACGAGGAGTATTTGGACTCGGATAATCAATTAAAAATTAGGGGACTGAGCTGAAAGCGAAGTCGCCTAGCGCGTGAACGAGGGTACTGGTTCTGGGGTGTGAACTTTATTCTGACAGGAATACGAGGAGTATTTGGACTCGGATAAACTGAAAATACATATTTTCAGCATATAGTTTTTATCATATTTATTTTATCTTATTTTTATTTCTTGTTCTGTCCTCTTTGTCGCGCTCTGCGCGGTAATTACCAGCCAAAGGCTGGCAGCAACACAAAAAATAATTATATGATTAATAAGGACAAAAACAAAAAGAGAAAAACCAAAACAAAAAAAGCTAAATTACAACAAAATCACACATTCATCTATATATCGTGTTTCTCTCCGTAGAGCGAATGACGTAAATCTGGATTATATAATCCTGAAATACTTCCACCTGTCTGCATCTCATAAATTGCTCTCGAAAACAACTGAAGAACGTCAAGAACAACTATCTTTGGATTGCGCTCGAGAAATTCTTTTGATGGCATGAGTGAATTAGTTATTATTAATTCTTTGAGTGTACCATCATCAAGCAACTTTCTAAATTTTTCCTCGGCATCTTTTAGAAATAAACCGTGAGTTACAAAAAGATAAACATCCTTTGCACCTTTTTCTTTGAGAAGTTTAGTTGCATTAATTAACGTCGACCCTGATGCTATTTGATCATCAATCATTACGATGTCTTTTCCGTCAACATCTCCGAGTATACCGTGAGCCTCAAAATTATGTTTAGAATCTGGCTTTCTAAATTTATATCCTAGTGCGAATGGAAGACCCATTACTTTTGAATAATGCTTTATCGTCTTTCCAGCGCCAATATCTGGCGCGGCAAATACACCATTAAATTTTTTAGCCCTTAAATATTCAATGAAAACTGAAGATGCAAAAAGATGATCTATAGTCATATCCTTTGCGGATGTAAATCCTTCAACAGCAGATGTATGAAGATCTATTGTAATTAGTTTATCTGCTCCTGCAACATGTATCATATCAAGTAAAACTTTCGCAGATATTGACTGTCTTCCTTGCCTGCGCTCCTGCTTCGAGTAACTAAGATAGGGCACTATTACAACTATCTTCGAGGGTGATGAACGTTTTAATGCATCAAGTGTCAAAAGAAGTTCGATTATATTATCACTAGTTTTTTCAGGGTGTGCGGGATCAAATGTATTTTGCACGAGGTACACTGCTTTTTCTCTTACACTCCTCTCAACAGTTGGTAGTATTTCTCCATCTCCAAATGTTTTACAATCAATAGGTGTTAGAATTGCATCAGCTTCGTTTGCTGCACATACAAAATTCATCTTGGCTGCTTCATGATGATTCAAACTTTTCTTTGATTTCAAATACTGCTCGGCATCAGAACATATGTTCTTGATATCATTTCTTATTATTTCTGCAGACTCTGTACCATTTCTGCATGCTGCTATCACAAAGTCTTCCTGCTGGAAAGTTGACATATGATACACCCCCTGAAATAGTATTGAGCTGTCTCCTTAAAATAGTTTTTGCTAATAGTCCGTAAATATCCTCCAATTTCTCTAGCAAACTTTTTATTAAGAGGTTGCACACAATAATTATGAAACTAAAAAATTTACTAATTGCGCTCTGCATCCTGCTTGCAATAGGTCTCGTGTTTGTAGAACTTGAACATGATGCAATCAAAACAAAAATCATAGAACCTTTAACACTCGTAGATGATAGTGGAGATATGAGTGCATATTTTTGTCCACAGGATAATTGTGAACAGGTTTTGATTGACGAACTGAACTCATCGACAAAAATAGAGTGTGCATTCTACGATTTAACAGAACCTAGAACAAAAGAACTTCTTCTAAAGAAAAATGCATCAGTAATAGTTTATAGTTTGAATTATGATGGCTACGGCATTCCTCGAAACACATCAGGCCTCATGCACAGCAAATTCTGCGTGCTTGACGACAAACGTGTCATAACTGGAAGCCACAATCCAACAGCCGGAAATCAGAATAAGGATAATATTCTCGTGATTGACTCTAAGTACATAGTCGCGAATTACGAGCAAGAACTTGAAAATTTAAAATCCGGAAAGCTTGGAAATGAAAAGAGCAAAGTTAAATATGCAAAAATAATTTACAACAACTACACCCTAGAGAATTACTTCTGTCCGCAAGATTCATGTCAGAAACAAATACTTGAAGAACTGAATGCTGCGAATTCATCAATATATTTTCTGACATATACCTTTACGGACAAAGATATTGCTAAAGTTCTTGAGCAAAAACATGCAAAAGGACTTGATGTTCGTGGCGTTATTGAAAGTTATCAAGGAAAAACATACTGGGTTTATCCAGAACTTAGCACTAGTGGAATTCCAATCATACTCGACAACGAAAAGACGTTGCAGCACAACAAAATATTCATCATCGACAATCGAACAGTGATTACTGGAAGCTTCAATCCTACAAGAGCAGCAGATACTGTAAATGATGAAAATATAATAATCTTGCGTCAGCCAAACATCGTCGATGAATACCTTGGAGAATTCAATTACTTGTACGTTGGGTTGAATCATAGTTTAATTTAGTCGTCAACAGAACATTATTTATTTCTTTACCTAAAGCCTTTGCTTACCTTCGTCGTCCAGAATGTCGGTAACTCGTTGTGAACAAGACCTATGAATTCATCTGAGTAAATTAGAGAGATTCCTTTCATATTTTTGTACTTGTCGAACTCGGACGAGTATTTCGTGTAGATATCTGAAATCTTTTTTCTTTCAAAGTCTTTTTGCAAGAGCGATGATTTCTTTAGAATCAGAAAGTCTGCTTGCCTTAGCGTGTTTATCTCTATGTTTGATGAATTCTGAGAGATAAATAAAATTGACAAATCTTTATGACGTGCAATGAGAAGAAGTTCTGAAAGAAGTTTGTTCGTATCTGACATTGAATTTCTCGAGGAGAAAAGTATTCCTCCTTCATCTATTACAACAAACGAATTGTTCTTTATGTCCTTTATATCTTCAACTACTTCTATCCATTTCGGTAAATCTTTTGATTTGAAGCCCATCGCGTAACAATTATCTTTTACTTCATGTAATTCTTCAAGCACACAAAGAGCGATTGCACTCTTACCTGAACCTCTTGCGCCAACAACTATTCCTATTAACGAATCTGATGTCTTAAGTCGCTTCCAGAAATTCTTGAAGTTTCCTTCTAATGAATCTACTACTTTTATTTTTTCAGGAAATTCAGAAATTTCGCCAGTCTTTGATTTTTTTGAATTTGGCGTTCTATCTCTTGCAACAAAAGAAACTATTTTCTCAGATAACCACCAAAGCCCTCGTCCGATTTGTTTTATTATCCACCACAATCCTTTGAGAACGTACCAGATTCCTATTCCTATGTACTTGAATATTAACAAGAACCAATTAGGAGCGTGTTTCTGTTCTTTCTCGTGCTTCTCGCTTCTTTCGGATGCACGTTCCTTTTGTTTTGTCTCTTTTCCGCTTGTTCGCTTGGCCATATCTAAAATATGATGAACTTAATATATAAATATTTATACTCAGGAACATTTCCTCTTATTGCGCAATGACGAGGTGAACACCCACTGACCCTTCGGGGGATGACGATCGGAAGTAACTGCTGAGCGCATTTATTCTTATTTTCTAGAAAAACAATTACCGCCAACGGAGCAGGATTGAGTGAAACGAACATCTCGCACTAGTGTGGTGTGAACCAACGAAAACCGCAGGTTTTCGAGGTTTCAGAAAACCATTAGGTTTTCTGCAACGGACGCAACCGTTCTGCAGAGCGCATTTCTTATTCGGTGCGTACTTTTTCATCTCTTATTATTCGTTAGAACGTAAACTATGCCTGCGAGATATGCGGGATTGCCATTAAAAAATTGAGAAAACGCATTTTTTAGCATTCGCATATAATTTCTGGTCCCTGAATATGCCCTTCCTTCATTCAAAGAGTAATCTAACTTTTTTTCTAACTCCTCACTATCTATTTCTTCTATAGGTGTTTCATAGAGAAGATCGTTTAAAGCTATTTCTTTCCTTCTTTCCTTTGTTAAAACGCCTAGATCGTCGCCTGTAAAATAGAATTCTTTAAATTCGTTAAATGGCGAACGTCCTTTTCCAGGATAATTGCTCACGTGTATCTCGAACAAATCATTTAACGGATAAATATTCTTTGTAAGAATCTTTTTTTCGTAATACTTCATCAGTTTTTTATACATTATCAATTGCTCGGATGTAGAAATATCTTTCTTTTCAGATTCTGATAAATCACGAATGTATCTTGCGTATTCTTCGTCAAAATTTAATCTTAACTCGTGAATAGACTTGTAAACTGTTTTCCTCGCTTTTTTGTTCAAAGATAATATTATTGAGAAAGATTCGAGAAGGTCGGGTAACTCGTTTGCGTTTTCAAGCATAACTTTAGTATGACTAAACGCCTAAAAAGAATTCCGATTAGCAATCCGTAAGTGTTACGAATTCATCCGTTAATTTTTTGCCGTTTCAAATAATCCTTATAAATACTGATTAAATGCCATTCCAAAAAATAGTTCTGAATAAATCCTAACTCATTTCTTATCTCTGTTCCTTTGACTCCAGGCACATCGAGCCTGAACGTGAGAATCCTGTGCTCAAGACTTATATTTGCAGAGTAATCCTCCTCTTTTATCTCAAACCTAAGCCCATCTCCAGTTATCCTTTTAACCTTTGCATCCGCACCTAAAACCTTAAAGTAGCAATCGAGCGCAGCCATCCCAAAAACCGCCCTTCTCTGCGCTGCCAAGTACTCGTTTATGTAGCCCATGATTCTTTTTTGAGACTCTGAGTTTTTATACTTTTCCAGTCCCTACTCCTGGAAAGCAAAAGCTTTATATATTCAATAGGACTTTATTTCTATTAGTAAGTATAACATTCAAGAGGGTGCTAAACATGGCCGAAGAAGAAAAAAAATACTCAAAACAGTTGATTGGTAAGACAGTCGTTTCCAAGACTGGAAAGCGATTCGGAGAAGTAGGAGATATAATCTTCGAGACGACCTCAGGAGAGCTCATTCATCTAGTGCTTGTGAATTCAACACCGTATGCGAAGAAACTAGACCTTGAGAAGAATAAAGAAGGAGATCCATTAATCCCTTTCTCAGCTGTCATTGCAGTTGGCGACTTCATGGTCGTAGCTGAAGAAGACATAATTTAAGTTTCTTTAATGTTTATTTTTTATTATTATACTATTTGTTCTTTTAATCTATTATGATATTTTCTATTATTCTATTCTGTCAATAGATTATTCTCTGATAAAATTATTTGTTTTAGCCAGCCTTTGGCTGGATATGACTGCGCAACGCGCAGATTTATTGACAGAACAAGAAAATAAAATAAAAAGAAGTATATGAAAACTGACCTGACAAACAAAAATGACTTGTTTAATCTTCAGGATACGCAGCAACAAGCAACTTCTTATTCGCTTCGATCTTTTCCCTTAATGGAGCTAAGTAGGATATTAGTTCTGCTGTAACCCCCATCTTTAAATCGACTGATGCGAGTTTCTTTGATGCGAATGCCTCTTCTAGTTCTTCGTAAGTTTTGAATTCAATTTTGCCGCCGTACTTTTCAGGCCTATCAATTACAAAGTGCTTCTTGTGCTTATTCAAGTGTTTGAATATTATGTACTTCATTATTGCAAGAAGGCCGTTGCCTTCAATTTGACCATCAACACAGAATGCTTTGTTGATCTTAGATTTTATTTTTGCATCATCATCTGTGAAGTCAATCTTTGAATTTGGCTCGCTCGAACTCATCTTCCCGCTCTCGCCAAGTCCCGGAATTAAAGGATTCATCAAATGAATTCTCTTTTCGTAATCAATCTTTGGCAAGAACTCACGGGCAAACATGAAAATCTTCCTTTGATCAACGCCACCGAACTGAGCATCAACTTCTAAGTATTGTTCATCGAGTGCCTGAAGAATTGGGTAGAGAAGCCCGCTCATCTTTGGCGTTTCAACTTGCTTAACAACTTCAGCCCCTGCTCTTTGCGTATCTCTTGTTGTTGCAAGCGCAGACATCTTGTACATATCAAGTGTATATTCTGCGCCAAGCTGGAAATCAGTTCCCTTAACAAACTTCAATTTATCAAGCGGAACACCTATATGTTTTAGCATTTCAGTTATTATGAACTCGTAGAACTTTGTTCTTCTATCAAGAAGCGCCCACGTGCTCTTCATATTATCAAGGTACGCATGCATATCAGCAAAGAGAATTGTTACATGGCATCCTGCTTCGAGGAAATCTGCAATCTTATACATAGGAACAAAATAACCAAGATGAGGCTTGCCAGTTGGAGCTGTGCCCCAATATATCTTTACATCTCGCTCACTAAGAACTTCCTTTAGTTTGTCCTCTCCAACAACCTCTTGAAGCTCCCTAGTTATTAGTTCAAACTTATGTTTTGCATCCATGTTCCAAAGAATAGCCCTGTTCATATAAAAAGTTTACGAAGAAAAGTTGTGCTTGTTTCATACTTCTGTCTTAATTACTTTATTGTTTAACATCGTTTAACATTGTTTTATTCTGCCACTTCTAGCTGCGCGTAGCGCAGAGAAACCAGCCGAAGGCTGGCTAATAACAATTTAGAAAAATATTTAGAGAAAATATTTAGAAAAATAGTTTTATTTCTGGTGGCAGAAAAAGAAAAAAAGAGAAAAGCAGGCCAGCAAATAGCCCAATCTACCCTAAGCTTTAAAAACAACAAATACTTTCTTTTGAGGTATGAAGACAAACGCACAAATCGTAGCAAGCACAGCTGGAAATGATCAGAAAACATCAAAGGCGCAGCCTCAAAATACTCCTCAGCAGAATCAAAACGCTCAATTTTCTCAGATGGCTGCAATGGAGACAGAGAACAGAGTTCTAAGAGAAACAATCTTTCAGCTAAAGATGGAACTTGATCGTTATCGTGCGCCAGCTTTAATGCTCGCAGAAGTAGCTGATATTCTTGAGAAGAACGCAATAATAAAATTACCTAACGGCAATAAATTCCTTGTTAATGTTTCAAACACAGTCAAAGACTTAAAACCAGGAGACTTGGTGACTGTTGAGCAAAAGAATTTGACAATCATAGATAAGCTCGATAGAGAGAGAAAAGTCGAAGTTGAACAGTTCGTAATAATCGAACAGCCAACAACGAAGTGGTCAGAGATTGGTGGCTTGCAGGAACAAGAAAATGAATTAAAAGAAGTTATTGAACTTCCACTAACAAAACCAGAACTCTTCAAAAAAGTTGGAATTAGTCCGCCAAAAGGAGTTTTACTGCACGGACCTCCTGGAACAGGCAAAACACTTCTTGCAAAAGCAGTTGCTTCCTCAACACATAGTACATTCATAGAAATTGTTGGATCAGAGCTCGTCCAGAAATTCATAGGAGAAGGAGCAAAACTAGTCAAGGACGTTTTCAAACTCGCACGTGAAAGAGCACCTAGTATAATATTCATCGATGAGTTAGATGCAATTGCTGCAAAACGCATGGACCTCGGAACATCAGGAGAAAGAGAAGTACAAAGAACATTCATGCAACTTCTTTCAGAGCTGGATGGATTCAAACCACTCGACAACGTCAAAGTAATTGGATGTACAAATAGAATAGACATACTAGATCCTGCAATCCTTCGACCTGGAAGACTTGATAGACTAGTTGAAGTTCCAGTTCCAAATAAAGAAGGACTAAAACAAGTATTTGCAATACATTCAAAGAATATGACTCTTGATAAGAAAATGAACGAAGATAGATTGTTCAAATTAATGGAAGGATTCTCAGGCGCAGAAGTGAAAGCATCGTGCACTGAAGCAGGTTATTTTGCAATCCGCGAAAATAGAACGAAAATAGTCCAAAAAGACTTCGAAGACGCAATCAAGAAAGTAAAACGCTTCGAAGAAGATCCATCTAGCTACATTGGAATGTTTGGATAGAACGGAAAAAATTCTTTTACATTCGCAGCTCTTCCGATTTTTCCCGAACAATGCTTATTAAAGTGCTCTAGTTTCTTTTTGTATGGAAAATATTTTATCCTGGGAAAACTGTTTGAATAAGCATATTAGACGAGTTCAAGTAGATACTTCTAAAGCTAAATCAGCGCATAAACTATTTCAAATTAGAAAAGAAGAGTTAAAAAACAAGAAGGCAGCATTTATGAAACTAGAAGATTACTATGAAATCATTAAAGAATTGACCTCTGCTCTAATGATATTAGATGGATTGAAATCATCGAACCACGAATGCATCGTTTCCTACTTCGCGCACAGATATCCAGACCATAAATACGAAGCGGAAAAACTCCACGAATTAAAAAACATTAGAAACAACATACAATATGAAGCCAGCATACCTGAAGATGAATATTTGACAAAAAACGAACTCGAGTTCATTCATATTGTCGATATGCTAGAACATGAATTGTTAAAAGAACTTAGCATATCCTGAAAGAACTATACCGTTTGCTATATTATTTCTCAGGTTCTCCGAAACTTTTTTTATATCTATACTAAAGAACGTCTGAATTGGTTTTCCTAACTTTTTTTCGTATTCTGACAGATCAATATTTCTTTCGCTTATTTCTATAAAAATGTCAATGTCAGAATCCTTAGTGTATTCTCCTTTTCTGATTGAACCAAATAGAATAACGCACCCTGGCATGAATTCCTCCTGCAAATAATCTACGAGTCCAGACGCGTATATTTGCTCTAGTGCGAAGAGCATCTTTTTGTTCCTGTATTTCGAATCTGGATCGTTCGATCTATACACCTTAAAAACATCTTTTTCTTCTCGAACAATTCCGTCTTTAATTAGCGCTTTTACTTTTAGAGCGACTGTGCTCTTTGGAACACCCGTCAACCTAGATAGTTCCCTTATATGATATAACTTAATTGGATTATTGTAGAATATTTCCTCAATACTCGACTTCGGTCTAATAGAACTCTCTTTCTTTGTTTTTTTCTTCTCTAGACTCTTCTTTTCTTTTACTTGTCCCATTTTATGTCCAAATGTACAATATATTAGACATATATAAATATTTCGACTGAAAATAAAGACTCGCTTAAGCCCCAATCCGAATGACCGAGCATTTAATTACGAGGTTTTTGGAATAGAAAAACACTAGAACCTAACGCTAACAAAAAAGCTAGTCAATTTTTAAGAATTTAAGAATTTCTTCCATTGTTTTCTCGACTGAACCTTCAGCGCTTAGAACTATTGCTTGCTTCGGCGCTTTTTTGAATAACTTGAG
>CAITEO010000030.1 GCA_903891505.1 uncultured Candidatus Woesearchaeota archaeon
CGTTTACCGCATCCGTGCCGTCGGCTTTTACACCCCCCAGATTGATCAGGCAGAAATCGGTATAGGTATTGCTTTCAAGGGCGGTAACCCCGACTTTGGGAGGTGATGGATGAATGTTGAACTCTTTGCCAACTTTTTCCATTAAATCTGGATTGTGAATTCCATCAAAATTTATCCATGAAACTGTTTTTGTGTCTTTGTATTTCCCTATATCTTGGAAATCATATATTTCTCTAGTTTCGCACGAGTCAGCATCATAATCTATTATTCTTATTCTTGTTTTCTTGGAAACCTTGTCTCCCACATAAACAAGAGAACCAGGTGGTAAACCTGTTTTGTTGGATCTTTTTCTCATTTATTCATCTCCTAAAAAATAATAAACTCTGCTGAACTGGGTGATTAAATCGTGGCTCAAAACAATCTCAAACTCCTTTCTCTTTGAACTTGAGCGTATTCTCTTTAAGCGCTTCCATTGCGGGCATTTTCTTTCCTTCAAGAAGCGTCAGACTCGCGCCTCCGCCTGTTGATGTATGGAAGAATTTGTCTCGAAGACCTAAATTCTCTGCAGCGCTCGCTGTATCTCCTCCGCCAATGACTGTTTTTATTGATTGGTTGTTTGCGAGGAATTTCAGCAGTTCGTTCGTAGATTTTGCGAACTTCGGATTTTCATAATACCCAAGAGGTCCGTTCCAGATAACTGTTTTAGCCTGAAGCAAAATTTTCTTGAATTCTTCTATTGATTCAGGTCCTATGTCAAGCCCTATCATGTAACTAGGTATTGTTTTAGGACTCATCACGCTTATATTTGTTGGATTGTCTTTGTCGTCGGCAATTACAATATCAACAGGTAATATTATTTTCTCGTTGTTCCCAAGCATTTTTGCATTTGCAACATAATCTTTATCGTACAAACTTTTTCCTATGTCATAATCCATTGCCTTGTAAAATGTAAATATCATTGCACCACCAAGAAGCGCGTTATCTACTTTATCCATCATGTTCATTATTAACGGAAGTTTTGTTTCAAGTTTTGAGCCGCCAAGAATAGCTATGAATGGACGCTCAGGATTTGTTAGTATTCCCTCAAATATTCTAAGTTCTTTCTCAACAAGAAGACCTATTCCTCCTGGAAGGAATTTTGTTATCGCGTGCACAGATGCATGTTTTCTATGACATACTCCGAATGCATCGTTGATGTATATGTCTGCATTCTTTGCAAGCTTTTGTGCAAAGACTTCGTCATTCTTTTCTTCTTGCTCATGAAAACGAAGGTTTTCAAGAACAACTATTGGCGCTTGTTGTGGTGTTGGAAATACTCCTTCAAGATCTATGCAATCAGAAACTTTCTCTGTTTTTTTTCCAGTGAGCAAATAAACTTTCTTCGCAATGTTATCCATTCGATATATTGCTTCTTTGTTTTCAGGTCTTCCGAGGTGAGATGCTATTATTATTTGTACTGCACCTTTCTGGAAAATCTTCTTTATTGTAGGAAGACTTTCTTTTATTCTGAAGTCATCAAGAATATTTCCCTTGTCATCAAGCGGGACATTGTAATCAACTCGCAGAAAGACTCGTCTTCCCTTGAAATCTATTTCATCTAGTGTGTATAATCCGTTGTATGGCATGAGTCTAGAACAATTTTAAGAATATATAAATATAACTGTTGAATTTCTTTATTTATGAAATTAAGCGTCATACTAGTGAGACCGTCAATTCCTGGAAATATCGGGGCTGTTGCAAGATCTATGGCTAACTTTGGCTTTGATAAGCTTGTTCTTGTTTCTCCTCTTTGCAAAATTGATGAAGAAGCGCGTAATCGCGCAAAGCACGCTCAGAAAATACTTGACAATACCTTAATCGTTAAGTCGCTCAAAGAAGTTACATCAACGCATGGAACGTGCATTGCAACAACGGGCGTTCTTGGAACTGATTATAATATTCCTAGAAGTCCTCAACTAATAGAAGATGTAGCAAAGAAAATTGCAAGAATAAAGAAAGGAGATGTTGCAATCATTTTTGGTCCTGAAGATTCAGGATTATCAAATGACGAGCTTGAATTGTGCGACTTTACCGCAACAATCCCAACTAGCAAATCATATCCTGTGATGAATTTGAGCCACGCTGTAACTTTGTTCTTGTATGAGATTTCAAAAGCCGATGCATCTGGCAAATCTGATTCTTCTAGAATAAAAGAAAATTATCCATTAATTGTTGGACGCGAAAAAGAGGAACTTGAAAAGATCATGGCACGTGCAATCGCAAGTGTTGAGTACCGAACTGAGTTCGAGAAACGAACGCAGAAACTTGTTTGGAAGCGCGTACTCGGAAAAGCCATGCCAACGCGTCGTGAAGCTTTTGCAATGATTGGTTTCTTGAAGAAATTAGCAGAGAAGAAAGATCAGAAAAAAATTGTCAAAAAGAACAAAAAAATAGATGAGTCAAGAAAGACACAATCTCAAATTATTATTATCTAATTATTATTACTTTTTTAAAGTGGTTACATTTAGAAAACTTTTTATATGCGCGTTTATTTTTTAATCTAAATTTTAATGAGGCTATCAAAATGACGAAACATGGTGAATTAGATAATCCTACTTTAGATGTTAGCGAATTTAAGAAAGGCGATTATGCAGAATGGTTGCTGCACGACAGCAAGCGCTCTTTCGGAGTCGTCGCCGACATAATCGGAGATAGTGTAAACATCATACATTTTGAAGATGGTTTTGGTTTTCGTGTAAATAAATCCCCAAAATATGGCGGAATTCGAAAAGCGACAAAGAATGAGGCTTTGACATACTTTCATTCATTAACTGACGAGTTTGAAAAAGAAATTAGCCGCGGTGATTTATCAGGCGCAATATTTTCTAGACGACAGCATCATTTGAACGGAATCATAGCCAATCTTGAGGCGAAAGCAATAAATCCATATTCTGCCATATTGCGTGGAGTTAAGGAACCTGAAACCGGTCTTTATGTCTTGATGGGAATTTATTCAGGTCAAGGACCAAGTGAGCATCTGGAAGGACTTGTTGCGATTCCACGACTTAAAGAAGCGGATCTCTCAAAAATAATAATCAAGATTAAACCAGACGGATTTGGAAATATTCCAAGCGATGTTTACAATACAGATGCAACGTCCCATGGTTCACTTGTCGCATACTGGAGTTATGAAATTCCAAAGAAAGCAAGAGATCTATTTCAAACCCAATATATATTAGAGGATCTCGGAGATAAATGGAACTTCATTGAGACAATCGCGAAAAGAGCAAGAAAATAAAGAAAACGCGAATTAATCCCCATCCTAAAGGATGGGGTATTTTGACATTCGCGTTTTCGAATTGCGCACTAGCGCCCTAAAGGGCGGGGTATTAAACCCCTTCCGCTAGCTCGCAATAAAGAAAAAATAAATACAAAAAACAATCTTAAAAAAACTAAAAATGACCTACTCCCGCGACCTAAAGGTCGGGGTATCTAGGCAGACGCATGATGCTC
>CAITEO010000031.1 GCA_903891505.1 uncultured Candidatus Woesearchaeota archaeon
GCGCCATAACTGTTGGATACAACGAATTATCAACTGTAGAAAATTATATCAAAAACCAAGTTGAGCATCATGCGTCTGCCTAGATACCCCGACCTTTAGGTCGCGGGAGTAGGTCATTTGGAAGCATTGCAGTGCCTTACTTGTTTCATATTCTTAGTATGAATGGAAATATGTTCCTTCCAATTTACTTCTTTGTATTAATTTGTGCATACAAGTATGGCTGGAAACTCGGACTTCTTGTCGCCTTAGCGTCGCCGATTGTTAATTACTTGGCCACTGGAATGCCTTCCATTACGATATTGTGGACTGTTTTGCTAAAAGGTGTGGCGCTCGCAATTATAGCGTCCATTGTTGCAATCGGAACTAAAAAAATTTCAATTACGAATATGGCTATCATAGTTGCTTGTTATCAAGTCATCGGCGTGGTTGTTGTGCTCGCAATTACAGGAAATGTTTTACTTGCCACGTCTGATGTCATAATAGGTTATCTTGGTTTGATTATGGAATTAATTTTTGGATATTTAGTTCTATATCTATTAACTACACATAGAAAAACTGATGTGGTTGTAAATTAGCAAAACAGCAAAATACTGTGAAAAACTAAAAAATTAAAAGTATAATTAAAACTTATAATTAAGAATTATAATTAAGAAATATTCTAATAAAATGGAAACCAACATATCAACTACTAACGAGTCAACTACAGGCACTTCAAATACTAGCACATTGCCTGCAGATGTGTTGCCTAAATCTATGCAGGAAATAAAAAATAAAATAAAATCTTTGAATATAGATGAAGATTTTGATATAATTGTGGCCATTGCAAATGGAGGAATAATTCCTGCCGCACTTCTAAATCAGAAATTAAACAAAAGAATAGAATTGCTCTACATAAATAGACGAGATGAAAACAACAATGTAGTTTATGAAACGCCGAAACTTTTAAGTTCCCTGAATTTTGAGGTAAAAAATAAAAGAATATTGCTTGTTGATGATAGAAATAAAACGGGAACGACGCTAAATTATGCTAAATCTTTGCTAAAAGGCGCAAAAGTTGTTAAAACGTTTGTTGTTAATGGGCAAGCTGACTATAATTTGTACGATGAAGCTTGTTTCAAATTTCCCTGGAAGTAATTGGTGAAAAAATCTAATGTTGTTGATTTATTCAAAGAGGCTACGATCTTTTCTATCTCGCTAGAATCATGATGTCTTTTGTAGGAATTGTTTTGTATGAATTGGATTCGCTAATTATTTCATAATGCAAGTTATTTCATAATCTTTTACGTCGAGCACAGATCTGTATCCTTGTGCGATGCTATCATCTATTATGTAGAGAACCACTGTTACTGTAACTGTGTTTCCGAGTACTTTTATTGCTGACGGGCTCATGTCTTTTATAACATGAGTCCAAGTTGTGCTCTCAGATTGGTCGATGTCTCTTTCACAACCAATTTCAGAGGGGAATGGAGTCCATGCAGGGCATTCTGTTGCTGTTGTTCCAGTTGACGGATTGTTTGAGAATGTGATGCGTGCGCCGCTGCTTGCATGAACCTCGCCCTTCATATCAACTCTATAAACATGATTTCCGTATGGATCAACGCTATCTACGCAAGATCCGAATTCAACTGTTATATTTCCTGAATATTTAGGTGCTGGCTCTGTGTAGTTCGAGGGTTGTTGATTTGTGCTAGAGAGTAATTCTTGATAGTGATTTGTGCATCCACAAAGTAAGATAATTGAGAAGAACAACAAGCATACAAAAAGCAGTTTTTGTTTCATATTGCCTTCTTAGGCATTCAATTATAAATAATTTTTCTTTTTAGTAGTATCAGCCATTCATTATCAGCATCATAATATCAATAAATATCCATAAGAAGTAAGTTAGGTAGATTTTCAAGACTACTTTTTGTTGTATGTGTTGACCACATCTAATCAACTATAGAACAAATTAGTTTGGAATCATTTCCTGCGTAGAAGAACACTTAAATATATTGCATTAGGCTCATTATCATCTACAATCCATACTAAAGGTTTTTTGTTTTTCAATTATTCTCCATTTTCAATTATTTTCCAATTAGTACTGTGAATGGGATCTACTTTATACAACTTGTGCACGACAAGAATTTAGACGAGCGGCGGTTGGATTAGGCCATATTTAGTCATATCTGCGTTAAAGAAACATTTATAACATAAAATTATTTGTGAGATCATATGGGCCATATTACTCCAAAGAGTTATTACGATTTACAAAATCGTTTAAACAAAGCACCTCAAGGAGCGCCAGCGACAGATACATTGTTCAAAATACTTGAGATTTTATTCACGGAAAAAGAAGCAAAGCTAGTTTCTGTGTTGCCCATAAATTTCTTCACATCAAAAAAAGCGGCAAAGATTTGGCATATGCCGTTGCATGATGCAAAGAAAGTGCTAAATGATCTTGCAGACAAGGGTCTTTTGCTTGATTTGCGTGATGGAAAGACTCAATCGTACGTCTTGGCGCCTACGATGGCAGGGTTCTTCGAGTTCTCACTTATGCGTACAGATGGAAAATTCGATAGAAAAGTTTTATCTGAATTATTTTATCAGTACATGAACGTAGAGGATGATTTTTTAAGGGAAGTATTAGGTCTTGATCCTTCAATTGTTCGAACTTTTGTTCATGAAGGTACACTTCAAGCAAAGGACGAGTCTATAATTCTTGATTACGAGCGTGCGTCAAAGGTTATTGATACAGCTAGCTGTATAACTGTCGGGACTTGTTATTGCAGGCATAAAATGGAACATGTTGGCAAGGCGTGCGATATGCCTCAAGATGTTTGTTTGACGTTCAATAGCACTGCAGCAAGTCTTGCGAAGCACAACATCGCAAAGGAGATAACAAAACCTGAGGCTCACGAAATACTCGACAAATGTGTTAACTTAGGACTTGTACAGATAGGGGATAACGTCCAGGATGGAGTTAATTTTATTTGCAACTGTTGTTCTTGTTGCTGCGAAGCGTTGCTTGCGTACAAGAAATTAAACTACAAGATGCACATGCAAAGCAACTTCGAAGCGCACGTAGATAATGAAAAATGCACGCTATGTGGTGTGTGCATAAAACGATGTCCTGTTGGAGCAATTCACTTCAAGAAAAACGTCGAGGGTGTCGTTGATAAAACTGTTGAAAGAAATAGTGAAAAAAATAGCGAGAGGAAAATTATAAAGAACGTTGTGTCTAATAACGAAGCTGACGTCAAATTAGAAAAAACAATCTCAATAGTAATCGATCAAAACATCTGTATTGGTTGCGGTGTTTGCACAAGATTCTGCAAGAGTTCATCACTTGTCATGGAGAGACGACGCGAAACACAATTCACACCTAAAGATTCATTTGAGAGGATTGTGATAACGGCGATTAACAATGGAAAATTACAGAACTTAATATTTGATAATCGTAATTTGTGGACGCATAGAATGCTTAGGCGGTTAATCCAAATAATATTTTCATTAAAACCAGCGAAGAGAATTCTTGCAACAAATCAGTTGCAATCAAGGTTCATAAATCGTATGGCAAAAGCGTATGGTGTAACATTCAATAAACTCTTCAGGCACGACAAAATTCCTGATTATTCACATCAGGAATTAAAAAAGTGAATGTGGGTTAATATGAGTTGAAACCAGAGTCTTCTTTATTCTTCCTGAAATTCACGTATAATTTCTTAAGTGAGGGATTACGTTGTCCAGTTAGTTCATTTAGTTCTTTTCTTTGTATATTATAGAAAATATTTATAAAATATAGTTGATTGAGTTATTTGTGGAACATAAACCTGTGTTAATCATAATTGGTCCGACTTGTGTTGGAAAAACATCTGTGGCGTTTGAAGTGGCCAGAAGAATGGGTGGAGAAGTAATAAATCTAGATAAAATGTTTCTTTTTAGACATTTTCCAATTAGCAGCGGTCTTGCGGATACACAAAAAGAAAGAGATGTTAAAAAATATTTGTATGAATTATTGGAGCCAGACGAACCTATAATTCCACCAATGAAATATGTTGAAATGATTAAAGATAAAATAAATATTATCTTAGCTAAGGGACGTTTGCCGATTATAGAAGGAGGATCTACTACTTATGCTCCTCTGCTCCTAGAGGAAAATAAAAAATCAAGTTTTTGCAGTTTAGTTATAGGTCTTAAATTCCCGCCATCTTTTGATGTTAGGAAAAAAATATTGCAAAGAGTAGATCTTTCTATAAATGAGGGCTTAATCTCGGAGGTTGAATCTAACCTAGTAGTTTACAGAAACACTTTTATTATGCAAAATGCATACTTTGTTGTTCCTATAGTAAAATACTTAGATAAAAAAATAAGCCTGAAATCTGCAAAAGAAGAAATTGCGGATTTATGTGTTAATTATGTTCAGGTTCAAATGGAACTTTTTGAGAAATATAGAGGAATAAAGTGGTTAGACTATGAGCAGAATTTATTTTCTGAAACAGTAAGTGCAATTATGTCTGAAGTAAATAATTTTCATTCATCCTGAAATTCTAGAAGTATTTTGTGTGCAACATCTTGGCACGTTTGATATAATTTATCTGGAATGTATTTTTTGAATTTTGGTGTTAATGTTCCAGGATAACTTGCTATCGTATCTGAGTATTTAATACAGTCTTCTTTGCTCTCGCCTGCGCTATAGCCTTTTATGATTGCGTCTGTTCCAGATTTTCGTATCTCTACGAATTTATTTGTAAATTCGAAGTATGTTCCATCTCCGACGAAAGATGCGCTCAACAGATTGCTAAAATCAAGTGCTGGAAGTGCTTCGCCAAGTATTTCTTTTGTTTCGGCAAGGTTTATCTTCTTCGCATGGTTTGCAAAAGCGATACTCAGGAAGAAGTTATCAGTTAAATCTCGTTGTATCTCTCCTTGTTTCATTGTTTCTTTTAGTTTTGTTGGATTAGGTTCGCTTTCGTTGTAGAATCTTATGTCTTTTCTGAAATCGAATCGTTTGTTTATTGCATGTTCATTGAATACTATTTCAAGTTCATCGGAGAGAAGTTTTTTCTCAAGATAAAGTTTTGCAGCAAGTGCAGTTACGAGTATTGATGCTTCGCCTGCACTCTTCTCTCGCATGGCAATTGCGCATCGTCCTTTTTTGCTATTTATTAGTTCTTCTGGGCCTGTTATCATTCCGCCGCTCTCTTCACCTGCAAATAGAAGTCTTGGTTCGACGCCGAGATTTATTTTGTTTCCAAATACATCTTTAATGACGACGTTCGATTTTGGATGTTTTGTTATTTGTTTCTCGACTTTTTTCATGATGCTTGCGATTTCTTTGAATCCGACAGGGGTACAAATTACGTTGACGCCTGTTTTCTTTGCCCATTCTCGCCAGCTGGCGCTCGATGCTGTTGTTGTTATAATAAATCTTGGATGCGTATTCCATTCGCCTGATTCTTTGAGTTGTTTAGCGTGGAAGTTCATGATTAACAGGAATGCTTGGTTTGGCGTGTAGTATGCAAGAATTTTGTTCTTTGACAACGTTATGTATTCTACGCCAAGTGCATCTAGTTTTTTCTTTCTCGAAGCAGATTCTACTTGTGCAAGAACAATTCTATCTCCATCAGGATCGACCATGATTATGAAATAACCTGCTTGTTTCTTTGCAAGTAATTTTTCATAGCCAAGAGTTTGGACGACTTCGCGCATTGTTGTATCGCAGCCATAGTCGAAGAATTCTTTTTTCTTTGTAACTGGGTTTAGAAGAGTTTTTCCTACGCCGTGAAAGAACGGATCGCATTCTGTGTTGTTCCAAATGAATGTCTTTTCTATTTCAAGTTTTTTCATTATTGGAAGCATGACATCGTACATACATCCACCTAAGCATTCATACATTATTTCAAAATTATTTTTTTTGTTTTTCTGATCTATTTTTTTCTGATTTGTTTGGTTCAGAGCGGCGTGTATTAGTTTTATGTTTGTGTTTGTTGCGACGCCGCGCCTCAAGTATTCTACGTATGAGTTCGTTCCATCCGCGTCTTGCATTATCATCGGCGTGTTGTTCTCTGAGAATTCGAGGTCATATCCTTTCTTTTCAGCTTCGTCTAATATTTCTTGTAATTTGTTGACGAATTTGGCTGAGAGTAATGGTGTGAATTGACTTCCTTCAGAGTCGAGATCTTTTGTCGCGATTTTGCTACTAATCGCGTGACTGCTAGTTACGTATTCTCCGCCGTCGTAATCGTTCATGAATGTTAGAAACGAAGTCATCCAAATCGATGTTTTTTGTTTGTTTGCAGGAGTGTGAGTGATTATTCCTTCTGCTGATTGTACTCTTGTGATGATGTTTATGTATTCATTTGTATTGTATCTTACTTCTCCTGCGCAAATCTTGTGGATTGTTTTTTTCTTGAGTGTTTCTTTTAGAACTTTAGCTTTAGCAACTGTTGCAAGTGTAACGCCGAGTTCATTCAAACGAAATCTTGTGTCCTGTGGATAGAGAACGTTTTGTGTTCCGCGAACGCCTGCAGTTGAAACAAGCACTTCTTTTTTATAATTCAAGAACCATTCGCGAAGATTGTATTTTTCAACGAGCTCTTTTGTAAGTCTTAATTTGAACGCAGAAGGATTACTAAGATCAAATATTTTGTTTTGCTTTATTTCTTGAGGAGTATTCTTTTCAATGCTCGAAAGATATTCTTTTTTCAAGAGAGCTATCTCTTTCCCTCGAACATCCTCAGATCTAGTAAGTTTTCTCATGCCTCTTTCTAACTGTGTTATCCTGTTATACGTTTATATAATTTTCCCCTAATGTTCTAATCTATTCGTACCTAAACATAGGGTCGCTAAAGCTCTCGACATTGAGATGTTCATCTTACTCATACCTAAGTGCGTCCACTGGTTTTAATTTGGATGCGCGGTATGCAGGGATTGCTCCGGCAAGTATTCCTATTACGACAGATACACCTATGGCGAGAAATACTGAGTTCAATGAGACGAGCGTTCCGCCTCGTAGCATTCCTGTTTCGCCCATAAGAACGGGCAAGAGGCCGGATAAGACTATTCCGAACATGATTCCTATGATGCCGCCTACTAGGCCGATGAGGGCTGAGTTCATGAGGAATATGGATAGGACATCTTTGTTTCTTGCGCCTATTGCTTTCATAATTCCAATTTCTTTTGTTTTTTCAAGAACAGATGTAAACATGGTGTTTGCGACGCCAACTGCGCCTACAATAAGTGAGACTGCCGCGATTGCGAGCAGGAAATTATTCATCGTTGACATCATTGCAGATCTTGTTGCTTGCATTTGTTTGCTTGATGTAAGTGAGAAGTCTGGTTTTTTTGCAGTTACATGACGTACAGCTATTAGCTTAGCCGTGGTTTTATTTATTGTCGCATCAAGTTGACTTTCATCTTTTACTTTTATAACAATAGAATCGTACACTCCTGTTGTTTTGTCTGTGATTTCTTGATATGCCATATTTATTGGCATATAGATTCCGTTGCCTGTGTCGTCTACTATTCCTACAACTCTAAATGCAGAACCTGAGATTGTTATCATTTGATTTATTCCAACAGGTTTACCAAAGTAATTATTTGCAAGACCGCCTTCTATTACTACAACATTTTGATCTGCAGAATCTAGCATTCTTCCTTGTGCAATTGTAAGCGTAGTTATTTTACTCCAAACTGCAGGATCAACGCCAGTTAAGGAGACTTTTCCAGATTTGCCGAGATATGAAATGGTTACTGTTCCTCTAATTTCAGTATCTATTAATTTTAGGTCTGGCAGAGATTTTAGTGCTTGAACATCAGTTCGTGTGAGTTCTGGTGTTTTATTTGTAGCAGATGCGCCACCGCTTCCTCCACGATCGCCACCAGGGCCGAACATATTTCCTCCTCTTGACGCCCCTGCGCTTAAGGTCAATATGTCGCCACCCAAATTACCCATTTGATTGCTTACAACAGTTTGCATTCCACTGCTAATTGACATTATTGCTATAACTGATGCAACACCTATTACTATTCCAAGTATGGTGAGCCAGCTTCTTATTTTGCTGTGCAAAACCATTTCGAATGCATGTTTCAAACATTTACGAAGTTTCATTTTTCAGGTCCTGTTTTATTTTAGTTGTAGTGTAAGAATTTGCCGTACGCCAACGGTTACGGTCGTTGGACCCAATTTGCGACATTCGCACTTTGTGCTCAGTCCCAAAGACTGATGCGCTTGAGCGAAGCGAAACGCATAGGGCGTCAACGAGCGTACTGGTTGCGGAATGCCCGGTAGGCAAATTCTAACTAAGGTATTTCTTTCTACTCTTTCAGTTCATCTCTTCTTCGAGTGTTCGGTTTTCTTGAACAAATCTTTTACCTCGAACTTTGGGTTTATCAATTTCTCTCGTTTGTATTTTGCACGCATAGATGTGAATACAACTAAGATTGCTGCGAGTACGACTATTATTATGTACCATTTATATTTAGAAAAGAAACTTTGCTGAGGTACTCGTCCATAAGAACCACGTGCACCTGTTGATGTGCCTGCTGCAAAGCTAGTGCTATTTCTTAAGGCTATATTCAAGGTGACGTTCTTCTCTATAGTGTTTCGTGTTCCCATAGTGTCCGTGTATGCTATTTCCATTTTCAAGTTGTTTGAGTTTTGTCTGCTTGCAAAGTTAGACTGGGTCATGTTTCCAGAGGTTTCTCCAGGGTTCACGTTTTGGTTTTGTCTGTTTGTACTATTAAATCCAACTCTACCACTTGAGGTTGCTCCGCTTGTTGTTCCTGTTGTTGTAGTTGGAATTGATGCTGTTGATTGTGCAAGTGTAAAACTTGCAACAGTATAGTCGCCAGTATTCAGATTTCCGATGATTACTGAATTAGCGCCTGTTACTTGCCAGCTTTGCTGTACAGGTATTATTATTGAGACAGATGTTGCTGGATTGCTTCCTATGTTAGCTATTGTAAATGATGTTGTGCCACTTGAGCTCTCTGAGAAAGCAATATCGAAATCAGTTCCTCCTCCAACATATACTCCTGCGATTGTATTGATTGTTTTTACGCTGCTATTAATTGAGTCTGTGTATGCAAGACTTAATGCTAGTTGGTATAATCCTGCAGAAACACCCGAATCTGCAATTACTTGATATTCTAAATCTGCGCTTGCGCCTGCATCAAGGTATTTGATGTATTTTGTGTTGTCGCTTCCAACTGGAAGAATAACGCTGTTTGAATTTGACCAGCTGAATGTAAGGTCTTTTATAGGGGAATTACCTACGTTTGTTATCTTAAATTTAAGAGGTGTTTGCTTTCCTGGAATAAGAACTGTTTTATCAATCTGTACGACTTCTGCGCTTGTCTTGGTTTTTACATCGATTGGGAATAATCTTTCAACTGTAACGTTTGATGCGCCCTCTTGATCATGCTGTACTATTTTAAGATTATATGTTCCTGCAGTTGCATTATTATTTATTTTTATTGTGTATTTCACAATTTGTAAATTAGAATTTGCTTGATATCCTTGAACTGTGCCAATAGTATTAATGGCATCCTCTCCAGATACTAGTTCGAAAGGGTAGGATGGAACAAGTTCAAGCACGACGTTGTTTGCCGCTGCGCCTCCATTGTTCGCGACGCCTATTCGTACATCAAGCGTGTCGCCTGCGATTGCAGGATCGGGATCTTGATTTACAAGACTTGTTGAAATCATCGATGCTGAGCCAGAGTCGTAAGTTACTCCTGCTGCATGTGCTGAGATGCAAATTATCTGCAGCATTAAAACACTCATAACTAAAAATATGTATGTTGTTTTGTTAATTTTGTTTTTCATTTACCATTCACCCCGTTGTTATCGGTTTTTTTATCGTTTTAGTTTTTATCGTTTTATGTTTTATCGTATTTATTATATCCAGAAAATCAATCATTAGTTGAGATTCTCTGGATCTCTCCATCTTTTAATTCAATGGTTGTGTGAGCGTATTTTGCTAAATTTAAATCGTGCGTAACCATCACGATTGTTTTGCCTTCTTCTTTCCATAGTTTATGCAGCATTTCAAGAACTTCTCTGCCTGTTACGCTATCAAGTGCGCCTGTTGGTTCATCTGCAAGTATTATTTCTGGGTTTGTTACAAGGCTTCTTGCAATAGATACCCTTTGCTGCTGGCCGCCTGATAATTGTGTTGGTCTGTTGTACATTTTATCTCCAAGGCCTACTTTAAGTAAAATATCTCTTGTTCTTTTTTGTGCTTCTTCATCGTCATACTCTAAAAATTCTAGTGGGAATAAAACATTATCAAAAGTTGTTATTGAAGGAATTAGGTTGTATTGCTGGAATATGAATCCGATTGTTCTTCCTCTAAGTGATGCAAGATCTGATTCGGACAGGGAGGATATATCTTGGTTCTTCAAAAATATTTTGCCCTTGGTTGGTGTATCGAGGCAGCCTATTAAATTCATCATGGTTGATTTTCCGCTTCCTGACGCGCCGATTATTGCCACAAAGTCTCCTTTGAGAATTTTAACTGTTATATTTTTGAGTGCTGGCGCTTCAACTTCGCCCATCTTGTATATTTTCCATACATTCTCAAATCTAAGCAGGACAGTGCCTGCTTGAGCTGCTGTTGTTTTTTTTGTAGCCATTTTTGTTGTTTATTATTTATTTTTTAAGTGGAATCTCTCTTTGTTCATTAGGAGATCTTGGAGGAGGCAAATCAGTCAGTTTATCTCCATCATTCAAATGATTTATTCCGTCGAAAAATTCTGTTTTTGAATATACTATTATTTTTTCAGAGTTTACATCTATTATATATGTGGTCTTTGAATTCGTTGTATATATTGATACTTCTGTAACATTTCGTTTTATTTTATCATTTTCTATTGGTCTTACGAATCCAAATGTTTTTATGGTGTAATTTGCAGGCAAGGTTCCTCTGATTTTCATGTCGCTTAGCGCAAGGTTCTTCGCAGAGTCTATTTGTGCAGCTGTTAGCTGCGCAGGGTGTTCCCTAAATCTATGAGATCTTAATATTCCTACAGCCATTATTACAATGAATAATACAACGAATACGATTGCTAGAACTTTCCAGATGTTTCTGCTCTTCTTTATTTTGCTATGGTCCGTCATTTTATTTGAATTGTTATTAGATGTATTTTTGTTAGAATTGTATTTTTTGTTCTTGATGTTTGTTTTTGCCATGATTACGCCTCCCGCAATGTTTAGGATGATTAATTGATTTATTTAATTCTAGTAAGGATGAAACAACATATATACTTTCCCTGTAACAGTTTCATTTTAGTGAAACCTTTACGCTAAAAATCCACAAGATTTATAATTTGCTTTGTTAACTTAAGAGTATGGGACAGGAAAAATCAGGACGTTCAGGTATAAATTTTAGAATTATTCTCGCAATTATATTATTGATGTCTGCGATAGTGGTTCTCGCTGTCTTAATATTTCGTCCGCAACCAATTCAAATAGTTCTTGAGACAGGACAGGAAGTTGCATCGAAGAGTTCTGATTATTTTTCAGTCAGTACTGTTGTTATATTGCTTATTTGTGCATTTCTAATTGGCGCTGCAATAACATATTTATTTTACAACGCTGAAGACAAGAAGATATTCACAAGAACGTCGAAGGAGACATCAAGAGAGGGATATGGAAACTCAGAATTTTATAATAAACTCATTCCTTTGCTTCGGGATGATGAAAAGCGAGCAGTTCACATGCTAAGAGAGCACAAAGGAGAGATGCTTCAAAACGAACTTGTCTTGAAGCTAGGCACATCAAAAGTCAAGACGACGAGAATACTTGCCTCCCTTGAGCGTAAAGAAATAATAGAAAGACATCGTCATGGTATGACGAACAAAGTCAAATTAAAAGATATGTAGATCAAGAGATGTAAAATAGAAGTTACATTTCATATAATACAACCTATTCTTTTGCATATTTCTTCCTAAAAATAATTGCTGCTGTTAGTAAGAACCCTCCCAGAAATAATCCTGCAAGTATGTCTGTTAGCCAATGAATGTTCAGATAGATTCTTGAAAAACCTATCAATAGAACGAGCAGTGAGAAAACTGTAACAACCACGGCGAATCTTTCTTTTCGTTTCTTTTCTTCTTTTTTAATTTTATCAAATAGAAGATACGCGATTAGTCCGAAGAATACAACTGCGAACGTTGTGTGTCCGCTTGGAAATGCAAAGTCGCTTGTGGAAATGATGGCGTTTGTTGGTCTTGCTCTATGCATTAATAATTTTAATAGTGTAATAATAATCTCTGTTGCTGCAAGTGTAATTGCGAAGAACAATGCATTCTTTTTCGAGTTCTTGTTCTGTTCTTTATTTTTCAATTCCTTATTCTTTGAATCTTTGAAGTATAAAATCAGGGTGATGATTATTGATATTGCAGTCATGGACCAAACGCCGAATAAAACATCAATTACTTTAGAGATTGCTGTAAAGAAAGTTCCTTGAATCGCAACCATTGTTAGATTTATTGAAAGATCTGCACGCGAGATGAAACTATCAGTTATTACTCCAACAAGTATTAGCAAGAATGCAAACATGAATATTTCATTTGTAAGCACGAGTGATTTAGAGACGTGTTTAATTGGCGCCTTCGCTTTTTCTTTTACGTTTATATTAGTTTCTTTGCTCATTTTATCTATCAGTATTAATTTTAAAGCTTTTTTAGTTTTTTTTCTTTATTTTTCCAAATGTAATAGAGTGATTTCAGATGTTGTGCCAAGTCTCATCGGCGGGCCCCATGTGCCTGTTCCTTGCGAGACATATAATGAAAATTTACCCATTTTGTATAATCCATTATCTTTATGATGGACTAGTTTTGCTGCAAGTGAGAATGGAAATATTTGTCCGCCATGAGTATGTCCTGAGAGTTCAAGTGTGATTCCTGCTTTTTTTGCTGCAGCATAACCTGTTGGTGCGTGGTTTAATAGGATACTTGGTTTTGACAAATTTATAGTCATATTAGCAAGATGTTCTGCAACATAATTGTTGCTCTCAGTATATTCAAGTCCTATTATCTGAATTCCTTTGAACATAGTTTGCTCGTTTCTAAGAATAGTAATATTTGTTCCCTCAAGTAACTTCGCAACACTATTTTCGCCTTCGTACTGGTCGTGGTTGCCCATTATGAAATAAATAGGCGCCTTGATTTTTTTGAGTGGCGCTATATCTGATTTGCTAATTGTGCGACTTCCATCCACGAGATCACCTGTGATGAATACAACATCAGGGTTTAGATTGTTTGTTTTATCAACAATGTTGCTAAGGAATTTTTTACCTCTTACACTTCCGATATGTATGTCTGAAATATGTACTGCAGTCATGTTTTTTCCAAATCCATCAACAGTAACATCTTTAACAACGAGATGAGATGCATTTATTATAGAGAATAGAGTTAGCGCTGCTACGAGAATAATTACTGTGCATCCAAGCATGAAGTTGTGAAATACTGGACTAAATATGTTTATAATTTCAAGGAGCAGCAAAGTTACAAGTAGAAGAAATACAAATCCGATCCAGATTGCTGAGAATATATAAAATATTCTTGTAGGAAGTGAATGTGCTGCTCGCTCCAGTAAGGATGCAAGAGGAAATAATGCAGATAATATGATTGCGTAGAGCCACAAGTGATTTAGATCTGTAAAAAATCCTGTTGCTCTGTAAAGAATATAATAGTTTATTCCGAAGAATATCACGAGTAAAGAAATCAAGAATATAGTTATTGGTAAATATTTCATTATTTAAAGAAAAACTAACTCATTAAAAAGCTTGTGGATTGCGGTTAGTTTTGGTGAGTTTGAAAGAAAAACTAGGTGGTTAATTCTTCAGACCCCAAACGACGCATCTCATTGAGAGTGTTCCATAGTCTATTTTCTCATTGAAGAATATGGCGTCTTCGTATTTTGTTGCGCCGAGTGTGTAGAGTAACGGAATATAGTGTTCGCTTGTCGGGTTTGCAAGTTTTGCTGTTGGTTCTTTTTGATATTCGATGAGCGCTTTGTAGTTTTTGGCTTTAATGTTTTTCCTAGCGAACTCATTGAATTCTGTAGCCCATTTTTGTGCATTGCCACCAGGGCTTAGTCTCATCAGATTGTGGACTATGTTGCCACTACCTATTATTAGTACTTCTTCGCGTCTGAATTGGTTTAATTCTTCACCTAGCGCGAAGTGTGCTTCAGGGGGCAAATCTTCATTGATGCTAAGCTGCATAACTGGAATATCTGCATTTGGGTACATAACATGTAAAACACTCCACGTTCCGTGGTCGAGCCCCCAGTCGTAATCAGGAGTAACTTCGACTCTCTTTATTCGCGCGATTATTTCTTTTGCAAGTTTAGGTGAGCCATTCGCAGGATACTCCATATTATATAGTTCTTTTGGGAATCCGTAGAAATCATGAATTGTTTTTGGCGTTTCCATCGCCGTGACTTTTGTGCCTTCGCTTTCCCAGTGCGCAGAGATGCAAAGAATTAATTTTGGAAGAGTTGTATATTTTGATATTCGCTTCGCAATTTCTCGCCAACCTTCTGTAAATCCAGTATTTTCAATCGCATTCATTGGAGAACCATGTCCTATGAATATAACGGGCATCAAGTTTGTTGTTAGCTTATTTTTCTTGTCTTTTTCTTCTCTCTTCTGATTATTTTCTTGGTCTTTTTCTTTTACTTTTTCGTTTCTTTTCTCAGGCATTTTTAGATCCTTCATTTTTTGTTCTCAGATATATATTAATTAATTGCTTGAACTAAATAAATCTTGTGAATGGTAGTGAAGGAAAAGTAACTATCAGCGATGCTAACTATCAGCGATGCTAACTATCAACAATGCTAACTATCCGCAATACTAAATATTAATAAATAAGTTCATCCGATATTGTGTTTGTGGTTAAAAGAATACTGAAAAAGGTCGCAAGTAAACGCGTTGAACTAGATGTGAAGCGCGAGGAGCTCAAAGTAAAAGGAGAAGAATTAAAAGAAGAATTGAAGGTCGTGGCAAAAGAGAACATATCAAAACATCTATCTTTATTTCAAAAGCTTGACAAGTTTTTATACGAGCCAACTCTATTAAAGGTGCCAATAGTTCTTGTTTTAACCTTCCTGATTGGATTGTTGTTAAATAATTTGGGTGCCAGCATAACTGCGCCTTTGATATTCACTTTACTAAAAATAATTCTTTTATTTTTCATAAGCACATATCTTGTTTTCTTCGTGATTCATCTTATCAGAAGATCGCTCAAAAAACTTATGAATGCAAAGAGCATGTGGACATTATTTGCTGCATATGCATTATTCATATTCAGTATCATGCTTCTATTTTCATCAATATATGATATATCTGAGCGAAGCAATTCAGGTTACTTGAAATATGGTCAGTGCACGGATCAATTTACACCTGAAGGAATTCATAATGATACAACTGAGTCGCACAATTACTTCTATTTTTCCGCAACAACACTTCTAACTGTTGGCTACGGAGATATTTGTCCTATGGGAATAAATAGATACATCGCAATCATCAACGCGTTCGTCGGCAATTTCATCAATGTTGTGCTCATGGTTTGGGTTATTTCAAATTACATGAAGCGAAAAGATGAAGATGTTGAGAATGGGAAAGAGAACGGAAAAGAGAATGAAAACGAGAGTGTAAACGAGACGACGCGCAGAAAAAAGAGTTAAGTCTGTTTCTCGAGAAAAAATATTTAAACCCCCGAAGAATCTTTCTCTCTATGGAACTTGAGAGGGTAACAGACGAGCTTCATCCGCTCGAGAGGAAAGTGCTTCCGCATCTTGCGAACGCTCATGAAATAAATTCACTTGTTCGAGCCTCAGGCCTCCAAGAAATCGAAGCGCGTCGTGCATTGCAATGGCTTGAAGCAAAAGGTTTGATTGCCGTTGAAAAAACTACGCGAACAATCATAAATCTTGATGAAAATGGATTGAAATACAAAACGCATGGGTTTCCTGAAATAAAATTTCTAAGTGCGATAAAGAACACGAGCAAAGAAAAAAATAATGCGATGTCTCTTGACGAGATACAGAAGAGTGCAAATCTTGAGAAGGAGGAAGTTGCAGTCTCACTTGGTCTTTTGAAATCAAAATCTGCTATTGTTTTTGAAGGGGGCAAAGCAAGCATAACTGAACAAGGCAAATTGTTGCTTGAAAAAGATGTAAAAAAAGAGTCGCTCGAGCAGAAATTCATGAATTCTAATTTTCCAGTTGATGCAAATACATTGACGCCTGAACAAAAATACTCGGTTGATGCATTTTTGAAGAGGAAAAAGATTATTGTTCAAGAAAAGATCACAGATATGACTTTCAAATTAACGGAAGATGGTGTTCTTGTTCTAAAGAATATGAGTACGTCGTCAGTAGATATGATAGAATCATTAACGCCCGAAATGATTCGAAGCGGTGCTTGGAAAAATGAAAATGGAGAAGAAAAGAAATTCAGACGTTATAGTATAAACGCATCCGCTCCAAAAATCACTGGCGGAAGACGTCATCCACTAGATTTAGTTTTTGATCGCATGAGAGAAATATGGATCGAGATGGGCTTCAAAGAAATGCAAGGTCCGTGGGTAGAAACCGCATTTTGGTGCATGGATTCTATGTGGATTCCACAGGATCATCCTGCACGTGAAATGCAAGATACATTCTATTTGCCATACCAAGGATCACTTCCAGGTGCGTTCATAAGAAAAGTCGCGAGAGTACACGAGAACGGTGGCAAGTCTGGTTCGATTGGTTATGGTTACAAATGGGATCCTGAACTTGCAAAGAAACTTGTACTTAGAACTCATACGACGGCAACAACTTTTAGAAAACTCGCAGAGATGTCAGAAAATCCAGACGAGAACGCGCCTCCACAGAAATACTTCTGCATCGGTAGAATATTTAGGAATGAAGCGCTCGACGCGACGCATTTGCCTGAGTTCCATCAAGTTGAAGGATTCATCATGGGTAAAGGTCTAACCTTGCGAGATTTGATGGGTTACATCAAAGAGTTTTACAAAAGAATGGGAATTACAAAGATAAAATTTCGACCAACATACAATCCTTACACAGAGCCTAGCATGGAAGCGCTCGGCTACAACGAGCAGCTTGGTCGCTGGATTGAACTAATAAATTCAGGAATGTTTAGACCAGAATCCTTGGAGCCGTATGGAATAAAAGTTCCAGTTATCGCGTGGGGTCTCGGCGTTGAACGACTCGCTATGATGATTTACGGCAAGGACAACATCAGAGAAATCCTCGGATCAAGTTCAGACATAGAATGGTTAAAGAATTACAAGATAGCAAAAGAGTAGAATGTTTGATGATAAATTAATAGTTCATAACTAACAGTTCATAATAATGGCAGTTTATCGTCCTGAAACTGCCGCGCGTTGCGCGGTAATTACCGGCCAGAGGCCGGCGAATAAGTAAAGTAAAATAAAATAATCATGATCAAAACAGGGACGACAAATAACAGAGAATAAAAATAAGATAAATGATAAGACAAAATAAACCAAAAGAAAACAAAACGCGTAAAATAACGGAAAACTAAAATGGTAACATTCGACGTAAACTTCAGAGAGCTAAGATCGGCGATTGGGAAAGACATAACCGAACAAGAATTAGATGGTGTGCTCTTCGATATGGGCATGGAGCTTGAAGAAGTCAAGGGCGACGACGTAAAAATTTCAATTACGCCTGATAGACCAGATATGTTATCGCTTCATGGACTTGCACGTGCACTTCGCGCATACATGTCGATAAAACCTGGAATACCAAAATACAATATTGTTCCATCAGATGTGCAGATAATCATAGACAAATCAGTTGCAAATGTAAGGCCCTATACAGCATCAGCAATTATCGATAATTTAAAATTTACTGACGACAAAATCAAAGAAATAATTTGGGTGCAAGAAAAACTTCACCAAACATTTGCGCGAGGACGAAAGAAGTCATCCATCGGAATTTATCCAATGGAGAAAATAAAACCTCATATTTATTATTTTGCTGAGGATCCAAAGAAAGTAAAATTTCATCCGCTTGGCGCAGAAAAAGAAATGAACGGAATAGAAATTTTGCGGAATCATCCGACTGGAAAAGAATTCGCGCATTTACTTGATGGTTGCAAGAAATTTCCATTCTTCAAAGATGCAACAGGAAATATTCTATCAATGCCACCTATAATAAATTCAGAAATGACGGGCAGAGTTACAGAACAAACCACGTCTGTTTTTATAGAGTGCAGCGGATGGGATTTTAATGCATCAAAACAACTATTAAACATACTTGTCGCTGTGTTTCAGGACATGGGCGGAACAATAAAATCCGTCGAACTTCACTATCCTGACAAAGTAATAGTTAGTCCTAATTTCACGCCGATGTATAGAACAGTTTATGTGAAAGATATAAACAAAATAATAGGAACGTCGTTATCAGCAGATGAATGCAAGAAACTTCTTGAGCGGATGATGTACGACGTTGTGATAAAAGAGGCAGGATTTGGAGGAAGCGACGAGAGCGGAACAGGAAAGTTCCCTGACAAAGATGCTGTACTCGAAGTTTCAATTCCTGCATTTCGAACAGACATTTGGCATGACATAGATATAATTGATGATGTTGCACGTGCATATGGCTTCAACAAAATGGAACCAACACTAACACTAGTTTCAACAACAGGCGCGCTTCTAAAAGAAACAAAACAAGAAGAAATCATAAAAAATATAATTGTAGGTCTTGGTTACAATCAAGCATTCACACTCTCTTTGACGTCGACCGATGATCAATTCGGCAAGATGAATCTTCCAGAGTTGCCTCATATACGACTTGGAACAACAGCAGAGAAATCACTTAACATGATAAGGCTCTGGCTAACTCCGGAATTAATCAAGTTCCTCGCAAACAACAGAAACAAACCATATCCTCAGAGAGTATTCGAAGTTGCGGATATAATCTCGCCGAATAGCGAGAAAGATGTACTCTCTGAGAACAAGAAGAAAATATCTGTTGTCTCAGCGCATCCAACTGCGAATTTTACCGAGATAAAACAAATCTTTGAATACTTGATGAACATTAATGGAATAGAATTCACACTCCAAGAATCTAGTCATGGAAGTTTTGTTTCAGGGCGTTGCGCAGAAGTTCTCGTCGATGGAAAGAAGGTCGGAATCTTCGGCGAATTACATCCTAAAATTCTTGAGAATTGGGGTATCGAGATGCCGATAGTTGCGCTTGAATTAGATTTTGATATGTTTATGTGAGATTCTTATTAATAATATTCTATTGACAATTTTTACTTCTAATTATCTCTAATGATTTCTAATTATTTTTAATAATAATTTCTGATTTCATCCGCGCTATGCGCGGCTATGTCCGCCGTACGGCGGATTGAATCAGAGAAATAATAGTTTAAGATTAAAAAAGTAGAAATATATTAAGCATAGAATGGAAACTGTAATCATGAAGATAATATTACTGCATAACCATTCCGAAGATAGTCATTGCGACTAGAAGTATTGCAACAATGAAGTATGCGCGTTTGTTCCACTTGTATATCTTTGCTCCGTCAAATGGACCAACAGGAATCATATTGAATAATCCAAGCCACGAATTTATCAAAAATCCGTAGAGGAACACGAATTCTAGTAATCCTTTGAATAAAAGTAAGCCTGGCAGGAATGCAAGTGCAAGTATAAGATTCATGAGCGGACCTGCAAGAGCTATTAGTCCTTGTTGAACTCTATTTACGTAACCTTTTATTTGCACAGAGCCTGGTGCTGCAAAAATGAACCCGAAGATGCTCATCACGAGTGCAAGTAAGAGCATCATGCTGTCTGATTTGAATTCTTCTTCGCAACCATACTTTCTTGCCATAAGTTTATGTCCTAGTTCATGAAGAAGAAATCCTAGACCGACTGTGCTTGTTGCAATCAGAAAATCAAGAAGTATTTTGCTGAACGCAAAATCTTTGCTCACAAGCGGATTTATCAGAATGATTGTGAATGCTATGCTTATCGTGAGCCATGCCTTGAGAAGTTCCCATACTTCAACTCTGCTAACTTTTATAGGATGCTTCATTATCTTTATTACTCTATCTTGTTCTTTATTTGCTTTTTGGTTTTAGTCGCAGAATATTCGGAAACTTTCTGATAACAATTATAATTTCTTTCTTCTTTTATTATATTTAGTTGAATATTATTAAATAATTGTGTTGCTCCAAATGAAAAAATATTTATATTAATACCATATTAACATGGTATTAATACTATATTAATATGCATCAATTCCAGAATAGAGCATAAAAAATGTTTTGGGGCGATAAAATGGTACAAGCTATAATAGACATTAATGATGACACGAACAGAGTTTTGAATATGGTCAAGGCGAAGTTCAGTCTCAGGGACAAAAGTGCGGCGATAGAAATGATGGCGAAAGAATATAGGGAAAATATGCTTGAGCCTGAACTTAGGCCAGAGTTCATAGCTGCTACAAATAAGACGATGAAACAGAAGCCTATTTATGTTGGAACTGTTGAGGACTTTAGAAAAAGATATGGTATAAAGAAGCCATGATTTGATTTGCGCTTCTTTGTTCTATATGACTAGGAAGGAGTGCAATGATTTATGGGGTTATTATAAATCCAGATTTGGATAAAAAGTTGTTCAAGCTCACCAAGAGAAATCCGAAACAACTTGAAATGATTCATAAAAAAATTGGTGAAATAATTGAGAATCCGCATCGTTACAAGAATCTTCGAACGCCACGTAATACGTGGAAGCGAGTGCACATAGACGAGCATTTCGTTCTTTGCTTTTCAATCGATGAAATCAATAAGACTATCGTTCTTGAAGCATTCGATCATCACGACAGGATATATTTGGAATAAAGATAAAATAAAGATGAAAGATAAAAGAAACATTTGAACAATCAATTCCGAAATATATATATATATCAATTGAACTGAAGTTGTTCTGGTGATGTTAAAATGATGACCAAAGAAGAAGTTATGGTTGCACACGTAGAACTAAGAAATGAAATTAGTGATTGGTTGAACCTCGTCGATGAAGGAAGGATGAAAGAAGCAGGGGATGTCGCAATTACAATTGGTAATAAGTTCAAATCCCTAGGAAACCAATTGAGAAAGTAGTTTTTTATAACTTTTATTTCTTCAAGCTTCTATTGATTGCTTCGTTGCGGATGCTATCAGGGATTGTCGGCGTCGCTTTAGTATTCGTATTCTTATTATTTTGAGTTGTAGGTTTATTATTCTGTGGCGTCTTATTATTTGTATTTGAAGAAATTATTCTAGGTGGTGCCCTTGGAGGAATCTTTGGTTTCATTTCTTTTCGTGACTCTTCTTTTTCGCCTTTTCCTGCTATTTCTTTTCCATCTCCGCGTTTCTCTTTCTTTTCAGGAGAAACAGCAGCTACAATGTTCTTTCCATGCTCCTTGTTCTCGAATATCTCAACAGAGTGACCGTGTCTTGGCCGAAGAGTTATGAAGTGCTTATGGAACCTGCCTTCCTTGAAGTTTATTGTGACAACCTTCTCCTCTTGGATTAATGGAATGAATATTATTGCAACAACAAATCTAAGCGTTCCTGAAACGAAGAGCAGCCAGAGTATTGTCGAGCTAAATAGGAACGGAGGAAGGTTATAGATTAATGTTCCGATAAGAACTCCTAGAAATATTCCAACGCCGAGCACCACTTTGTTATATGCATAGAATTTTACTTTATATTCTGGTTTTACAGATTCAAACATGAATGCTGAACATGAAAGATTGAATCCAGCCCACATTATTCCTGAGCAGAACTCTATTGTTGCAAGAATCATCCAGTTAGTTGTTGTCATCCAAAGCAATGGTGATACTACAATTAAGAAGGATGTGATTGAGAAGATTCGTTTTGATCCATATTTGTCTGTAAGTTTTCCCCATAAATGCATAGATAGCAGTGCGCTAACAACTGATGCGAGTGTGATTATAGTAAAAACAAGATAGTTGAATTTCAAAACTTTTAACATGTATATTGCGTAGAATGGAGAAACAATGTTAACAACAAGTTGGAATAGTGCGTAGAATGTGGTAAACATGCCGAAGTTGTTTTCTCTTATTGTTAAAATAAATTCTCTGAAACTATATTTTGAGACTTCTGATCTTTTTTTCGCAACAGGATTTGGATCAATCATCTTAGCTTGATATCTCGCGCCGAGGAATGCGGTGATTGCAGCTATTCCGAAAATTACTGCGAAACCAATTAATTCATTTACTCCTGCGAACCAATTTAAGATGAGTCCTGCAAGAATCATGCTTCCAAGATTTGCAATTCCAGTAAGGATGCTTCTAACACCGAGGAATTTACCTAGTTTATCTCCTGGAACAGTGTCACTTATTATCGCAGTCCATATTGGAGAAATAATATTTCCAACAACAATATCAAGTGTTACAAATATGATTAGAAGTATGGGGCTCTTGATGGCAAGAAATGCCATGAGCATAATAATTACCCACGTAAGTGACTCAATGTACGACGCATAAACCATAACTATTTTTCTTCGTTTCAAAAACTCAATTATGCGCTCTGTGAATAACCCTAAAAAGGCACCAACTAACTGGGGAATAGATGTAAGAAAAGTAACAATGGTTGGACTCATGCCTATTGCAAGACCGAATGGAACAGCAAAATTCTGGCTAACTCCTGCCTTTATGTTTTTTAAAACACCTTCTCTTTTTGAGGCGTTGATTGTTTTCTCTCTTTGCTCAGTTATTGAATCTTGAAAGGATTCATTTGATTTAGATTTGTCTTCTTTTTTTGCAGAACTAGGGCATTTAATAGGTATATCTGTTAACGTCTTTCCTTCGCTTCTTATTTTCACACCCATAAAACACAAGACCCTCTCTCGATATATAAAAGTTATGGCACGATATGTGAAAGAAGAACAAAAGATAATAAAAGAGAACATAAGAGAACGTAAGAGTGCAAAAAAGAAAAGACTAGAACACACGAGAACAAAAAAGAATAAATACGAACTAAAAGTGGAAAATAATATAAATAATAGAAGAATAATAAATGAATAATAAAAAACGGTAGTTGCTAGGGGTGCAAATTTGCAAAACAAGATTGGATACGTATTATTTATTCTATGCGTTAGTCTGTGCGCTAGTCTATTAATCATACCAATAGTTAGAGCAGAAGATCATTACGCAGATATACAAGTAACTTTGCAAAAAGATGGCACGGCACAAGTCACAGGAATATCAACGGAATCTCGCTTTTCAACAGGAGTTCATGATGATTATACAAGCAAGAAAGGTTCATTTTGGCTCTTGAATTTAACATCAACAACGAATCTTTCAGATTATTTCATCTCGCTCACGTTTCCTGAGAACACCGAAATAAATTATCTGAAAGTCAGCGGTAGATCAAGAATAAGCGCGGAAGACAAGCTTATGATTGTGACGACAGGTACAGATGAACCAATGAATATAGTAGTTCAATACAGAATCAACAGCAACACATCATCTCTTCTTTTCTTGTGGGTCGCAATAGTCATAGTGGTTCTGATTATTTTAGGATTCTTTTTTTGGAGATACAAAAAATCTAGAAAGAACAATGAGCACAACGAACATAGAAAAAAGGTTGATGAAAAAGAAAATAATGAGGTAAGAAATAAAAGCGGAAAAAAAGAGAGCGAGAAAGAAAGTAAAAAAGAATCAGAGACTCGTAAAGAATCC
Organism: uncultured Candidatus Woesearchaeota archaeon; assembly: GCA_903891505.1. Classification (GTDB taxonomy): domain Archaea; phylum Nanobdellota; class Nanobdellia; order Woesearchaeales; family 21-14-0-10-32-9; genus 21-14-0-10-32-9. Next base: position 23,729 of record CAITEO010000031.1, read on the forward strand.
GAGAAACTAATTGTTCTAAGAAAAATATTATCCGAGAATCAATTGAAAATATTGAATTTATTGCTTGATGCAAACGGCGAATTAACTCAAAAACAACTCCAGCATCGTTCAGGATTTGCAAAGGCCACACTTTCAAGAAATATCGAATTGCTCTCGAAGAAAAATATCATAGTCAAACAATCTCGTGGCATGACAAACATGATAATTCTAAATAAAGAACTAGTTGAGTAAATATAGTCGAGTGAATGCGTTTAATCTAAATTCTATTTTTCTTCCGTTCCATAGTTGTTCCGCTTTGTTCCGCATGTTCCGGGAAGGATATATATGTTGTTCCGCATTATCACTTCTTAGAACAGATGCAAATGAGGACATCTGCGAGGAGAAAGCGAAAACAATATTGTTTTCAGAATCTTCTCAAAAATAATAAGGAGATGAAGAAAACTAATAGTTTTCTAAACCTTCTCGAAAAACTCGGAGGAAAACAAAATGAAAATCGGAAAATGGTTAATGGCAATGTTCGCCATGGCCCTAATTATGTTTGCAGTACCAGCGGTGGTATTTGCGCAGTCAGATAATTCTGCATCAGGAACCATAGTATCAGATTCTGTGGTACAAAGTACAGGTGTTGCACAAAGTACTGGTGTTGCTGAGAGTGCAAGTGTGGCACAAAGTACAGGTATTGCACCAAGTACGGACGTTGTGAATGATACAGATATATCTATAATAAAAACACCATCTGGCATGAAAGTAAGATTACTTCAGCTTCAAAAGTCAGTTGTAAGACAAGCAAAAATTGGACAGCTTATAATAGACGAAATACACATATTAGGATATAATGTAAGCACGACAAATCTAGAGACATATGTTAGTGATATGAATTCTTTGAATGATAAAATAACAATCGAGCTTGCAAAGAATCCTATAACTACAACGCCGCAAGAGTTTGTTGATATGAAAGCGAAAGCGATAGAAATATCATTTAACTTCAAAAAAGAGTTGTACAACATTTTAACACCTGATCAGCTTAATGCGGTAAAGAAAGCAATCAAGGATAAAATGCCAAAAGATAGCGACTCAGTAATCAGTGCAATAGATACAAAAATAAAAGATGCTGTGAAATCATTCAACTCAAATAGAGCCTTGAATATGATGGATAAGTTCGGCATAAATGATTCCGCTTTAAAGAGTGAAATTGCTGCTGGAAATTTTACTGCGAAAGATGTCAAAGACGCACTTAAGACAGACATGAAAGATGCGATGAAACAGAAAAAACAGCAAATAATGGACACAATTAAAACTGAAAAAGACCAGAACCAAAAAGATAAGCTTACTTTGGAATCAACTAATATAGGTCTAAACCAAACTGCTGCGAACGCAATAATATATGACAGCACATTGACTCAGCAAGAAAAGCAAGCGAAGCTAAGAATTCTTGCAAGAGATGAAGGAAAAATAGGACCAGGAATGAGCCAAGGTATACCTGGTGGCAACAGAACAAGAATAGGCCAAGGAAATGGTCTAGGTAATGAAATAGGCAATGGACGAAGAATGATGGGTCCTTCAATAAGAGATGGAAATCAAACAGGCAACTGGACAAATGATACCAACTCAACTATGATGAATTGGAACCTTAGAGGAAGAAGGTGAGCAAGATGAGAAAGCTAATAGTTGGTATATCTGTGCTTGTAGTACTAAGTCTGCTTGTGATTGCTGGATGCAGTCTGAATAAAACAGCAACATCAAACAATCCATCAGTAAATACACAAACCGGAACAGACCAAGCAGCAACTCCTGATGGCTACGTAAACGACCAGATTGTTGATGAGAATTCAACCGTTGAAATAGGAACGTTAATCTAAGAAATATAACAAACCAATCTTTTATTTTTTTATTTTTATGAGTTTTTTCTTTTTTGACATTCGCGTTTTCTTTATTTTTGATTTTATACGTTTATACTAAATAGGCCGTCAAATTTATATTTTGGTGTATTATTCTTCTAATTATGTTGTTAAAAAAAAATGGAGTTCGTAAGTATATAACTGAAATACCTGCGAATTATGTGGCAAAGCCTCTTAATCAAAAAAAAGTTGCGGAGCAAGAGAATGAGTCTAAAACTATTGAGCCTAATTTCATAAACGAACTCGTTGGAGATAATTGTGCAGGAGTTAAGTTGGAGAGGGGAGATGTGTATTTCTCAATTAAACAAAACAGAAATTTAGTGTACGGGGGCAGATTTACATTAGGGCCTGGATTTCGTAAAGATTGGATTGCTTGTTATGGCAAATTGATTGGACGAATACAATTAGACGATACCGAACTTAGTGGTACAGTGTATGGTCCAGATGGCGAGGAAGTTTTAGGTAAGATAATAATAGATAAAGTAAGCAAGTTTGTGACAAGAGATAAAACTAAGTCTTTTGAAGTTCCGGGTTTAGGTTTATTTCTAAATGAGAATTATAGAAAAATGTAGTTTTGATTTTTTCAACATTTCTTCAATTAACTTTATAATATATTATTGATTTCTAGGAAGTTAGGTGACTTTATGAAAGAACAAAAACATGAACACAAAGAACATGAACACACAGCACAAGGGCATAAACACGATTGTGAGCACGGATGCGCGCATGACGAAGAAGACTTTGATATTGAAAAAGACTTCAACAAACTAGCTCTTGAAGAAGTTGTCTATGGCAACCAGCACGTTTTGAACATACTACTAGATATTCTAATAGAAAAAGGATTAATTAGTGAGCAGGAGTTCAAAGACAAGCTCGAAGAAATGATTGCTGCAAGCCAGGAACTTGATGAAGCAAGCAACGTCAACATTGAACTTCCTGAAGACGAAGAATAAGCATAAGTAAATTTATTTATATTTTTTCCTTTTTCTTTTATTATTTCTTATAGTTCTTTCATTTATTATTTCATTATTCAAATGCTGTTCAGCAAGCAGATATTAGTTATTATTTTCTCTAATGAACAAAGTATTCTCCCACCACGGAAAATAGGATCATAAGTCCTATGAACATCGAAATAAACACAGGTATTGCTTTTTCTTTATTCCATATTATACTAATTATTCCTGCAAAAAAAGAGGCTACGCCAGATAGTCCGACAAACAGCATAACTAAGAAAACAGGCAGATTATCGAGAGGCGTACTATTTGATATCGGGCCTTGAATTAGCATAATTATTCTTGCTATTATTAGTAGTATGAAGAACGCTATGATGAGATACACGGACCATTTTCCAAGTTTGGTTCTTGGAAAGATTAGATTCCTGAACTTTCTGTCCATGCTATTTCTTTGATTGCGTGTTTAATAAAGTTTGTGCAAAACGAGTTCAAGAGAAAGAACAAAATTGGTCGAGCATTAGTTTGTTGAGTGCTGCAGGGCACACGCCACTAGTCAACTTCTCGCGTAGCAGATATAAATAAAAGATTGTTTTTTTTGTTCATGTTCATCGAAATTGAAGGAAGGATACTAGACAAAAGAAAGTATGATAGAGAAGTTCTATTGATGAAGCGTTTACTTGAGTACGAGTTCAAAGAAGTCGTAAATAAGTACGCTCTTGAACTTGACGATGAAAAAAACCACGAAGAAATTAAGAGCAGAAAAAGAAATCAGAGTGCTGTAATAAATCAGCACGATTTAACTTACGTTCACCCAGGAACGCTTCTTCGAATCAAACTTACTCTCGAGGAAGCGAAGTGGAGAGAGATATGAATATCTCACCCATGTGTTCCAACGAAAACCTTTATAAACAAATCTCTATTCCAATGTATCATGGATAGATAGGTGAAAGCTCATCTATACCGGAGAAGAATCGTGAATCGATTCGTTCGAAACAATTTAACCATTGATTAATCAATTGTTGATTGATTTTTTCTCCGACCATTAAACAAAAAGTGTTCGAAACAAAACTATTTGTTTAGCACCACTCGCTCTGAACGTTAAATAATATGTGCAAACGAGCTTAGTACAAACACAGAGTTTATCGAGAGGCGAGTTGGGCGTTTACTAAACAAATAAACGATGCGAATGCTAAAACACGAGGCAAAAGAAAATGGCAAGAATGCATTCAAGAGCAAAAGGAAAATCAGGAAGTCATAAGCCTGTAAAGAAAGTCGTTCCAGGATGGGTAAAATACTCTCCGAAAGAAGTTGAACTTCTTGTCGTGAAGTATGCAAAGGAAGATATGAAGGCGAGCGTTATAGGTCTTCATTTAAGAGATCAGTACGGAATACCAAGCATAAAGCTTGTGACTGGAAAGAGTGTTTCTCAAATATTAAAAGAGAAGCATGTTGAGCCTGAACTGCCAGAAGATCTTATGGCGCTAATAAGAAAGTCTGTACTTTTAACGAAGCATATGGATGAGAACAAAAAAGATTTCTCAAGTAAAAGAGGTCTTTATTTAACTAACTCTAAGATACATAGACTAGTTAAGCATTACAAGGCGACAAATAAGCTTCCTTTAGATTGGACGTATAATCCAGAAAGATTCAAGATGTACGCGCAGCAGTAAGTGCGCAACGTTTTTTTATTAAATTTCTAAAAAGAATACCCTGGCCTTTAGGCCAGGTTGTAGTCTGGTGGTAACCAGTCGTAAGATTTTAGTTCTAGTAAATTAAAGAAATGCGTGGCGAGCGAAAATTTTTTGCGCCACGCACTAACCTCTTCAAGTTAGCGTGAGCTTTCGTCCGCCGGAGGCGGACGAGTGGAAATAACAAATTTTGCGCATGGAGTTGGACAAAATAGTTATCATCTGGTTTGGAAACCAAAATATTCTTGGGACGTTTTCAAATTTCCCTGGGTGAGGAAGGATTGCGAAGCAATCCTTAACGAAGCCGGGCTTCGTTATAATATCAAAATTTATGAACTTGAAGTTATGGAGGATCACGTCCATATTTTCGTCGAAATTCCTCCAACAATGAGTGTGAGTAAAGCTATGAACTTACTTAAAGGCTTTAGTGCTTATAAAATTTTCCAGAAACAACCATGGTTACGCCAGTATTTTAGAAAGGCCATTTTTGGAGTCCAGGAAAATTTTTCCGAAGCGTCGGAAATGTTACAGCAGAAGCAATCAAAAATTATATTGCACAAAGCAATCGTGCCGAGAGAGAACAACAGTTACTCACAAGATACCCCGCCCTTTAGGGCGGGGAGCTTCATTTTTTTCCTATTATTTTCTGCGCTACGCGCAGCTACTTCTCGCCAAAGGCGAGTTTGTATGTAGGAACAGGAATGAGAAGAATGCTGTTTCATTATTAATATATTTTTAATTAAGAGACTTGACGAAAATCAGAAGAGAAAATTAAGAGAAATAATCATTCAAGAAATAGTTATTAGAGATTTTTCTACAGACTCTTGATGTATTTATCCATGGAGTCGACGAAGTGTTTTGCTTCGATGTAGAGTTTTTCGTACTCGGCGCCTTTTATTTCTTGGATTTGTCCCGTGCTTATTTTTTTGCTTATTGCGTAGAATTTTCTCATTGTCCAAGGTAGTTTCTTGTTAAGTTTTTTTGTTTTTACAAGTTTTTGTTCAAGTAAATCCGCAACATGTTCAGGGCTTGGTGGAACTTCATTTATCGTCATTAGTGCTGCATGCGCTGAATCTATTACTGCCCAGTACAAATCTATTGTCGCGTCTAGTATTCGACGTTTTGAATATGCTAAACTTTTTGGTGCGCGGCTATAATATGCCCACATTGTTTCAAGGCTCGGTTTTATTCTTCCCTGTGCGAGTAATGCTTGAAGTGGATCGAAAAATCCTGTGTCTAGTAAAGCATAGCCGTCGCGCAGTATGTTGACTGCGATTGGATCTCCGACTTTCATGTATTCCCAGAATGTTGTGAATTTCATTGATGTTACATGGATTTTTGGCGATATTTTGAGCGCAGTTTTTTCAACGATGACTCTGTATGCTTGTACAAGTTCAGGGGATAGTCTCATTGAGACATCATCTACTATTAGAAGTATGTCTACGTCGTGTACTTCTTCATTTGATCTTGCTGCTGATCCGAAGAGGACTATTGCTTTTAGTAGTTCGTTTAGTTCTTTATGTATTTCTTTTGCGAACTTGTATGCAATATCTAAATTACCTGTAGAATATTGGCTTTTTGTTTGTGGTATTCTCTTATGTACACTAAAGTCCACTATGTTTCCCCTCTTTTTGATTACCCTGTTATTCAGGGGTTTATATAATTTACCTATAAATTTAGGTTTCATAGTTTTATTATTGATTAACTGTTGCTGTTTGGTTACTTCTTTGGTTACTTTATTTAGTTTTTCTGCTCTGCTCCTTTTTCTGCGCGTAGCGCAGCATTACTCGCCAAAGGCGAGATTGTAACAGTATTTTATTGTTTATTTTCTGCGGAGCAGAGTAGATAAAAGAAATTTATTAGTAAAACAAAGTTTGTAAGTAAGTTAGAAAATATCTATTCAAGCGGTATATCCGTCCAGGGTTTCCAGTCGTTTGATGGGGCGTACGCGCCTGCGATGAAGAATCCTGGTGCGTTGTATCCGAAGTGTTGTTCTCGCATGTTTTTGAATCTCATCTGTCTTGACACACCATAAACTGGGCTATTAACGTAGGATAGAGTATCAAGCATCGCTGATGTTGGATTAAATGATCCTGGTTCAACTATCATATCTTTCATTCCAAGTTTTTCCATTTGCGCGAGGAATTCTTTCATCGGAACATTTCCTTGGCCAGGTGTTAGGTGCTCGTCGTCAAATCCGAAGTTATCGCTTAGATGTACGTGTCCTACGTATCCTCCTTTGACGAGTCGCTCTGTTTGACTTAGCATCCATTTCTGGAAATCTTTTTCGTTGAATTGACCTTTGTCATTTCTAAAGTGTTCTCTGAAATTATTAAGGTGACCGATGTCAAGTGTTCCTTTGATGTGAGTTTTTGCAACTTCCATAGCGTCTTCTTTTGATATTGGTGTTTTCGATGTTGTCATAAGTAAGTTCGCCATTCTCTCACGTGAGGCTTTGATTACTTCTATGTATTCATCAGGGTGGCTTCCGTAGTTTTTTACACTCCAATTTTCTGGCGAGACATAGAGAGGATCTTCAAGTCCGTATTTTGTTTTGTTTTTGTCGTATGTATCTTTTGCATATATTGCAGCTCGTGCTATTGTATCTGCTGCTTTTTCGAGGCCGTATTTCTGTGATGATTTGATATGTTCTATAGTTTCTTCTGCTTGCATTGCTTGAACATCTGCTGATGCGGATGACTCGTGTGTATATCTCATAGAATTTTCATAAGAAGAAATCGTTCTTTTGAATGCATCTTCCATTGTTTCATCGTCGCGTTTTCCTACATTTTTAGGTTGGAACTGTTTGAGTTTCCATTGTTCGTCTGGAGGAAGAGAGTCTTTGAGTTTTTTGTATAGGTTGTATTCTTCAAGAACTTTATCTCGTTGTCTCTTTTCCTCTTCATAACCTCTTGCGTGGTAAAGAGATGCGCCTTTTGCTTGAAGAACTTTGTTTTCAATTTCTATTATCGCAAACATTTCTTCAGGAGATCTCGCTGCTTGATTTTTGTGATTTTCGTTCCATTCATTTGTTTCTTTTACGAGGTCGTTCCATTTTAGTTTTTCAACTTTGAAATTTGTATTTTCTTTATCAAAGACAGGGACTCTGTTGAATAATTCTTTTGAAGTTGCGTCTTTTGAAATTTTGTTACCTTGAAGATCTATCCAATCATTTTCTTGTAGCACGTTTCCTTTAGAATCTTTTGTTCCGGCAAGACCATCATCTTTTGCTGTTTTAAATTTTGGCCTGAAAATTTCTCTATCTTTGCTAATTGAGCTAACTAAATCACCCGTTCTATCGTCTACTGCGTAGAGCGTTGCTTTTTCATCTTCGTTTTCATACGCTTCAAATTTTGCGCCTTCTCCAGACGAAAGCTGGCTTACTGGTCTTTGCCATTCATGTATGTGAAATGTGATTGCTCCGCCCTTTGTTGCTTCACCTGCGAATTGGATTGCTTTTTTTATTTCATTTAGAACATCAGCTCTTGCTTCTTCATTGAAGCCTCGTTGGCCAAAACCAGCAAGGCTGTTCGCGTGTACTGCTGCGTGTGTGCTTGTTTTCATCTCGTTTATTTTGAGAAGTTCACGCATGTCTTGTCTTTCTCTTGAGCCAAAACTTTCAGGTGTTGGCTGCTGACTATTTCCTTTGTGTTGGCCTAAAAATGAGAATTCTATTCTGCTTGTTCCTTCTCTTATTCTAGCTTTAAGCGATTCAAGAGTATTTCCCATAGGGTTTGTTGTTGTTCCAATATCTTTTGCAGTAAAATTCAGGGCGTCATCAGGGAGTATATTATCTCCATATTCATCTTGTGGTACAGTCTCAAGAGGGCCCTGATTTGTTGCGCCAGAGAGCTTATCCTGGTTAGAATAGTAATTAGTATTTGAAAACTGCATGTGATTCCTCTTTTAACTAAATGCTAATTTGATGTATATTGAATATTTAATTGTTTTCTCCTTTTTATCTTTTGTGTTTTTGGGAAAAAAATTCTCTCTTTCTAATTGAGGCATAAAGTTTATATATTGAATCGTGCATGGTTGTCTTTATTGGTTTCCCAATTTAGATTTGTGGAAAAAGAGGATTGATTTCGTGGCAGGCACTATACTTAATAGTTCACAGCTTCTTGTGAAGTATGGATTTATCAAGAGTGATGTGAAACACCTCTATAAATATGACGAAAAACAAGAATTCTATGTTCGTAAAGATGTAAAGGAAGGCGAGAAGACATATGATCCGAAGCATGCTGATGAGGAGAGAGATGAGGAAGCGAGTCTTTTCATGGGTAACACTTACACAGACACTGGTTTTCCTAAGACTGTAAAACGCTTCAGGTTAGTTCAGGAAGCATTCAACATGTCGCTTGAGAATCTTTACTTCTGGACCTTAAATCACTTAAGACACGAGATGGGTCTTCCTAATGTGATAAAAGTTACAGATATGTTTTCAGCGTCTGAGAACAGCGCGTTTTTTGGTCAGTCTGCTCAGCGTCTTAGTATTCAAGAAGATCGAGCTAGTAGTTTTTTAAGAGGAATATCTGAACTTGTAAAGACACTGTTCCAAATTGTTCGTGAGCTAAGGCTTCTTGATGAGCGTTTGGAAGTTTATAGGGATTGGAAGAAATCTAAGAGTGCTGATGCTACGCTTAAAGGAATCTTCTCTGATTTTGCTGAGAATAAAGGGGGACAAATGCAGCCGGGAAGCATATATCATTTGGCGAATCAAGTTGGTTATGCGGTTCTTCCAGATTTGTTTTTTAACACAATAGTTTATGACAAGGATGACGTTGACAAAGTAGTTGACGCTCTTGGTTTTAATCAGAATGTTAAGACTGTTCTTAAGAGAAAATTATATCAATTTGTTGTTTGGGTACAAAAAACTCAAGAGGAACTTGAGGCGAGACGTAAGTTCCAAATCAAGTATTTGAGACAGCATTATATAACAATAAAGATGTATATGACTTGGGTAAAGCCATATCTTAAGCACATAAGACGATTGACGATGAATGAGAAGCAGCTAGATGGTCCTGATATAATTTCTAGCTTTGAGACGTCAACAACTGAAATAGAAATTATAGCATATCTTGATGGGAAGAATGGAGTTAATCCTTGTGCGCTTGTTACGTATGAGTTTAATACAAGACCTGTTATGCAGTACACTCAGGAGTATCACAGAGGACCTGTTCATATCGGTCGAGGCACAATGACTCTTCGTGCATATGCGTGGACGAAGCATGAGATTGCTATGTATAAGAAGATGAAAGACAATGAGGATTTGGAGCTTTTGACGATGGTTGATGATCAGCTAAAATCTGCAATGGAGCTTTTAGGTGATGATTTGATGAAGTATATTAAAGAGGCTGAAGGAAAGCTTTCATCTGAAGAGGATGCTGCAAAGAGTGAAGCTCCGACAAGGAAAGAGAAACTTGAGCCTATAACATCCGATCAGGACGTGTTTGGTCCAATAGTTAATATTTTCAAGGGCTTCGTCGAAATTGGAGGGTTGTTTGTTCCCTCTGCATTCAAGTCGCAGCCAAAAAAGAAAGATGGTTTGGCCGAGCCTAGTTCTTCAGCACGTAAAGCTGCAATTAAGACTTCTATTTTTGTTATTTGGAATGTTTACAAGAATTACAAGAAAGCAAATGGTATGCTTGCCTGGTAAGATAAAGAATGTTTGTTTTGTTCTAGTCTTTGATTTTTTCTAGTTTCTTCTTATAGTGTTCTACTCTTTTCATTTTTTCTACTCTTTTCTTATTTTTTCTATTTTTTTAGTGCATTATTTCGTTAACTATTTATTTCAGGTATGTATTAGAGTAAATAATGGAAGATATAGAAAGATTGAAGACTATTTATCCTAAGGAAAAGATAAAGATGCTCGAGCGTCTAAAAGAGCTCCGCGAGGAAGAAATTAAGACTGCTGAGGCTAAGCTTTCAAAAGAGATAAAGGAACTTGAGGAGAAAAGACGCAATGAAATAAAGGAGCTTGAGATGAAACTCAAGCGCGAGAACGAGGACATAAATTCTGATATTATACAATCAATGCTTGATTTGAGGCTTGAGGAAAGAAGACGTTTTCTTGATGATGAAACTCGAAAAAAAGATCCTGTAAGATCAGATCCTGATGTTAAGCGTTTCAAGAAAGAAGTATGGGGAACTATTAATGAAGAAGCAGGATCAGAAGGGGAAGGAATAAGAAAAGATGTACCAAAATCTGAATTGAAAGACGAATCAAAAAATAATAGATCTCTTGATGATTCTTTAGATAATGTGCCTTTTAATATAAGGGGGCAGAATTTTGTCTACAATGTAATGGAGCGAATATCTAACAAGGAGTCCTTGAATTTTTATGAGATGACAAATTATAATCTTTATCATAGAGTTAGGGAGTTATCTGTTAAAGCAGGTGATGCACCGCTTTCGAGCGAAGAGCGCATGTTTGTTGAAGGACTTGCATACAACATGAACAAGATTTCAGAGCATGATGAGTACCAATCAACAAGCATAGATAGGCACAATTATATGTCAAGAACATCATCGCTCCTTGAGAAATTGAGTGAAGATTTCGAACACTTTAATAGAACAAACAATTAGAATTTCTGACGGGTTTTCTTTACTAGCTCTATTCTAGTCTTTTCTAGTCTTTTCTACTCTGTCCTATAAAATAAAATATTTTAGTTTAGTGTTCGAGCCCGCCTTTGGCGGGTAATATTTGCGCGATAGCGCAACAATGAGGGCAGAGTAAATGAAATTATTGAATGCATAGTGCACAGAAAATGATAGAAAAAAGGCTCAAAAAGCTATGTGTTCTTTTTGGGCTTGATTGTTATTTATTTTTTTCAAGAATAATGTTTTTCCGACAAGCTTGCTTTCTACTTTGACTTTTTTTTCAATCTCTAAAACAATTGAGTCTGCGTATGTGTGTTTATCCGTGCTTTCAAGAGAATTCTTTAGGAACTTAACTTTTACGAGTCTATTCTGATTCAGATTCTTCATTATTTCCTCAACAAATGTTGGCGCGAGTCCTTTCTTTCCAAGCTGGATTGTGACTGCATTCTCTTCTTGTACGTTCATAATAAAAGAATTGGTTTTATGATTATAAATGTTTATGTTTTTTCTCGTTCTCGAATAGTTTCCGATTTTTGTCCTGAAATATATATTAATTGTATTTTTTTCTATTTTCGAAAGCCAAAACCACAAAATATATAAGTAAACTAATTTTTACATATTGTAAATTATAATTAACAATAATAAAAAATAAATAACATCAGGTTTTGGCTTCGGAGAATATTGATGGAAAAATCCACGGAGTCAATACTTTTGTTTTTGTTGAACAAACATATTATTGGTGCGAAGCATTTTCCTGAGCATAAGTTTGTTGTGTCTAGAACAAAATGGCTCGATAAAGATGAAAGAAAAGTATTTGAGAAAGAATATTCAGAATTAATTAATCAAGGCATTTTGCTAAGGCTAAAGAAAAAGACAGGAAAAGGAACTGAGTGGCATATAAGTTTGAATCCAGAAAGACTAAAAGATATTTATGAGATGACTATTTATGGTAAAGATTAAACCAGGAATGTTTTGCAAAGTATATGGAAGTGGGCTTAGAAACAGGGTTCTTGAGTATATGCTTGAATTTGGAGAGCTGGATTTTGCTGCAGGAGATATTGCAAAAGAAATAGGAATTTCAAGACCTAAAACGTATCAGATAATAGCGGAACTTGAACTACAAAAAATAATAAAAAAGAGCAGAGTTGTTTCAGGAACGCAACTTTATGTGCTGAATGATGAATTGTTGCAAGTTAAACTTTTGAAGAGAAGTTTCAGAGAATGTTTAAAACTTGTTCTTGAAGAGGAGATGGTGAAACAACAAAGTGCTGAGCCTGTTAAAGCGAGAAAAGAGATGAGAAAAGAAATTGTTGTGTAATTATTTTGGTCTTTTTATTTCACAACTGCAAACTCTCCTGCAGGGAGAACTGAGAGGATATCGTCGTTCGTCGCCAATCCGAATTTTTTCATGATGAGTTTTGAGATTTCGCCTTTCTTTGCGTCGCCCTGACGGAGTTTGATGTATTCTTTGCAGTGTTTTTCAACAGCGATTGTTGGGCCGGCCATGATGACTTTGTGTTCTTCGTCATCTAGGAAATATCCGATTGCGAGATCAAGGTCTATGTCATAGAATTTTTTCTGGCCGATAATCATGAATGCGCCTTTTGCAATGTATTCGCCGGACTTTGCTTCTTTTGTTACTTGCTCTGGTTTGACTTCGAACACTTGCGCTCGTTTGGAGTGTGAGCTCCAAGCTTTGCTATTTGTTGCTGCAAATATTGCGGCTTCTTTTTTTGTTGCTTCTTGAATTGTTCTGTTCTCAGGGTTCTTTATGATGATGAATGGACTTCCCGGCGCTTCTGTGTGGTAGACTATGTCGTGAGGATCCATGTGTTTCTTGACGACTATTTCGTTCGTTGTTGCATCTCTGCCGCCAATAACAAGGAATCCATTCGATGATTTAAACCATCGAAATTTTTCATACCATTCTTTCTTTCTACTCTTTTCTTGCTTGGATTTCTCTTTCTTTTCTTCGTTTAAATTTTGTTCTTTCTCCTCTTTTTCTAGCTTGATTTTCGTGTTAACAAGTGCTATCTTTGCGCCTTCCAGTTTCTTCTTTAGCTTCTTTGCTTTATCAAAGTACTTTGAGGCATTTTCTTCTACGCTTTTCTCAAGTTCTAGTTCTATCTTCATTTTACTTCAAAGATATCTTTTTCTTTTAAATATTTATAGAATTTTATAATGCAATAATGTTTGATATTTTGAGTTTAGCCGAATTTATTCTGTGCTGCAATTAGTTATTTGTTCCCTAATTATGGCTTTGTCGTCACACAAAACAGGAGCATTATCAACCAGAATTTTTGGTACTAATTCTATATGCGTCTTTGCTGTCGGCTCATAGGGAATTTCTGCTTCATATAGTCTTCCAGGTTCCATCATTGAAGAAGGTAGAGATATGTCTCGTACTGATAAATCAGCACTAATGCGTCTGAATATGAGCTCTTCAATTTTTTGTTTTCCTGAATTCTTTACAACTAATTTCAGTTTGTTTGTTGCTTGGTTGTAGCAGAACATTTCTTTATTAAACGCTGTTTGTACGACTATGTTAGAATTCTGGCATGAACCACTCTGGGTAGATGCCCTATCTGCTCCCCAGCTCATAATCATCGCGCCAAGGGCTACAGCGAATGCTATTAGTATTATAGTAAGCAGCAATGGAGACATGCCCCTTTTGTTCATCATGATTCTAGTCCTCTTTATTTACTCGTGCGCTAATTGTTAGATAATCACGTAGAGCATTATATAAAGATTTCGTTTGGATTCGAGTTGAGTGGAGTAGGAGTATTTAATGAACAAAGTTACATATAATAGAAAACTTTTTATATTAATTCAACGGGTAAGAATTTTGGAGTGTGATATCATGAAAAAGGGGATACTAATACTAATACTTGTTTTGATAACTATTTGCGCTACATCGATTTCTGTAAGCGCAGCGACAGATCCTTTGGCTTTGATAGCAGGTTACCATACAGTATTGTACACGACTGCGATTGATAATCTGAACACAACAAATAATATGATAAATATTTATCCTCCAACACTAAATATTGGTTGGGAAACTTCTAATTATTTGACTATCTTTCAACAAACATCTGGTGCTTATTTAATCAAGAATTTTAACAGCAACGGTGCAGGTATTGAACTTTCTGGAAAGGTAAAACAGGTTGATGGTGGATACTTAACATCGTCTGGGAACTTCATCATAAGGCTAAGCTGAGTATCTTTGAGGAAAATGGTAAAAAAGTTAAGAGTGGTGGGGTTTTTTAGTGTTCTGCTTATATTAGTTCTCTTCACGTTGATATTTATTGTTGGTTCTGCAACTGAAGTACATGCGCTTAGTGAGTGTTGGAGTACTTTTCATACAACAGGATATTTTCAAGTTGGTAGCAACATGGCATATGTGCCTCTATGGACAGGCGTTCATTTAGAATATTTGTGTAATCAAAAAATAAATAAGAATGATTGTTTGCAATGCTATCAATGTTCTTGGATTGAAAGTGGTTTTCCGAATACGGAGAACAAATGTCATGCTTCAAGTGCAGATTTTAATTGCGGAATGTTATTAACTCAAAGCGAATGCGAAAGTTCTGGTGGTGGCACTATCACATATAATTGTCAGTGGGATAGCGCTAGTGGTATGTGTTTATTTCCTGGTACTAATTCTTCTTGTTTGTTAAATGTTATAAATCCAGGCAGCCCGTATTCTCCCTATAATTATAATTGTAATTATCCTGGTTATGGGAATTCGAACTACAATTATAATGCAGAAGCAAGTTATCATATAGGTCATGATGTTTTTTGTGATAATAGAGGCTATGCTGGTGACAGGGTTTATTTTACTGGCGTCTACGCAGAAGGAAGTTGTACGAAAGGAGCAGGATATCATAATATTTCTCCAAGAACGCTGAATGTAAATAATTGTACCTGTACGAGTAGTAGTGGTGGAGCTAGTATAGTTAGTCCTTTAGTGTGTCTTGCTACGGATTATATATTCAACTATGATTGTCCTCCAGGATATCATTTACCTACAGTTCAATGTTGTGCAGGCGGTCAGACTGTTGATATGGATGAAGGTTATAATCAAACATGCAATGATAGTTTCTGCTCTAAACAAAACTTAGCTGATTGTAACAGTAAGTATTCTAATGTATGTGAACAGCAAACTGCTGGTTTTTGTGCTGCGCCGAATGGTAATTCAGGGTATGATATTTGCAGTACTAAGTATGATAGTTCAGATTGTACTGAAACAACATACTCGGGGGGTACTTGTTTTTGGACACCTATATATGATCGCTGCGTAAAGAAGGCTGGTGCGACAGTTACGGAAGGTAGTTGTGGAGGAGGGTGCACGTTTGATGATACAAAGAGTTTTTTTCAGGTGGAAAATAGTGCAGTTGTTGGATTGCTTCGAGTAGATCAGACAGGAAATATGTGGATAAAAGGAAGTGTTAAGGTACTAGGGTCTGCAAATTATGATTCTCATGCATTTTTAATAAAAGATAGTTCAGGCTCAGTCAAAGCATGGGTGGATGCAAGCACAGGAGATTTATATTTGCCAGAAGGTATATCAAGCGTACATTTTGTTAGTGGTCAAGTAGGTCCTTTAAATTCAGGCAATTTTGTAATTCAGACTCATACTGAGAGTAATAGGTTATGGATTAATGCGAGTGGTTTGTATTTGAAGGGTTGCCTTGGAGTTGGGAAGACATTTTAATTAAGAGTTTTATTTGCGCGGGATTAGTTAATCATTATTTTAAAGTTTTAGTATTTAAAAAAAGAGGTTTAGTCGTTTGGAGAAGCTTAAGAAGATAGATAAGAGGTTAGTTGTAGTTTGTGGATTATTATTGTTCTTTCTAATTATATGGTTTGCTACGTTCTCTAAAGTGAATATTTACAAGCCTGCTACGCAGCAAGAAAATGAAAGGGTGGCTCTTGAGAACAGGATGGCGTATGAAAAGGATGTGGATAATTTTAACAAAGCAATACTCTTTGATACGAAGGAGTTTTGTGATTTAGTAAAGAATTCATCAATGAGGTCGAATTGTGTGAAGATTGCGCCTAATTATAACAAGGTGAATGCAGGTGTGCCTTCTACTTTTTCAGCTGATGACGTAGATAATTTCAACATGATGCTTTTGATGAATAACAAGAGTTATTGTAATAAAATAATAAACGAGACTCTTATGCAAGAGTGCATAAGTAGGTGAATAAAATGGCGTGGTTCTTTTTAATTATTCATATTGTTGCATCGCTTTGCATAATAATTTTAACTATATATCTTTTTGTTTTGGTTATTCATCGTGCGAGTATTCAGCACAGGGCACATCGGCTTGACCAGGGTATTAGGCCTCTTGTTATTGGGAGAAGTACAAAGGTGCATGTAATTGATAAGTTGACAAAGGAAGGGTTTCCGCAGGATGAAGTTGAAGAAGTTTACGAGAGAATCATTTCAGAGATGAACTTGAGACATTGATGACTTCTGGTTTTAGTGCAGCAAGGTAGTCTTTACTTTTTATTTTTATTGAGTCATTGTGTGTTCCTGCGCTGAAGAATATTGTTTCGTTCTCGAAGAGCGAGCTATCTGCGTAAGTGTCTAGTCCGAAAAGTTTTCCGAACGGAGGAACGCTGCCTATGGTGCAGCCTGTTTTTTCAAGGACTTCCTCTGGGCTTGCGAGCTCTGCGCTTTTCAAGTTCAAAAGAGTCTTTAACGATTTAAGGTCTATTCTCCTGTGGCCTGGAACTACTACCTGTATTATTTTGTAATTGTTTTCTTCATGATTATAGTTTTGGTTATTTTTGTAATTGTTTTCTCCATGATTATCGTTGTAATTGTTTTCATCGTGATTTTCATTGTAATTGTTTTCATAATGCGCTTTTGCGCTAGTTGTTGTTGGGTCTTGTTTTTTTTCAACTTTTAATTTGACCTTCAATACTATTGCTTTTGCGGCCTGATTAAGAGAGTTTCCTCGAATCTTTGCGGCATCTTCGCTGCTGTGAACATGCTCGTGAGTGAGATGTTCAAACTGAACATTTTTGTTATTAAGAAAATTAATTATTTGGAGAAAAGTTTCTTTGCTCATAGGAGCAGGCAATAGGGCGTGTTATAAAAATTTTTTCAATAAGGTGACTATTTGCATACTTAGAAAACTAAAAATTTATATAATGCTCATGCAATAAGGCTTTAGAGTTAGAGGTGAGCAGTATCAGACGTAATGGTAGTAAGTATTTTTCTCTCAAAAAAAGAGCTCAGGCTGGAGTTGAGTATCTTACAATTATAGGTATAGCTCTTGTTGTTCTAGCTTCAGGTATGGTAATTTTTCTTGATTACTCAAAATCTTCAAATACTCAAGTCGTAGCAAGTCAGCTTGATATAATAGGAAATACTATAATGAGTAATGCTGAGGCGATGTATGTGCTTGGCAATGAATCATGGGTAACAGTAGAATTTAATCTTCCTAGTTCAGTTACAGAAACAGCAATAAGTGTAAATAGTGAAATGTATTTTACATATGCAGGAGTTAGCGGTTCATCTCAGGTTGTTTTTTTCCCTGAAAGATTCAATATATCAAACAGCGATGCACTCTGTAATACTGTTTGTAATCTTAGTTTTAGTGCTGGTATGAATAGAGTTAGGATAAAATCTAATGGGAATTTCGTGTCAATAACGAAGATGAATTAGGTAGTAGCTCTTTATGGGCATGATGTGCTGTTTGCAATGTCAAAAAATCATTTGGATAATTAATTGTTTAATTTGGCGGTGTTTGTGATGAGGAAGGGTCAGTTTGCATTCGAATTTGTTGTGCTCGTAAGTTTTGTTATAATTTTTACATCTATTTTTTTAGTAATAATAGAGAATGACTATGCAAAATCTCAGCAGCTAAAACACGACGATCAGATTAATAAAGTTATGAGAATAATTAATACAGAAGTTGATCTTGCAGAAGCATCACCAGGAGGGTATCAAAGGACGTTTTACTTGCCTACTGCTATTGACGGCACAGTATATAATGTTTCTTCTTCAGACAATATTGATGTAATATTTGATTATAATCAAAAAACATATGTTTATTTTCTTCCGAATACTACGCTTGAGAATGCAAAAGGTGGCGTTCTGAAGCCAGGGTCAAACACAATATACAAGAATTGCACTGTGTTAAATAGTAAATGTCGAGTGGAATTGATATCTTAAAGAAATTAATTGTTTCTATTTGTTTTTAATCCATTCACAGCGTCGATACAATCGATCCTGCGATGAATGAGAATCCTATTGTGAATAATCCTGCAACTGCAACGTAGATTAGCGTCGAGGTTACAAGGTTCTTTCCGAGTATTGTCATCTGGCCAATCTCGTCTGTGCCGTTTTGAATCCCGTTTATCAGTATGCTTAGTATGAATGTTATCTCGACGACATAAATTCCTACGATTGCTTGAAAGTAGAATGTAGGCACGCCGCCTGACCCGAACATACTCATAATGTTTGTTGGCATGCCGACTGTAGCAGTATCACCCATCGCGGCCATTTTGTCAGCGAGTACTCCTAAAATCTGTCCTATCATACTTGTTATGCCGACGACAATTCCTGATATTATCGGAGTTAAAAATCCGACCTGACTTTTCATGCTACTAAGTGTGTCTGCCATCAAATCATTAAGCCTTTCATCTACGCGGTGCATGGATTTTATGTATTCAGCGACGGAGATTACTGCTTGGCTTGCAACTATCGGGCCTTTCTTGCTGCTCTCCAAAAATACTTTCATGCTGCTTTCAATTATGCTAGATGGAAAATCGTTTATGGCTCCAACTTTTTTATCAAATATGGCATCTTCTACGCCCATACCTAGTTTCATTATGTTAATAGATATTTTTTCGAAAAACTTACCTGACCGTGTGCCATGCATAGTTTTAGCGACGTTGCTGAATGCTATTTCTGCAGGGACGCCATCGGCGAGTCTGTTTCCAAGTTGGAATAATGCTGAAGCGAATTCTTGTTCAAGTTTTTCTGTTTCTTCTCTTACCTTTTCTAAGTTTTTTGTTCTCCATTTGTAAAATAGTCCAAAACCTAATCCTAATGCTAGAGGTATACATAAACTAAGCAGACTTGCTCCAAGACCATATGGACCTATTGTTTCACCAGTGAGAGTACCATCAGCTGCTTTTACTGGTCTATAATCTAGAAACTTTGAATATACTTTTGCATCTGGCAACAAATTTTCTTGTAAAGTTATTGATGTTACCATACTATTACCGTCAGAGTGCTGTTCTAAGACATAATCAAAGTTAGGATTTATTCCGTGCAGTATCAATGGTAAAAAGCCTATTAGCAAGAGCACTCCTGCAATAAAAACTGCAGCAAGAAATGGAGTGATTGAAAAACTTTCATTCTCTATTTTTATTTCTATTTTCTGGTCTTGGGTTGCGATAGATTTGTTGCTCATATCTACGCCACCATAACCAGTTGGTCTTGTTGAAAGAATTTCTCGTCCTAGATAATATACGAGTACTGGAATTAATATGTTGTAGAGTGCAAATAAGTGATACCATTTTGCTTCCGGTACGAACGCAGTTAAGAGTGGAAGTATTACAAGTCCGAGTATTGGAAGGATTATTCCTAGCATGTGCAGTGTAGTTATAGGTCCCTGAAGATCATGAGTGTAGTGCAACATTTTCTCAAACGTTTCGTCGAGAATTACACTAAGGCTCTTATCAAGTGCATCCATTCGTCTAGACTCAGATGATTCGTATAATGTACTCTGGATTAGGTGCATGCTTTCTATGAATTCAGGGTTCCACTCTCTCCATGTGTCCAAATAAAAATCAAGAGATTGATTTATATTGTCAAATTTTCCAGTCTCAACATCCCACAGAACTTTTTTGAAGTCTAAAGAAAGTGGAGGTGATAAGTGTTCTGCTGCGAAATTAACTGCGAGTTCAAGGTTAGGCGTATGTCTCATGTATGTAACGATGTAGAAGACGCTTAGCACCATTTGGTTGCTCGCTTTCATTCTCCAGATGTTCGCGATTATGAATGGGAGCTTTGTTAAGGGTATGAAAAGTATTAGTGCAAGCACCACTCCAAAAAATATGAAGAAATATGTGCCTGCTGTTTTTCCTCCAGTTAATACGTAAGGAATTATGTAACCAATTATAAATGATGCAAATACTATTAACAGACTTGTGAGTGCAGCAAAACTCATCGTTCCAGTAGGAGTAATATTTAGATGACTAATTCTTATTGATTCCTCTATTTTAGGAATGCTCGACTTATCTGGACTTATCGGCATTATTTTTTCTGCGAAGTTACAAACTTTTTCGTAGGCTGACAAATTTCTCGGCATAAATGTTTGCTTGAAATTTTCATAGTCGCTCGTCCTTATTGGTTTGATTTCCTCAATTTTATCTCCGAGCTCGCTCGCTAGTTTCTTCTTGTATTTATTTTTGAATTCTGTGTAATCAAGATCCTCTTTTTTCATTTTTCTTTCTCTATTCTTCTTGTGTTATTTTAATTATTTTTATTTAGATATATGTTTTTTTAGGGTTATATTTTTAGTTTCTCTTCTTGTTTTCTTGCTCGTAGTTCTCTTTTCAGCCATTCATTCCATTCAAAGAATATTTTTTTGCTGTCTAGTTTTCCTGTCTCTGTTTTGACTTTGTCGCTTATCTTGTGGAATTGGTCATTGCTTAAAATTACAAACGGAGCTTCGAGCAAATCGTCGTCTTTTTCTTTTTCTGCTGCTGTGACGAGCGCTTCTTTTATGCTTGCTCGAAGAAGAATATTATCCCAGACGGCATCCCAGTTGCCAGCCCAATCCTTGACGTTGCTTGCAATCGCTTTTAGAATTTCAGAGTCGCCATTGAGTAAATCATCTGTTGGTTCAAGAGTATCTGTTTTTGAATTATATTTTAATAAGTCAACAAATCCTTTTTCGTGCTGAGGAT
The DNA here is from genome assembly GCA_903891505.1 of uncultured Candidatus Woesearchaeota archaeon. Classification (GTDB taxonomy): domain Archaea; phylum Nanobdellota; class Nanobdellia; order Woesearchaeales; family 21-14-0-10-32-9; genus 21-14-0-10-32-9. Next base: position 44,804 of record CAITEO010000031.1, read on the forward strand.
CATCTGTCCAGTCTTTTCTAACTTCAGTAATTTGTGTTACACGTCTCCATTTGTGTAAGCCATCAGCACTCTTTATTGGGTTTGCGATGATAATTATATCTGTTGCTTTGAAGCTTGTTCTTGGAACTTCAAGATCATTAACGACTCTGTCAAATACTCCATATGGACTGTCGCCGTGGATTGTTCCTGCAACAACGTTTGCAAGTGCGCCTACACGCATGGCTTCGTAGAGTGCTTTGGCTTCAGTGCTTCTTACTTCTCCGACGAATAATGCAGAGTCGCCAAGTCTTAGTGTTGTTCTTATTCCTTCGTCGGCTGCAACTTCTTTTGTTCCTTTTGAAAGAGCTGACGCTACTTTCATTGATTGTATGTTGTAGCCCATTTCTTTTAATTGATTGACTGGCAATTCAAGAGTATCTTCGATTGTTATAATTCTGTAGCTTCTCATTATTTCGACGAGAAGTGCGCCTAGCACTGAAGATTTTCCAGCGCTTCTTGTTCCTGCAACAAGCAACGTCCTGTTTCCATCGACGAGAAAACTTATAACTCCTGCTGCAAGTGGGCTTATCATCCTATTTTTCATGAACAATGCAAGTGTCCACGGTTTGTCTCTATGACGTCTAAACGCATAGGCAATTCCTGATGGATTTAATGGTTTTCCAATAACACCTACTCTTGCATTTGCAACGCCAGGTATATCAAGATCAGTATCGAGTATTGGATTTGCTTCATCAAGTGGTCTGCCAGATAGAAGTCTTAGTTTTGACGCCCAGGATTCAGAGTCGCTGATGCTAGGGATTATGTTTGTCTTGCAGTCTCCGAAGATGTTATGCACAATGAACATTGGTGCTTGGCCCATGGGGCTGTTGATTGTTATATCTTGAATATTTTCATCTCTAAGCAATACTTCAATTAGACCAAAGCCGACAGTATAACGTATGAGTATTTGTGTTAGCTCCTCTATTTCTTCAGGTTTCAATCTTAGTTTCCTATATGTCGCAAGCTCTTCAATTAAGTCAGAACCTACATTGTAAAATATTTCTCTTATTCTATCAGGATTAACAAAGTCCTGCTCGTCTGGTTTGTACTCTGACATTATTTTTCTTGCCATATCTAGCAGTTCATATTTTTCCTCAGGAAGTTTGAATTCAGGCGGAGTTACATGGTATAGATATTGTATGTTGTCTTGCAGTTTGAAAATAACAACTTCAGTGTCGCCCATATTGTAACTCATCACTTCCTCTCCATCCTGAGGATATGTCGCCATGAGTCTTGTGAACATGAAGTCGGGGCGTATTGTTGGTCTGAACAATTTTCTGTATAATTCTCTATCTCCAATTTTGTAGCCTGCAAGATAGGGTAGTGCTAGTTGGATTAATCTTGTATTCTCAAGATTTTTTAGTAAGTATTCTATGAGTGTGATGTATGCTTCTCTTGCTCGGGCAAGAGGTTCTTCTATTTCTTTTTCTAGTTCTATTTTTTCTCGTCTGAGAATTCTTTTTATCTCGACAAAACAACCAATAGGATCACGCGTTAAGTAGTTGAATATAAGGTTGTGCACTTCGCTGTATTTCTCGGAAAGTGAGCGTAGATCGCCGCCTGAGATGTGATTCAGGTTCTGAAAAGAGAAGAATTCATTTTGTTTTATTAGGTGCTTGTAGATTTTTGAAATCTCAATTAAGAGACGTATTTGATCATATTCATATTCGTACTCATGCTTTTGATTAAAAATTATTTTTGTTGCGCTAGGATTTGACATTAGAAGTTCGCAGGTCTTTGCCATGCATAGCGGATCATCTTCTATTGATGGAACTCTTGGTACAGAAACATAATTAACTCTAAGTACATTATCAGGACCTTCCTTGAACAAGTCGTAGTCTTGGAAAAATCCTCCAGTTCTTTCTTTTTCAGCCACCAACCCCTCAACTCTTTTTTGATGTGCACTAAATCAATACTGCACATCCAACCCCTCACCCAGAGACTATCTGGTCAATAGTCTTCTTAATCTAAGGTATATAAATCTTTTGACGGTCTTGAGTGTTTTTCTTTTTCTTTTCTATTTTTTTAGTTTCTTTTTTGCGTCTAGTTAGTCTCTAGCTGATTCATTCTTATCTGAATAAAAGAAGTTTCTGGTCGAGTTTTCTAGTTTACAGAGGTTTACCCCTCTGCAAATAAAGAAAATACCCTCACGTCTGGCATTTTCTAATTCGCGAGTTACTCCCTTGCAAATAAAGAAAATTTCATAGAAATTTTCTAATTTAGAGCATGTTGCCATTCTCTAAATAAACAAAAGGTTTATAAACTATGAACATTGGAGTTATGGAGAGAGGTTAATACAATATGGTGGCGACAGCATTTGGAGGGGCTTTGGCGTTTCTTACAAGACTCGGTGTCTTTGAGACAGTTCTACCTTTTTTGCTCGTCTTCACTTTAGTATTTGCATTCTTAGAAAAGACAAAAGTCTTTGGTGTTGAGAAGTACAGGTCAGATGCAGATAATGTTGTCTATGATGTTCCGAAGAAAAATTTGAACAGCATGGCTGCGTTTTGTATTGCTTTTTTTGTCGTAGCTTCTGCTCAACTTGTTGCAATAGTTAGTGAAGTCACATCAAAAGTTGTCTTGCTTATAATATTAGTATTTTGTTTTACACTTACGGTAGGTGCGTTCCAGAAAGAGCAGAAAGAAGGTTTTGCTCTCAATAAAACTTGGACTGTTGTGTTTGAGATAATAGTTTTTGTTGGAATTGCTTTGATATTTCTAAACGCTCTTGGATGGCTTGATGATATATTCAATTGGCTAAATAATGTTTGGGGAAGCGAAGCAACAGCATCATTAGTAATGGTGTTATTATTGATTGGGCTTATGGTATTTATCACTTGGGATAAAAAACCAGGGAAGAGCAAGGAGGCCGAAAAGAGCAAATAAGTAAAATAGTTGCTTAGTTGTCTAATTACAGTCAAAAGAAATATAAATAAGTAAGCAAAGAGGTTTAAAGGAGTAAGGTGATTCACGATGTACTGGGATTTTAGAAGCTTGATAATGTCTCTTGATGATGTAGGTGTTTTGGATGTAATAATGCCATTTATTCTTGTATTTACAATTATATATGCTGTTTTGCAGAAAACAAAAATTCTTGGAAAGACTGAGGATGGTCAACCAAGGAAAAATTTTAATGTTATCATTGCTTTAGTTATGGCACTTGCTACTGTTATACCTCATGTTACTGGCAAGACTAGTTATTATGGTATTGGGATAGTTGATGTTGTTGACATAATAAATACTGCACTTCCAAATGTTGCACTTGTGGCAGTCATAATAATAATGATTCTTATAACTATTGGTGTCTTCGGAAAAGAGTTCGACATCGGAGAGGGTTACGGTGGAATATTTGTAATTCTAGCTTTCCTTGTTGTTGGATTCATATTTGCAACATCAGCAGGATGGTTTGCACAAGGTACACTTCCAAGTTGGCTTTACTTTGTTTATGATTCACAATTCCAAGCACTTGTTGTTGCATTGCTCGTATTCGGGGTAATAATTTACTTCATCACAAAAGAGAGCAAGCCTAAGGAGAAGGATAAGAACTGGATGACTGAGTTCAACAAGATGATAAAGGATCCTTATAGGAAGTAAATGCAGGAAAAGAGGAGTTTGAGGATTATAACATGGCAGCATTCTTAGATGTAGGGATTTTAGGTTATTTTAGAGTAATCTTTACTATGATTTTAATATTTGTTATAGTCTATGGTTTACTTGCTTGGACAAAACCTTTCGGTGGATCAGGCACAGGAATGTATGCTCTAATTGCTATTGCGTTTGCTGTTTTGAGTATAACAAGTACAGGAGTTTTAGCTCTTGTGTCGTTCATGACTCCTTGGTTCTTTGTTGTTATATTTGTGGGTTTTTTTATATTGTTTATGCTCATGATATTTGGTCTTAAGGATAAGGATCTTACGGCAGGTAAGACTCCGCAGCTTAGAACGTGGGTAATGATTGTAACAATTGTAATTTTGTTGTTCGGTCTTGGTTCAGCATTTGGTCAAAAGACGCTTGATCAAGGAACTGGCACGACAGGCACGACGACTACAACAACAGTTACAGCGAATGGGTCAGGTATTGGAAATACGAATATAACTGGCGCGCCTGAAGCGACAGCATCTAGTAACTTTGGGACTAATGCATTGAATACACTTGTTAATCCACAAGTACTTGGGTTCATCGCGATAATGCTTGTTGCAGTCTTCACAGTATTTCTATTAACTTCAAGTGGATTGTAAGTAAAAAGTATTGTTATTGTTCTAGATTTTTTAAGTTTTTTTAATTGTTAGTTTGTGTTCATATTGCATGTTATTCATATTTGTTAAAGTATTCATCGCATGTTATTTAGAAATTTATTTAGAAAATTATTTATATACATAAAAAAATATTTGTATTTTCAGGGTTTGTATTTGGAGGGGTAATATGAGATATTCAAAAATCATTCTTCTTATAGTTTTAATTAGCACTGCATTTATTGTGGCCTGCGACCAAACAAGCGGAAACCTTGTCAACCAGTCGAATGGTAATGGTGGAAATAATTTCGGAAACGGCGCAGGTCATGGTGGAACAAAACTTAGGGTACTGCCGAATTATGCATTATCTGCATGTCTAGATACAAATACAGGTAAAAGTTACGTTGATGCTCAGACAATGATGGCTGCAGGAGGTTCGCCGGGTGTTGCAGGTTATACATGGAGCTCTGATTTTTCGACTTTTCCTGCAGGTACAACTGTGCTGCCTTTGACTGGAGTATTTCAGGGTAATGGTGGAAGTGTTGTTTCTGGACAATATATTGTTAAGGTAAAAGTCTCTGATGGGTCATCTACTGCAACAGGAACTGCTGCTCTAACAGTTATAACAGCGTCTTCAGGAGTAATCAACGGAATTCCTGATCCTGGCTGTCCATTTGCAATACTTCAACAGTATCCTGGAGGGTCATTTCAACTTGACGATGCAGTTGCAAACAAACCATATGGTGCGACACTTTTTGCACTGGGCGGAACACCTCCCTATTTCTGGAGCGAAGATGAGACTTATACTGAAAGAAGCGACTTTGATATGTCTGGCCTGAAGATAGATTCTACCAAGGGAATAGTCAGTGGAACTCCTTTTGAGAGTGCATCAGGGAAGACGTTGAAGTTCGTGGTAACTCTCAAAGACAGCACAGGCGAAACTATTTCAGGTCCTGTATATATGATTAATGTAAAATAAAAATAATATGAACTTGAATTATTAAAAATAATATGAATTATTAAAAATAAAATAA
>CAITEO010000032.1 GCA_903891505.1 uncultured Candidatus Woesearchaeota archaeon
AACAATAAAAATAAAGCCAAAAAATAAAAGATAAAATATTTACTTCTTCCTTGCTGGTCGAAGTTTCTTTGAAGAACACTTTCTACATGATACTGAACCTTGAAGTACTTTCAAGTTTGTTGCTCGTATTTTTCTTTTGCATGTTCTGCATACAAATGTATTATCAAGTAATCTTGCTGCTGCTTCTGGAAATTTACCCATTTTTATTCAACCTTTATCTGTTTCATTACTCTATCATTCAAAACTGACCAATAAACAATTGTCATTCCACCCAAAATTTGACCTTTAAGTTCATCAGGAATCTTTAAATCGAATGTTTCAAATGTTTCTGAATCCATAACGTTGCACATATCACCGTTTACACTTAGTACTTGTGCATTTCTTTTGTCTATGACTGGAACTTCTATATCATCATGACCTGGCATGACCACATTTCTTTTCTTGTTATCAAACATTCCAACTGCAGTCATGTTAACTTTTGCGTGACCATGCTTTCCTGGTCTTGAAGTTGCAACATCAGTTACTATTGATGCTACACCATCGATAACAACATAATTACCCTTTTGCAAGCTTCCTACACTTTTATGCTTAACTTCTCCCATGTTGATTTCCCTCTTGGATTTATCTTAAATTATAATACTCTCAGGACTCCTCAGAGATTTATAAAGGTTATGGTCTGAGTAATAAAATAACTAGATGTACTAGAAAAATGAGGAAAAGTCTGATACATTGAAATACGAGCAACATCTTTAAATATTTGAGTAAATATAACCACACTATGGAATTTACAATTAGAAAAGCCACATCAAAGGATGCAGAAGAGATTGCTAAATTATATATTCAATTTTGGGAACCGCACAAGGGCGTTGATCCTCTAATTGAACTAGACAAAAAACTAAATTTAACCAGTCAAATAGATGTGGCAAAATCAGATATTAGAAAAAAAGACACATACGTTTTTGTCGCAATTAAAGAAAACAAAGTTGTCGGATATATTGAACTTTTAATCAAATCTAACGATAAGATGTTCAAAATAAAAAAATATGGTTATCTAAATTCTGCTGCAACCCATAAAGATTATCGAGGCCAGGGAATTGCAAGAATTTTAACCGAATTCGGAATGATTTTTCTAAAATCAAAGGGAATAAAATATGTCAAGACGAACGTCTATAACACGAATGATGTCGCCATGAGCACTTGGAAAAAATTAGGTTTTGTTGAACAATCAACTAATCTTGTGAGAATTCTGAAATAGGTTCTAGTCTATTCTTCTCTGAGCGCATCAACCGGATTCATTTGTGATGCCTGTCTTGCAGGCAGTAATCCTGATAAACTTCCAAGTATGAATGCAAATGCGAGTGCACCTATTATTAACCATGCGGGCATTGCTGCAACGAGAAGATTAGTGCCGAGAGCAACCTGGCCTACAATCTGCGCCAATAATGCTATTCCAAGACCTAGTATGACCCCCACTATTCCTCCAACAAGCCCAAGCAATCCTGATTCAAATAGGAACATCATCATTATGTCGCTGTTCCTGGCACCTATTGCTTTCATGATTCCAATGTCGCTCGTCCTTTCAAGGACCGATGTGTACATTGTGTTCATGATTCCAATTCCTCCAACAAGTAAACTTATTGCTGCAATTCCTACAAGAACTGTTTGTACTATGTTGAATATTGTGAGAAATGATTTTATTAGTTCTTCAAATGTTTGTACTTGAAAGTCTTCTTTTCCTTTCTCCACATTTCTCTCTTTTCTAAGTTCTTTTTCAAGCGGATTAACAACATCCGATGCGACTACTCCTGCTTTAACCTGAACTACAATCTCAGTTATTTTTGTTGGCGCACCAGGATATGCATTCACATCAGGATATATTTCTTCATATGCTTTTGCAGGTATAGTTAATTGCCTATCTTCTGCCTGATTTCCTATTTTATCTGTTATGCCTATGACTTCAAACTGCTGTCCTTCAATTGTTATTTTTTGTCCAACTCTTATTTTGTCTTTGAAATCAGACGAGTGAGCATAATCATAGCCGATAATAACTTTTTTTACATCGCTGTCTTTGAATGTTCTTCCCTCGATAACTTTAATGTTCATCATCTTCGCCATCATTGGAAATGTAGAATCTACTGGAACTCCTGTTATTTGAGGGAACGTTATCTCGCTGCGCCCCCATTCAAGTTGTGTTGCAGTTGACATCGCATAACTAACTTGATCTACTCCAGTTACTTTTTTTACAGAATCAACATCTTTTGTTGTGAGCGACGCGGATGAATCTCCTGAGCCAAATACGCCTGCGGATGTTATTAGTATTTTGTCTGTTCCAAGATCGTTGAATTGCGCTTGAATTGCGCCTTGCAATCCCTGACCAACACTAATTAATGCAACGACCGCAGCTATTCCTATGAAGATGCCAACTAAAGTTAGCCAAGTTCTAAGACCTCTATGTCTTATGCTATTAAATGCAATCTTAAAATAGTCTTGTATCATTTTTGTTCCGTTTGTTTTTTTGAGTTTTAATGTTATTTACATTATCAAATTCATCGTGTGCCGTCGGCATTGACGACGCACCTTGACGGGGGTTGCCCCCCTCGGGGTGTCAAGAAGATGAATTTGTTGATTGTTTTTCTTCCTATTCTCCTTTCTTCTTTACCTTCCTTTTCTTAGTGCGTCAACCGGGCTCATATTTGCCGCCCGAATCGCAGGCATGATTCCTGCAAGCGCGCCTACTACAAATGCGAATATTAATGCTCCAATAATTAACATAGGCGAAAATGACGCCTGTATTAAATGAGTGCCAAGTGCTGCTGTTGCTATGAATTCGACTGCTTTTCCAAGTCCGATTCCTAATAGTACACCAATGGCGCCTCCAACAAGCCCTAGCATTCCTGCTTCAAAGAGGAACATCTTTAGTATGTCGCTATTTCTTGCGCCTATCGCTTTCATTATTCCTATATCTTTCGTTCGTTCAAGAACAGATGTATACATTGTGTTTGTGATTCCAACTCCTCCAACAATCAAGCTTATTCCTGCTATTGCAACTAAGAAATAAGTTACAATGTTAAGTACGCTCTTTAATGAGTTGAGAAGTTGTTGAGTTGTTTGTACAGTAAAATTTTCTTTTCCCTCTTTTACGCGTCTCTCTTTTCTTAGAGATTCTGCGACACTACTCGCAACATAATCTATCTGTTTTGGATCTGATACTGCTGCTTGAATTATACTATAGTCAGTTGTTTTGTCATGCATAATTTCTCGCTCTATTTCTTCGTTCATCACAACTGTTCCATCAACTTGGAATGAGCCTACTTTTTTGTAGAATCCGACAACTTGGAAATCCTGTCCTTGTATTGTGATTGTATCTCCGAGTTTAAGTTCTCGTCCAAGAAGTGGGCTTGTCAAGTAATTATTTCCCATAACTACTTTATATTTTTCTCCTGGACGTAAATCACGACCTTGTTCTATTTCATAGCCTCCGACAGAATTTATGTATGCTCGTTCATTTGAATTAGCAGGCATTGTCGCAAGGTATCCGAAACGCTGATTTTTCTTGAACTCAATTTTTATCGCAGTTATTATTCTGCCAGTTGCAAGTTGAACTCCTTGTGTATTACGAACAGCCCTTAGATCATTATCATTCAACGGCACGGCAACATTTGCTCCTGGCGGACCGTTGCCAAGTCCTTTAGCTTGAACTACAATTCTATCCGCGCCTAGTGCCTGAAATTGCTGGACTACTGCTTGCTCAAGACCGTTACCTAAACTTATCAAACTAACAACTGCAGCTATTCCTATGAATATGCCAATCATAGTTAGCCATGTCCTCATCTTCCTTTTTTGAAGACTTTGCAGTGCAATTTTTAGGTAGTCTAAGAGCATATTAATCCTCACAATCCTCGAGCTTTTAGACTAGTTATTTGTTCTTGCTTCTATTCTTTCGTCTTCTATACCAAACAATTCCGCCAACAATTACTACGACTATTACAATGAGCCATATGAATGTTGATGAACTGCCTGTTTTTGGTGCATCATTTAACTGATACACAACATCACGCGTCTCGCTGTAGTCTTTGTTCAAAGAATCTTTGTATGTAATCATTACTTTGAATGTTACAGTGTCTGATTTTGTTGTTTGAACGTTGAATTTTGCTGTTTGGAAATCATCAGAGTCTATTTTGCCTATGTATATTTCAGATGAAGGAGATGTACTCGTATAATCACTTGATGGCAAAAGTTTGAACGTCATTAATTTAACACCAGTTGTTCCTCGATTTACTGCATTGAATAACACACTTCCTGATTTTACTTGTTTGTTTAAATCAGAGCTTTCGATGTTAACAAGGATATCTGGCTTTGAATTTATTTCAACTCCTGCAAGTATTGTGCTTGTGAACTTTGTTCCTGTATCATCATAGTATGACACAAGAATTGGCAATTTGTATATTCCTGCAACTGCACTTGGATATGCTGCAAGATCAAAGCTAAAATCAGAACTCTCTCCTGGTAATATTCTATCTACTGATTTGTCGTTTCCTGAATTCACAGTTACGAATGGCAAATCAACAACAGTCGTTCCTGATATTATAGGCGTTAGTTGAAGTGCAACATCTACATTTCTTATATTAGATGATTTTGCCATATTCTTTATCTTTAAAGAAAGCGTTGTTTTTCCTCCAGGCGTTAGCGGAGATGGATCTATTGTCATATCACTTATTGCAATAGGTGTTTCCGCTGATTTTACATCAATTGAGACTTTTGCAGTTGATGTAACTTCTGGAAGATTTGCCATTGTATACTTGAAATTAATATCGTTTGCGCCATCTACAACAGAATCTGAGACTTTTAATGTATACTTGACTGTGTAGTCTGAATTTGATCCTATGACTGGCACTGTGACTATTCTATCTGCTTCAGACGTCAAACTAAATGCTGAAGAATCAACAAATTCAATTGCAGTATTCTGTGCATCAGTTCCGCCTATGTTCTGAACAGTTATCCAAACATCAACATTTTGACCTGGCTCAGCAGGTATTGGACTATACGTCGCGACTGAAAATCTCAGTGTTGGACTAGTTTCTGTGCCTGTTGTGGCACTTGCTGAAACTATTGTTGCGAGCATCATCATCATTATTGCAACCAAAAATATTTTGTATTCTTTCATTTTATTCATCCTCCT
>CAITEO010000033.1 GCA_903891505.1 uncultured Candidatus Woesearchaeota archaeon
GTTGTACCCGATATAAATGCCAACAGATTAACAGTGTACCGTAAACAAAAGAAAATTTTTGACATTTCTCTAGAAGAAAATGAGAAAACACCACTGAAATCGGGATTTGAAAGAACACTACAGGATGTTTCGGACAGAATTTATCCACCCAGTTTGAAAAGGTGGAAATTGAAAGATGTGAAGGTATTACTGGATGATATCGAGGAAGAGTATTAATTTTATGGTATTGTCCACTTGGTGGATGATTCCTGACGATGTAAAACTCTATATGATGCATCATATGCATATCCCTGTTCTACCGCAACCGAAATGCCCTGCCAATTTGAATTGAGATCTGCACTATTAGTCCATTGAAGTACAGCGCGAACTTTGGCTGTATCCTCAGTAACGGATGTTAGATAATAAAACCATGGTATAAGTTTATAGCTTATTTTTATGCCAGTAAAGGGATTATAAAAAACTGGGAATTCACAGGATGCATAATCCACAAATACTCCGTTTTGCATAATGTAAGCAACCGAACCATCGATATGATCCACCGGAGCCGTGAGATGGGAAGGTTCAATATATGTCATTACCTTCTGTGTGATAGTACTATGGTAAGAATTTTCATTGTAATAATAGGCGTCAAAAAAACACTCAACTAGAAGATTATTAGTAGATCCTGACAATCTCTTTATATTAACTTCATAATTAACACTTGTAGGGATAACATTTCTAATCTCAACAGTAGGTCCAGTTCTAGTGGGGACCAACATACTGACACCACTTGGGGAATAACAGGCATTAACATCGAGGAGATCTGAGGAGAAACTGTTCGTGCCTGTTGAGCATCTCCAATGCATGGAGCCCTTTATGTTGTAGGCTGCAATAATTGAGTTAGCAATGGCACCAGTCGCCCCGGTCGCACCCGTAGCTCCTGTTGTACCAGTATCACCCTTAGCACCAGTCGCACCTGTATCACCTGTCAATCCAGTTGCACCAATGTCACCCTTAGCTCCGGTCGCACCCACAAGGCCATCCGCCCCATCACATATATAATTTATATCTGATATTTCCGCAGTGTCCAAGACGCCATTATCATTTGCGTCCACACCACTTTGGATCATAGTGCCTTTAATACATCCACCAGTGTTGGTTACTAACTGATTTTTGATAAGAGCCCTATGATAAACAAGGTTGCTTAGATCCAATTTTTTGTCAGAACAGGTGATAATACCCTTGTCCAAGGTGCAGGACTGTCCGTCCTTACCGGCAGCACCATCTTTGCCAGCAACTCCAGCGAGCGTTACGCTAGAGGACTTGCATAGGCTATCATCTACTGCAACAGCATCCTTTTGGACTCCATTTTCAAAGGTTATTTTGACACAGGATGTGCCTGTAGTAAGATTTGCAGTCGCGAAAAATTGTAATTGTTCTAATGGTATTACTGTTGGGGTGGGGGTTGCCGCCGCTGCAATCATTTTGCTTAATATTTCAGGAATTGGTGTAGGCGTTGCTGCTGTGTCTGTAACTGCCTGAGTTGCGCCACAACCAACCAAAGCCAAGGCCATTGCTGACGAAAATAGACGTTGCATAAAGATCTCCTCTTGTGTTGTTGCTTCTTTTTTCTTTTCGGCGCTTGCGGCTCTTGACTTTAGGAATTGAAATTACCCTTGGGATGCTTTTAGGGCTTTCTTTATATCTTTAAATGCAGGGGATTTAATCAAATTTTGCAAGGCTGTTTGTGTGTCTAGGCCCTGAAATTTACCCACAGAAACATTAGTAACCACCTTTAGTAGCATGGTTGCTAGTTCAACATCTTTAATTTTTCCAATATCCAGTATAGTATTATCTGTTGGTACTCTTTTGATTATGGCCGGTTGTCTTACAACAATATTTTTGTCTTTTAAGTCGGGGTGCTTTTGTATCATTTCATTCAAAGCTTTAGCAATTTTTTCATCTTTGAGGGCTTCGGGATTAAACACGAATCTTTCCTCAACTTCATATTTATTTTCATAGGAAATTTTATTGGCTTCCAGAAGGGCAATTGTCTCATCACCTAGATCATAAGATGAGGCTTTGCGTGCCAATGTACAACTGGCTTCAATATCGCCTTCTAATCCAATAAAACTTTCTGGTCGTCTTTCTGTTTCAATCAATTCTTTAACAAAATGATCTCTTACCTGAAATTTCACATTAGATTCTATTTCCTCTGCTAAGGAGGAAATACTTTGAATCACAACTTTGATTGATGCCAGCATTTCCAGATCATTCAGGGCCACCGTTACCTTTTCTTTGTTTGAGGCAGATTTTGCGGCTATGATTGGTGCCGATGCTGCAAATAAATCAATAACTGTATTTTTGGCCATAAATGCTCCTTTAACTTGGTTATGCTACTTTCGTCTTTGGTTTCATTAATCCCTTAGAAATAAGAATCTCATCAATCCTAGATTCTATTTCATTTAATTCCTGAAATGCATTCATTTCACTCAGCGCAACTTTAAGCTGCACTTCAAGAAAGTCTATATCCATCTCAAGTGCTTCGCAATATTCCACGAGGTCTAAATTCTTGGCTTTTTCGGCTATCTTTTTTTTGCGCTGTGCAAACCTATCTTCCATAAATTTTCTCCCTGCGAATTGTGTTTGAATTTTCGCAGGGTAGTTTAGCCGACTTTCTTAGGAGCCGGGTTTTGTTGGGGGATGGCGGCCTTTAGGGCAGCACGTTTTTCAGCAGCGCTAATTTTGGATTTCTCTTTCTTGTTAATTGATGCTGACATAGTGTATGCATCATGGACATCTACGCCATTATCTTCCAAGATTTGTACCTTGAATTTGGTTCCCATTGGTACTTTATTGCTGTTAGCCCAACCAATTAAAATTTGTTTTACATGTGCGGTTGTTTCGGTAACTGAATCTGCGGCAATTGCTCCAGCTTCGATGATTTCGAGATTTGCGCCTTTGGTACCGAACTTACAAATTTGATATTTCATGATATATTCCTTTTATGTATATGTTTATAAATACTTTAAGGCAAGAAAAATTCTTGCCTTATGATGCCTGTGCAACAGGGGCAACAGTTGCTTTGCGACGTTTTTGGTTCTTGCCAGCTTTGAGGATATAGGCATCGTGGATTTCATTCTCTGCATTGAGAATTACTACTTTTACCTTCATGTCTCTTTGAATTGTGCCAGCATCAGCCCTTTGCATTAGTTCAGTCTTGACATGCTTGGTAACCTGGGTGATGTTTTCCTTCGCAAAAGGACCACCAAATTCACCGTCGTAAATCATGTTTGCTGGAATTGGGTCTTGGCCTACTGGATATACTTGGTAACGCATAAAATACCTCCTAAAGAGTTTAAATAAAAAAGAACAGAACTGAATCATTACGTCGAGAAACATGCAATATTCATATGAATATTCTTTTGAGTGTGAACTTAAAAAAAATCCGAGCGTCAAGAAAAACATAACGTTTATAAATCATTTCTCGTTCCTCAAATTCATGGCAAATGTATTAGTATTCAACAGATGGAGTACAGAGGGGATAAAGGTAAACGATCCTGGTGTGGCACCTTACATAAATCTTGATGCAGTTATCGTACCGAAGACAGGCGCAAGGTATGCGGGGAACAAATTCCACAAATCAAAACTATTTATTGTGGAAAGACTAGTCAACAAGTTGATGGTCACAGGTCATAAATCCAAGAAACATCTTATAAGTTCAGGACATCAGACAGGAAAATCATATAAAGTATATGACCTCGTTGAAAAAACATTCGAAATAATTGAAGCTAAAACAAAACAGAATCCAGTTCTTGTTTTTGTCAAAGCGCTCGAGAATGCAGCTCCAAGAGAAGAGATTGTTACAATCGAATACGGTGGAGCAAGATACCCTAAAGCAGTTGAATGTGCACCTCAGAGAAGAATCGACCTGGTTCTAAGGTTAATGACTCAAGGCGCAAAGCAAAAGAGTTTCAACAACAAGAAACCATTCGAAGTGGCACTTGCTGATGAGATAATCAATGCTTACATGCTATCACCAAATAGTCTTGCAGTTTCAAAGAAACTTGAGCTTGAAAGACAGGCAGATGCATCGAGATAAACAAATAAGTTTTTATTTTTAAAATTTTATTTCTATTATTATTCTCATTTGATTTTTCCAACCGCGTCTAAATAATCCTCTTTGTTCCATGTCCTATATTGTTCCCGAGTATTTTTTTCGTAATTTCGCCTAATAGATAGACATCCTCCATCATATGGAATTGCGTGTGCAAGTATCTCCCATCCAAGCCAAGATATTGGTGATTTGTAATCTCTCGTTCTTGCTGTGTACATGAGAACGAACGGAGTTTTTAGAACTAGAAGATCGAGAGCGACGGCGGCAAACCCTAGATGCTTTATTGTTTTGTTGTCATGCCATGACATTAGCGTGCTTGCGGGTGCAAGAAACATATCAATGTCATCTATCGCCGTCGCATACTTGAGAAGGAATTTGTCGAATGAATTAATAATATTGCTCGAATTAACATTTAGTTCATCATTCAAAATATTATTCATGCAAATAATAATATTATAATAATTTATTATGTGTTTGCATAACTATTCCGTTGATTTTTCGGAAAGCGACAAAAAGTCAAAAATTAGAACAAAATAACAATAGAAACAACAAAAACGATAATAACAATCAAAAACAACAATAACAAGATCATTGCTTCAAAACATCATCTATGTTTATCACGGGTTTTGTTGTGCGAATTGAATCATCATACCCGATTCTCGGACATGCCGTGTTGACCCACACTTCAATAAATGGAAAATCCTCAAGCGATGCAAAGTCAAATGTGTTGTCTATGAAGAAAAAGAATTCTTTGTCTGCATATTGTTCCTTAAGTTTTTGTGCCTTCTTCAAAAAGTGTTGGCCTGGCTTTGTCGTGATAAGTACTCCAATTTTCTTTGACATCAAGAATTTTGAAAACGCTGCTTTGTGCTTTTTCTTTATGCTCTCAACATCGCTAGCTTTTATCTCAGAGAATTTGTCTGTGAATGGATCATATGTGAATACTTTCTTTCCATCGTTCTTCCACGCAAGTGCTTTTGGATGAAATAATCCGTCGCCAACATACAAGAACGCGTCAAAGTCTTCTTTAGTGTATTCTGATGCAACCTCAACGTTGCATCCAAGTAATTGTCCCTCGTGTCTTGTATGATTAGTCTTGACAAGCATCGGTTTTTTGCCTGCAGATTCGAGCTGTTTTACAATCAAAGGCAAACTGCCCATTAATTGGATTGTTGTGAAGACTATGATTTTCTCTGGCAACAACTTCATGAGTTCTTTTGGTAACTCAACTTTTGATTTGAGTCTTGCTTCAATGTGAACTACTTTCATAACAAAAGAGAAACATTCTTTGTTTTATAAATTTTGAGAAGAAAATAAACTTTTTTACACACTTTTTTGTGGCGCGAGCTCTCGACATAAATTCGTAGTTAAAACCGAGTCCAGTAAACTTGATCTATATTCTTATTGGCTCGCAGGCCACAACAAAAAAGTGCTCAATTCTACACTACTTTCCTTTCAGCAACAACGAAGAAATAATCTCCGAGTGAGCGCTCGCCTATTTTTCTAATCGCCCTCGCATTAAATCCTCTCGCTTCGAGGAAATCTATTATTTCATCAGGATGAAAATCCCTCGTAGGCCAAGAATCCTCTTTTAGTTGTTTTTCGACGAGTTTTTGTGGATTATCTACTTTCTTTCTGCGATGAATTGTTGAGATTATTATTGCTTTGCTTGCAACTCTTGTCATTTCTAATAGAAAATCTTCATATTTGTAAACACATTGAAGCGCGCCTATTGATATTACTAAATCAAATGACTTATCTCCAAGATTCATGTTGTAACCATCCTCGACTAAAAATTTTATTTTTGGATATCTTTTTCTTGCAAGATCTATTGTCGTTTCAGAGTAATCCGCTCCAGTTACCTCATAGCCCATCTCCTCA
The DNA here is from genome assembly GCA_903891505.1 of uncultured Candidatus Woesearchaeota archaeon. Taxonomy (GTDB): domain Archaea; phylum Nanobdellota; class Nanobdellia; order Woesearchaeales; family 21-14-0-10-32-9; genus 21-14-0-10-32-9. The sequence continues at coordinate 5,978 of CAITEO010000033.1, forward strand.
AGAACATTGCAGTAGAATCCTGGCCCGCAGCCTAAATCAAGTATTGTTTTTATCTTTTTTTTGTTAGTTCCCTCATTTAGCGACTTCACAAGCTCTTTTGTTGCAAATAGCAAATTGTCAAAAATATCTTTTGTCCAGCAAGACATTTGATAGTCTGGCAAGTTTTCTTTAGCATTCTTCTCGTAAATTTCTCGCCAACTATCATCCATACCCATAACAAATATTCTCCTAAACTTATCTCCTAAAATTCATTCTTTCGTTTTCTTTTTAATATTTTATCTTTTCTAAACAACTCCATACAATCAAATCACATCGACCACATTTTGCGATGCAGGATAATAAACTTTATATTCCACCCATAATTTGAGAATTAAATGGATTTAACTTTAGTATTTATAATCATCACATTAATACTTATAGCTTTTTTTAGTGCAGCAGAAGCTGCAATTCTTAGCGTGCCGATAATTACTGCAAAGCAACTAGACTCTGCGCCAAAAAAAAGTAAGCGAGCGAAAAGTCTTCTATATTTAAAAGAGCACATGAGTGAGACAATTATAACCATTCTTATATGCAACACACTTGCAAACATACTAAGTGCAGTTCTCACAACTCAGTATACAATAGATACATTCGGAGACAAACGCATTGCTATAGCAACAGGAATACTAACATTTATCACGCTAACTTTTGCAGAGATTATACCAAAAACATTTGCATCAAAGAACATGAAAAAAACTGCCTTGATTGTTTCTCCAGTAATATTTGTTGTTTACAGAATACTAACGCCAATAGTTTGGTTCTTTGAATTAATCAGCAAAGGCGTAAACAAAATTGGAAAACGAGGAGAAAAAGAAGCACCGCTCGTAACTGAAAAAGAAATCAAATATTTAGTTAACATCGGCGAGAGCGAAGGAGAAATTAACGAGCAAGAAAGAAAAATAATTCACAACGTATTCAAATTCAACGATACAACAGTAAAAGAAGTTATGACTCCAAGAGAAAAAGCATTTGTTCTTGAATGGGATACAAAAATAAAAGAAGCGTTGCCTCTTGCAGCAGAACAAGGTTATTCAAGATTTCCTGTATATGATCAGAAAATAGATAACATCCGCGGAATCGTAATCGTGCAAGATATGATGGACGCCATGCTTAAAGATGAAACTGATAAAACTCTTAGAAGCATAATTGTTCCAACAACATTTTTCATTGAGAATCAAAAAATAGATTACGCTATGCGCATGCTCCAATTAAAACATACTCACATGGCAATAATCATCGACAAAAAAAAGAAATTCCAAGGCGTAATAACCATGGAAGACTTACTTGAAGAACTTGTTGGAGAAATATTTGACGAATCAGATAGAGTAGAACATCTTCTTCAGAAAATAGACAAGAAAGAATGGCTTGTTAATACACGTGCAGACATTAGGACACTCAACAAAGAAATTGGCTTGCACCTTCCCATAAGCGATCACTTCAAATCGCTTGACGTATTTCTAAAAGAAAAAATAGACGATATAAAGAAAGGATCAGAATTCTACTTCGAGAAAGACAAAGCGACATTCACAGTTCGAAAAGTATTTGAAGACTCTGCGCAGCAAGTAATTGTCAAGAAAAAATAGATAAATTAGAAAATACAAAAAATAAAGAATAAACTAATTACCCGCACTACTTCATCTGAATCTGCGAGCCATCGTTGTTCAGAACTAGCGTCTTTCCAAGGCCTTGTCCCATTGCAAATCCGTGCGCGGCACTCGCGCCCATTAGTGTTTGAATGAAACTCTTTGGTTGTTCAACCCTGTAAGGAACTATTTTTTCGCCCATTCTTGTTTGCAAGTAAGCTGTTGCTTCATCTATTCCGCCGAATTCGTCAATTAAATGCAAATCTTTTGCTTCTGTTCCAATATAGAACATTGCTGAACTTATTTCTGATTTCTCCTGTCTTGTTAAGTTGCGTGATGTTGCAACATCCTCTAAGAAGAATTGTTGCATGTTTGCTATCTTAAATTCTATTGCTGCCTTTTCCTTATCAGTCATTGGCCTGTATGGAGTCATTATATCTTTGTTATCTCCTGCGACTAATCGCTCGTATGTAACATTATATTTATTCATAATCCCGTAGAATCCTACGTATGATGAAAGCACTCCAACACTTCCTACAACAGACATTTCGTCTGCGACGATGTGATTTGTGCTAGATGCTGCCCAGTACGCGCCTGATGTTCCCATTTCGCGAATCACTGCAACATTTGGCTTCGTCATGTTCTTGATCGCTTTTGCTATTTCATGACTTGCAACAGGACTTCCGCCTGGACTATTTATTTCAAAAATAACTGCTTTGATATTTTGATTCTGCTCTGCATCTTTTATCTCGCTAACTATATCTTGCGATGACGCGCCACCAGAACTAAAAATAGAATCATCAACGTTGCTGATAATTTCTCCATTGATAGGTATTATCAACGTGTTGCCTGATGCAGAACCATTTTCGTTGCCTGAAAATACACCTATTATGATAGCTGCAATTGTGCTGAAAAAGAACAGCACTATTAGTATAATAACTATGACCGGCCAAGGGTTTCGTTTTTCGTCTTTTGCCATATTAATCTCCTCATTAATGTTCTAATCAATCTAATCTTCAATCAATCTAACTAATCTTCCAACTAATCTTCTAAAATAGTATTTGTCTCTGTTAATCTTTCAAGTAATCTTTTCTTCTTTATTGCAAGATATATTGGTTCTATTATCCAAAATAGTGTGAATGGAAAAGCAGGTATTACAAACATGTTTCTAACTGCGCATTTCCAAAAAGAGACTTCCTTTCCTAACTCTTTATTTCCTTCTCCTTCATCAAGTTTTATTCCAACTAGCAGCATACCCGGCGTTCTTCCAAGAGCATACTCGAAGAGAACAAAATATACAAATGAAAATACACCCATCAATAATATCAATAAATACAATCCATGAGGCAAACCATTTTGGATGCTAGCTTCCCATGAAAATGAAGCAACATATTTGTTTATTATTCCTGAAAATGCACTATAAACTACAAGGTCGAGCATGAGTAAATCTGCTATGAAGCCCATCATTCTTCTAAAAAACCCTGCATTCATCTTAGGATTTATTTTTCCCAAATTTGCTATCATTTCATCAGGATGCATACATATGGGAATACAGAAGGGTTTTTAGATATTTCTATAATTACAATTCACATATTCGAATCCGTATCTACTTTTGTTATAATTTTCTACTGCAGACCTACAAAGATTTATAAACAACTAGTCATTCTTCAAAATCATGGTTAACGAGCACAATGCACCTGAAGAAGGATCTGAAGAATCGTTCGAAAGAGTTAAACTTCCACGGGGCAATGAAGTTCTAGGTGTGCTTGATGCAAGACTTGGCGCATCACGTTGCGATGTTAAATGCCTTGATGGTAAAACAAGAAATTGTAGAATACCAGGTAGACTTAAAAGAAAACTTTGGGTACGACCTGGTGATTTAGTGTTAGTTGAGCCATGGGAATTTGGCGGCGATGATAAAGGTGATATAATTCACAAGTACAAACCAGTTCAAGTTACTTGGCTTAAGAATAAAGGCTACCTTGACAGATTACAAGATCTTGAAGATTTCTAGAGACCACATCTAAGAATGTTCTTTTAATTTTAACCCGCTTTATTTTTTATTATTACCTTTTCTTCCTATCTTTTCTTTTCTTTCTTCTCTTTTCGCTCAACATAAATCTGTCTAGCAAACATCAAGATAAGTCCAGCAACACCTATTGATATTAGCGCATCTGACAAATTAAATACTGGGAACCAACCAAGATCGACAAAATCAACAACGTGTCCGTAGAATATTCTATCAATCAGATTACCAAGTGTTCCAACAGTTAGAAACATCAAGCACGAGTAACCTCCCTCAAATTCGCGCCTATAATACCATATCAGGAAAAGAAAAACTATTGATACAAGTACCATAACAAGAGTCATTCCCTGAAGCAATCCAAAACTCATTCCTGTATTTGTTACTAAATGAAATGATATCCAACTAAAATAATAGCTATTTGCTTGAAAATAATTTTTCGAGAATTGATCTAAGATAAGAAGAACCACACCAATAACTACGAGTATGATTGTGGACACATAACTAATATAATGCTCCTTTGTCTTATTTGACTTACCAAGGATATTTTTTTTGTTGTCCTTCTTGTTGTTGTCTTTCAAGATTATCAAGCCTGTGGTTTAAATTTGTAAGTTCTGAACGTATAGTGTCAAGTTTTGAAAGAATTAATTGTATATCCTTTGACAAATCTTGCGTTGGCGCAAGATTTTGTGATTGGTTGAATGACCCTTGCGAAAATCCTTCCGCTTTTGGTTGAATTTTTGGATTTCCAAAACTATCAAATCCAGGCGATGGTTGTTCAAATCCACCCTCAAAACTCGAACTTTGCGAATTCACCTCAGGCATTCTAAGTCCTGAGTTCAAATCCTGATTTCCTCCTAACTGAAACGGATCCTTGAACAAATTTTGATTTTGCCCTGGTAAACCCCCCATTGATTGATTGCCAAGAGACTGATTGTTCAAATCAGAATTACCAAAACCCGACCCCAATCCAGCCTGGTCACTTTTTTTTCTATTAAACAAACCCATCATTTACCTCTTTTTTAATAATCCTTGACTTGTACTATTTAATAATATTTTGTTCTGCGTTTATATTTTTATTGCTTCCAACATCAATTTAATTAGTTCCATTAGTAGAATTATTTTGTGTTGTCAACAATTTATCATTTAGTCCAGGCATTAATTTGAGCACACTACTAGGAACAAATTTTATTATTTTCAAAGTCATAAGCTCAGGATAAATTTGTATTTTATTCGTTCTAACCCCAGTAAGTAGGAATGTCCCTTTTGTTTTTGTAGTCTCTTCAGCGAAAAGATTATAGAATACTTTGTTTTTTACATCAAGATCATCATTAAAACTATTCTCGAGTTTTATAGCGAAGGATTCATCTTTACTTCCTGCAGCAGCTACAAGCACATCCGTGCAACTCTTCAATTCGCTGCAACCAAATAGCGCATTTACTGCTGATTCATCCAATGTTATATTTAGCGCATCAGTTATCTTAAGAGATTTGTTGTAAAAATAACTACTATCAATAATCACAATCAACCCTTCTTTGTTTAAGTTAGATAAATTATCTGCCTGCAAAGCAGCATCAGCCACAGAAATTTGATCCCTGCTAAATAGACCAAGTCCGCCAGTATCAAGCACCTTATCTTGACTTTGACCATACTTGAATCCAGCAACTATATTTCCTTTATGACTTAGAAGAATTGTCTGTTCCTTCCCTATGCTTCCTTTTATTTTTCCTGCATCAAGGTAAACAAAAAACCCTAGAACCATTGAGACAAATAACAAAAGCAGAACCACAACTCCAAGTGCCTTAAGGAACCCTCTTAAAATCTTAAAAAATATGAAGAATGCAACAACTGCTATGATGAGAACTAATATAATTGTTATTGAAATCATGGATTGTTCCCTCTTGGTTTATCTCAGGTCCTATTTTTTCCTGTTCTGCCTTTTTATCTACCTTTTTATCTTCGTTTTTATCTATCTTTTTATCTACCTTTTTATCTACCTTTTTATCTTTTTCTTCTCGCAATAATATTTGGTGATGGCTTATTTAAACATTACTATTTTATTACTCGCCACGAGCTAAACCGCTGATAATAAAGAGCAAATAATAAATAGCAAATAATAATCAGTATTGACTAAAAATAAGACAAGAAATAAGTCTCATAATCTCATAATCAAAAAGTATATAAAATAGGAAGCAGGAACTACATACATGGGTGAGACTCAGTCTAGACTAAAAAGAGTTCTATTTGAAGGATTCTCAATTTTTGCACTAATAGTGCTATTCATAATTATATTATTCTCAGCACTAAACACAGGCGCGCCTCTTATATTTGTAATTCTTGGCTTTTTGCCAACACTAGTCACGATAATACTCTGCATCTTAATTTTTGACGGAACTCTTTATTCAATGATAATACTTTGGCTAGTTCCATTCGTGCTTTCAGGATTGTTCTTCCTAATAGGCAGCGGCAAAACACTATCTGGCCTCGGCATGGACGTAGGTTCACTTGTTGCCATAAACATAGTATTCTCAATTATATACTTGGCACTTTTCCTTATACTAGTCAAACTACTTTCAACAAACGAGCACCACAAAAAAACTGAAACTAATGAACATCACGAAGGAATAAATCAAGAAGGAACACATCACCCAGAAGACCATGTGCCTTTGCATGCGATGAAACATATTGACAAACCCGAGATAATAAAAGAATATGTTTCGTCAATCGAGGACAAATCAAAAGCACTCAACTTTGTAATAGGTAGAGTTTACAACAAATACCATGGAGGCTCAAAGCAATTCAGAGAAAAGCTCTCACTAAAACCTCAATGGTACAACGAGTTCTCACAAGCACTGCACAACGAACAGCAACCAGATAAGAAAAAACTTCTAATTATACTTGCGCACATTGATACACAATTGAATCTTCTTCACAGATCAGAGCGAGATATGATGACTGATGATCAATTAGCATCACTCAAGAATCTTGTGCGAGACCCAGATGGAGTTGATAGCATTCTTGAAGTATTAAAGAAAAATGATAAAGACCCAGTTGAATCATACTACGAAGGCGCAAAGGAATTCTGCCTCAAGTTGAAAGACATTCTAAGTTAGAAAATTCGCGGACGGATAAGTTATAGCGCCAAGCTCGCCACTGAAATAAAACATCTAATCAACTAGACTCGTAATTACATAGAAATCAAATCTTTCGGCGAGCGCGCTAACTTATTGAACGCACAATTATTCTAGTTAATTCTACAAAAACTATATAAAACATCCCTGATTCTGACGTAATCATGGTGGCTGTAGTGTACCGGTTAGCATCGGAGTCTGTGGAACTCTGGGACGGGGTTCGATTCCCCGCAGCCGCCCCATAACCAGTACGCAAAACACGCTTCGCGTTTTTGTGGTCGCTCGCTATCAATTACTAATTGGAGAACAAAACCGAGTCCAGCAGTGTCTCACGTTTTTTCTTGAGGCGAACAGGACCACAACAAACCACAAAAAGCTCTGCTTTTTGGGTCCCAAAAATCTCTTAAGATTTTTGTGGAAACGCTGCGCTAATGATAAACTGAACGAGAATAAATCATGAAGATAGAAATTGCGAAAGGAGTTCGAGACATACCGCCCGAGGAAAAAATACTCAAGGCAAAGATAGTGTCAACTATCCAAAATATTTTCGAAGTATATGGCTTCAATCCACTCGACACACCAACAATCGAGAGATATGATGTTCTCTCATCAAAGTATGCGGGCGGCGCAGAAATATTGAAAGAAACATTCAGATTAAACGATCAAGGAGAACGCGATCTTTGTCTAAGATATGACTTAACAGTTCCACTTGCAAGATTTGTTGCGATGAATCCAACACTAAAAATGCCATTCAAAAGATACCAAATAGGCCAAGTTTTCAGAGATGGACCAATAAAACTTGGCAGGTACAGAGAATTCACGCAATGCGACGTTGACGTTGTTGGAAACAAAGAAGTCATTGCTGAAGCAGAGCTTCTAAGCATTGCATCCCGTGCATTCAAAGAATTAAATCAGAATGTTACAATCAAAGTCAACAACAGAAAAGTTCTTGATGCAATAATGGCGAAAGCGAACATTCCTGAAGAGAAAAGACTTGACTCGATTTTGTCGCTTGACAAAATAGAAAAAATAGGTCAGAAAGCAGTAACAAATGAACTCGAAACAATAGGCCTTGATGAAGATATGATAAATACACTCTTCACATTAACTACTAGAGATGAAACAAACGAGAAAACAATCAAGGAACTTACGCTTGAACTCGGCGAAGACGCCATGCAAGAAATCAAGGAACTATTCAGATTACTTGATATTATGGGCGTAGATGCAGAATTCTGGCCAAATCTTTCACGAGGATTATCATACTACACAGGAACAGTCTTCGAAGTATTCGCAAACGACTCGACAGTAAAAACAAGCATCGCGGCAGGGGGCAGATATGATAAGATGATTGGAAACTTTGTTGGGAACAACCAAGAATATCCTGCTGTCGGAATCTCATTCGGAATAGACGTCATATTTGAAGTTCTAAAACTCAAAAAAGAAACACTCGAAAAAAGCGTTGTGAAAGTTCTTGTAATCTCAATAAAGATGGATACAGAATCAATTTCTTTAATAACTGAACTTAGAAACAACAACATTCCATCCGATCTAAATTTGAAGAAAGGCGTCAGCAAAGGTCTTGAGTATGCAGCACACTACAACATTCCATTCGTTGTATTCGTAGGTGAAAACGAAGTTCGAGACGGTAAATACAAACTGCGAAACATGATAACGGGCGTTGAACTGCTTGTTGAGAAGACCCAGATAGTTGAACTTCTTCAAAGCAAAGCGAATTAATTCTGCCAAGACACTATTAAATTTGATTGAGCCAATATTTCAAAATAACTCTGGCAGAATATCTTTTTTTGAAACATCAAACATGGATTTATACACTTTCTTTGTTAAACTTAAAGGCGCATCTATATTCATCAGAAGATAATTCGCATAATCTGCTACATCTTCATTGGTATTAAATAGCTTCAAATCTGACGAGACAACCCATTCTTTGTTTCGAGTAGCCTGAATTTGTTTGAGCCGATAATATTTTTCAGTTCTGGATACGAAATGTTCTAGTGCCACAATATACATGGGATTGTAAATATCATCTGCAAGCAAAAGATTGATATTGTGCATTTCTTTGATTAATTTAACTTTAAAATCAAAGAACCTACCATACATTTCTAGCAATCTGCAGGCCCGTCTTTGATTCTGATCATTTTGTTCATCTTTATAGAGAGGATAAAAAAAGAACATATCTTCAACACTCATCCTCTCATCGACCCTATCATCAAGAGCCTTGTCTTGCGCCAAATTATTTCTCAAATCCACCATTTTTTATTTAACCCGTAAATTCAGTTCAACTAAACCACCAATAACGATAAAGTATTTAAATGTCTTTTCGTTTTTCTTATTGAGGAATGATGACAAATTATAATAGACCCTATTCGAACTCTTTTGTTAGAGACGTTATTGAAGATACCAGAATAGAAGATGTAGTATCAGAAGATGTTAATCTTGTAAGAAAAGGAGTCAATCTACTCGGACTCTGTCCGTTTCACAATGAAAAAACACCTTCATTTGTCGTCAGCCCAGCAAAAGGAATCTATAAATGTTTTGGTTGTGGAAAAGCAGGCGGCGCAGTATCCTATGAAATGGAAAAAAGAAAACTGACGTTCAGAGAAGCAATAGCATATCTTGCAGAAAAACAAAACAAAGAAATCCCAGTTTATGATAAAGACGCAGAAGGCAGATATCAACACCTGCTGAAAATGCTATCAGACACCACAAATTTCTACCACAACAGAGTCGATAGAGTAACTGATTATCTGAAAAATAAAAGAAAAATAAATGACCACTCAATAGAAAAATTCAAAATAGGCTACGCACCAGACAACTGGAACGACTTACAAAACTTCTTGAGCAGCCAAGGCTACAGCATAGATGAAATGAAATCCCAAGGCCTTATCATATTAAGACAAAATGCGCCACAAGATTCTCAAAGACTCGACGATTATCACGCTAGATTCAACCACAACATCATATTCCCAGTATTCTCAATAGATCACAAAGTAATCGGCTTTGGTGCAAGACGCCATCCAGACAACGACGGCAAAGATATGGCCAAATACACCAATTCTCCAACATCAAACATTTTCGAAAAAAGAAAAATACTTTACGGCATAAACTTCATAGTAAACCGCGTCAAAGATACAGGCAAATTAACAATTTCTGAAGGAAATATAGATGTAATAATGGCACAACAAAATGAAATAGACTGTGTAGGAACATTAGGAACAGCATTAACCACCCAACACCTAAGAATGTTAAGAAGATACGTAAACGAAATAACAATGCTATATGATGATGATCCTGCAGGAATTACAAATCAAAAAAAATTCTTCATTGATATATTAAACATTGATTCGACCCTTGTAGATAACGATTCAAGAGCCGCAAAGAAAAAACGAGTCGATACACTCTATGCAGATATGATCCCGAAAGCAATCATACTTCCTCAAGGAAAAGACCCCGCAGAATTTCTTGAAACCCACACCAAATTAGACTTTGAAGCGATTCCAAAACTCGGCATTGCAGAATTCTATTTCAAAAAAAGCGAAAACGATCTTAAAAATATGGATTACAAAGAAAGAGTCAAACTCCTAGAGCATGTCGTCGATGAAATGAGCGCAATAGATAATTTCTCTGAAAGAATCGTATTATTAGAACAGATTTCTGAGTTCTTCAACATACCCCGGATAGCTGCCGCAAGAATATACACAAAAAGGCTGACCGATCAGATAACTAAATATTCAGAAGGAGACATCTTCTCCAAGAAAATTATCAGAAATAACTCCGCACTATACATAGCGAGCCTGCTTAGAACTCAGCCAGATCAAGCACTAACTGCACTAAGATCCGCGCCCGCAAACGAAATCCCTGATGACAATTCTATCATGTCAAAAAATATGCTAAAGCTCTATAGAGAAATAGATGCTAGATTCAACGTCGGAGATTATTCCTTTTCATTTTATTATTTTGAGCAGGAACAAACAGATGCTCAAAAACAAGAAATAGCACAGGAGCATCAGTTAATCAAAAAAACAAAAGAACTAAAAAAACAAATACAAAGAGGAGAAATGCTGAATCTCTTAGATGATGATCAAACTACTCAACGCAAAAAACCTCGCGACCCACTCGAACTCGTGAAAAAGTTGGTGAAAGAAAATCATCCTGAGTATCAGCACGAATTGATATATGCGCTCAACAAATTATCTAAAGACAATCCTTTGCACAGCATAAAATATCTTACAGAATCTGTAAGACTCGGAATATTTTTAGCAAAAGAAAAACGAGAACAAAAGTTCGATAAAATCGCGAGTGCAATAGCCGTAAACGACAACGCGCTATTAGAAGATTTAATTCGAGATCTAGAATACGAACACGCGCGCATATAAAAAGAGACGACAAAATGATAAATAGACTACAAGACTTGCTCTCACTTGAAGAATTAATCTCTTTGCAAGATCCTATAAAAATACGCATTACTAGAAAGAACAACAACAAACCCCGATATGATCCTAATATACTTCAGCCATACTACGACTTAAAAGATAAACTTGGTTCGTGGAAAAAACAAAACCATCTCGATAAAATAGATTTGACTTTCCTTAAAAAAAACAACGGAAAACTATGGTACCAACTTAGCACTTGGGCATATGTCATTAATGGAACTAATCATCCCAAAGCCACAATAAAACACATGGGATTTAGACAAGTTGAAAAACAAACACTCCTAGAATACGAACAAAACATACTTGCTCTTTTCCCAGAAGATTTTATTTTAAAGTTCTTTTATCAAAAACTCACAACATATGATAGACACGCGCACATTAGCTCTGCTCCAGAAGAACAACAAATCGCATTCTATGCAAGAAAATGTCGAACTAAACTAGCAATTGAAAATAAATCATTCGAGACCACGCCCTACTTAAAAGAAGATATTTTAGACAAAGAATACTCATATCTGCAACCAGAAATAATAGTGACTCCTTCCCAACTCCTACGACTAAGGGCGCTCGACGACACAACAATAGATAAACTAATTACTGATTTAAAATATTCAGGACAAGATCTCCACCCAGAACAATTAGAAAAAACGCCATTAGGCGCACTATTAATTCATTTCATAAAAAACCCTAATAATAGGCCCGGAGTACCCTGGGGCGAACGCAACATTAAACGCGAGGGCGACAAAAAAATTCTTCTAAAAGTAGGATATCATAAAGGTGCTGCAAAATATCTGAGTTCTAATAAATCTAATAAATTTACTATTTCAGATCTTGGCGCGAACAAAAGTACCTCAAGACTTCTCGAACTTGAATTCTCATTTGTCATGTCAATAATAAAAAAATACGATCCTAATATGACTCTGTTCCAAGAACTCAAAAGCAAAATAGGTAGCCCATTACAAGAAGTGTTTTTTCCCGCAAAATCAGATTTAAGACTTTATAATTTTTCAGATAAACAACACTGCGATGGCAGAATAATTTCAGGAGATAAAACAACTATTGTTGAAATAAAAAACAGCACATATGGCAACAGAAAATTATTTTTTGAAAGCTTAGATAAATACAAATTCAAAGATCGCATGTGGGATGGAACGCGAATAGATAATAAACTTCTTTTTGTTGATAAACCAAACGGCTCGAATATTGAAAAGAGAGTATCCGTTGATGGGTGGAAATTAATAACCGGTGATGAATACACAAAAATACATAGTATTGCGTTGAACTTATTATATGATAATTTCCCAAAATTTGCACAAATTGCCCCACTTAATACTGAACTTTCAAGAGATCGCATTCACGAATTACTACACGGCAAATCATACATGATTAGCGGACGTGAACAAAGAACACTCAGAGCCATACTAACAGAACTACTAAAGAAAAACATCAACCAAATAAATTCGCCGAACATAAAAATAGCACCCTACCCAGAATTTAAACAACATTACAAAATAAATTTACAGGACATAAAAGCATATCCGGAAATAGATTTAACTACAATTCCAGAGAACACTTTTTTCTTTGATGGAGAATTTACAGGATTTAGAAGCATGGGTTCAATTCCTTCAATGCTTTGTTATTGCATACCAACAAAAAACGAGGCCGTCCTAAACCTTTTATTTGCAAGAAATCTTTTTGAAGAGCACTCTATGCTAAAAGAATTTGGACGCGCCGCAGCGACTGCGCAACGATTTGTCGGCTACAACAGTAAACACTACGATCTTCCTCTCCTACTTGAAGAACGAATGTTCACTAATCTAATCTGTGAAATAGATGGAACCCCTGTAAAACAAATATTTGACAAGCCACATGATGATTTGTACCTAACCTTTTTCAGAGCACTAGCGAGAGCCACTAAACAAGGCGGCAAAGTCAAAGACTTTGAAAAAAACATTTTATTACTCGACAGGCGAGGAGATGTAGATGGTGAAGACGTTCCTCAAATCATATTTGATTACGCCCTAGATGGCCAAGGAAATAAAATACCCCAAATCATAGCCCATTGCATAATGGATGTCGCAACTTTGCTCTACGGATTTAACTACAGAGAACGATTAAGCAACTCAATACTAACTCCTCCTAATTCTATATACACACATAAACCTCGAGATATAAGTCTCAACGACTTCAAATCGCTATTCGAGAAACAATAACCTCCATCATTTAGTCTGCTTAATTCTTAACTTTCAAATTTCTTTAGTAGAGCATCATGAATGTACTTAACATAATCCTTCTTCGTTCCTGACCTTAGCAAGTAACTATAATTAGAATTATCTTCCCTTGCAGCATCCTCCACAAGAACCAATTTACTTTCAAGCACGAAGTCAAGGAACTTCACCATCTCTATTTCTGGAACATACACCAATCTTGCCTGTTGCTCATTTTTCTTTGCAGAATGCACTTCAGGAAATCCTGTTTTTTTTGCGTACCAATTATTAGAATCATACGCGAATTTATCAAGAGATTTCATCGTGTCCAGGAATATACGCTGAACAAGCGTATTAATTTTTCCCTGCTTCATCATCGAGTATAATTCTTTCAACTCTTTTCTTTTATCACTTTGATAAAAATGATACATAGCATCAAGTTTTGCAAGATATTCCGCAGGATTCATAACACTCATAATCTCATAGGAACCATACGAGTTCAAACATCCAAATGCAATTTCTTTCAAATCATTTTCAAGAGAACGTTTGTTTAGAATTTTTATTGTATATGGAAATTTATTTTTTTTCTGCAGATTATTTTTCTGAGTAGATATTCGTTTTTTACTTTGTGTAGCATCAGACTCAAGCGCGTATTTTGCATCATCTAGCTCTTTTCCTGTAAGTGTTGCAATAATACTAGCATCTGGTTTTATTCCTGCATCAGAACATGCTTCGGCATATTCATCAGCGTTCTGAGAACTAATCGCTTCTCTTATCCTACTCTCCAGATTTTGGTCTTCGAGTTCCATCTCGGAATATACACATATAGACCCAACTATTTAAATGTTTCTATTTTTACCACTATCTAGGAATAAAGATTTCGGAAGATTTTCGGAGTACTTAAATATTTTTAGAAAAATGAGCTATTTTGAACCTACGCACCCTAGAACCATCAAACACCAATTTTCACAACCGCCGTCATGAATAGAACTGATTCTCTTGGAGCCGCGCTTGGACCCTAGTAGTGAAAAATCCACACTTTTAGAAATGTTTATATACTCCATTCTCCAAGAGAGAATACTGGGATGGGAGCAACAACGTTGCCAGCGAGCACCAGCATAGATTCTAATATCAATTCCAGCAACATCTCACCAGATTATGTCGCTCCAAAAGATGTTGATTTTCTCGCAAACAATTTCGCAGAACAAATTAACGGATACCATCATCCAGCAAATCTAAATGAAATATCCTGTCTTTCAATAGGCGCAAGAAATAATACCGCTGCAGAAATAATGATTATGTACACAATTAAAAAATTCAACGTGTCGCCAGACAATGTAAAAGCAGCGTTCATGAACGTGAAACCAGTAGAGAAAACATATAGCGATGCAAAGCATGCCTTTTGCGAAGGAACAGATAGTAGCTTTCGTGGCGATGCGACACAACCACACAACATAGATATGCTCCTTAAACATAGTACAAACATAAAAATAAAAAATGGATTTGACCTAATCTTCATCCAATATCCAAAAATATCCTATGACCTAAATAAATGGACTAAAATATATAAAAATGCGATGCACTTTCTAAAAAATGACGGCGTAGTTACATCGTTAATGTTTAATCTACATATGCCTGCATATACTAACATGTTAACTCAGCTAAAAAATGAACAACATCAATTCATGACAGAAATTAAACCAGTAAATTATCCTGACGAACTCGACGTATATTTTGTAAACAAAGAGAAAACTTCTATTTATCAAGAACAGTTATGCATAATAAAAATGCAAGAGAATATGGCCACTAAAAAATTAATTCTTCTTGGAAAAAATCAGCACTATTCCTAGCTAATTGTTTATATTTCCGCCCTCACCCTCTATTTCTGTGAACAAAAAGATTTATAAACAAAATGCGGTTCCTCTGGAATATGGTAGTTATTCAGAAAAGATCATTAAGGAAACCTAGTGGCGGAAGAAACAAGAGTGCGCTAACCAAAAGAAAGCACATGATTGGAAGCAAGCCAACACTAACTAACATAGGCGAAATGCGACTAAGAGAGAGAAGAACTAAGGGTGGAGCTAAAAAAGTAGGCTTACTCTCAACTAACAAAGTCAATCTATACGATCCTAAGACGAAGAAACACGCAGTTGTTAAGATTATAACAGTAAAAGACAACGCGTCAAATAGAAACTTCGTTAGACGAAACATCATGACCAAAGGCACAGTAATCGAAACTGAAAAGGGACTTGCAGTAATAACAAGCAGACCTGGCCAGGAAAAAATGATTAACGCAGTTTTAAAATAAATTTTTTTAGGGGGCATAAACAATGGAAATGGCAAGACCGCTTGACGCATTAAACAAAGCACGTGGAAAAAGAGTTCTAGTTGAACTTAAGAACAACAAACAGTATGTAGGCAATCTCGTAGCATTCGACATCCACATAAACACTGTACTTGAAAATGCAGAAGAGCGTGTTGATGGAGAACTTAAGAGAAACTTAGGTACAGTCTTCATAAGAGGAGACACAATTACTATACTTTCACCACAATAGGTAAAATAAGATGACAAAAGGAACAGCATCACTAGGAAAGAGATCGAGAGGAAAGTCTCACATACAGTGTAGACGATGCGGATCTCATGCTTATCATGTTAAGACTAAGATTTGTGCAAGCTGCGGATTTGGCAAGAGTGCAAGACTTAGAACTTACACCTGGCAGAAAAAGAGAAATCCTACCTCAGATTAATTTTTTATTTTTTAGCATTATACTTTCTATTGTTTGTTATGGAATAAATTTATAATATTTCTTTAATTCCTATATTTATGACTAATTTAGATATAATCATCATTCAAAATTCTGGAAGACATGAACAACCATTTGCAGAAAAAATATTCAAACGTAGAAATAACCCTGGAGATAGATTTCTTTGGTTTTTTCCTAGAAAAGAAGCAGAACAA
>CAITEO010000034.1 GCA_903891505.1 uncultured Candidatus Woesearchaeota archaeon
CGACTTAAAAGCAGGCAAGGAAGAGTTCAAGTTGTCAAGAAGCGGCAAGAAGTTGAATGTTGAGTTTACCCCTAAGGGTGCAACAAGTTCAACTGTTGTGACTGTTTTGGAGGATAATGCTACGTTCTACGAGCACTTCTACGCTAACACAACGTTGCTTAATTTGAAGCAGGACGATACGTTCTTGTACACTGAGAATGTTGGAGATGCAAAGAAGGCTGTAACTCACCTATTGAAAATTTCAAGGGTAAGATATGGTAATGACTCTGAAAACACGAACTTCGAAGTTAGAGTAGATGACTCGTCATTTGGCAAGACATATACGATGACAAGAACGACTGATGAAATGGACAGCAAGATAGCTTTGTATCTAAAGGAAGGAAGCGATGCTGACCATATAAGCTTCAGTAACACAAGTAGTGGTGGAGTAGTAGCGTATGACCCAGTGATTTACTCAGGGACGGAAGCAAAGATTGAGTTCTTAAAGAACACAACAGATGTAATCGGAACTGCAGCAGATATTCTTAAGTCAACTGGTTACATGCTTTTGACTGAGGACCCACAATTGAACAAGGACACAGCCACAGATGGAACAGTAGTCTTGAAGTACGCTTGGAATGCAGCAGACAACGACTTTGATGTATCAGTTCAGTCAAAAAGTGCGTCGTTTACAAACACTACGTCAAGTAGCCTAGGTGACAACAACAATGTTGACTACTTCATGTCAGAGTTCGGAACGTACATGACTGTAGACACGGACAAGAACACAAACGTTGATGTATTTGTTCCAACAAAAGAAATACACTACGACATGTGGCTTGCACCAATTGCTTCAAGTGCAGTTGTAAGTGGCTCACCAACAGGTGGCTCATACACTATCAACCCATTCCAGGTTGGCGCAGCAGTCTTAGACAAGGATGCAATGAACTTGATTGGAACAACGCCTTTAATAGTTGTAGGCGGACCTTTAGTCAACACAGTTGCAATGCAGTTAATGGGTAACCCAACTGCAGCCCAGATTAACACAATGTTCCAGGCAGGAACAGCTACAATAAAGCTGTACCCAACCCAGAACGCGATCCTAGTTGCAGGATATAATGCACAGGATACCTTAGGAGCGTCATACGTACTAGCTAAGTACGGACAGTATGCTTTGACAGGTAACGAAGTCCAGGTACTTGTACCTTCACTAAGTTCGATAACTGTTAAGACGGTAACACCATAAGTCTAAAAACAAAAGTCTGAAAAGACATATTTTTTTCTTTTTTTTCTTTTTTTTTCTTTCTAACTTATTAGAAATAGACAAAGTTTTGCTTTGGCGTATTTTTTCGAGTTTTTTGTTTTGATGAATGTTTCTGAGCAGCGAACCGTATGTTCTTCGAGAATTTCTAAGAAATTATTATTAAAGAACAGAAGTTCTAACTTTTGTTGTAAAGATAAAAATCAGAGATGAAAACCAAAATACTTATATATAAGTCTATATATACATAAGTATATGCAGAGGTTTTCATTATGACAAAAAATATATTACACTACCCGAGACTTGATACTGTGATTATGGTGGAAGATGTTTTGAAAGATGCTGACGTCGCCATCTCAAAAAGCGAACTCCAGCGAAGACTGCCGAAGCAAGTCATGAGACAAACACTCATATTGATACTTGACTATCTGAAAGAAAAAGGAGTAATAATGATTGGTAGCAAAGGTGTATTGTGGATACACAACGAGAATCCAAAGATGAAAAAACTACTTAAAAACAGCAAAGAGGTCTAGCCTTGCGAACAGAAAAGATGCTCAAAATCAAGCATTCTCCTCTCTTTGAAGAGCAACTAAAGAAATTAAAAGAGTCAGCAGAAAAAGATGATAACAAAGTTCATAGTCAACTTCTAAGCGCAATAAAACGAGAAGAAAATAATCTTCTTTTGGATATGCACAGAGGAATTCAAATTCAGAAAAAGCAAATACCTAAAGAGTATGTAGATAAATATGGTGTAAGCAATTTGTGGAAGATAAACCTTCCAGATTATTGGAGGATGCTATACACGATAGTTGGGGATGAGATTGAGATAGTTGCTATTCTTCTAGAAGTGATGAATCATAAAGAATATGATAAGAAATTTGGATACAAAAAAATATAGTATTCTTCAGAGGTTATAATTTTGGTTGCTATTGTTCTCTGTTTTTTTTACAAATGGCTGTAAACAATTAGGGGACTGAGCGCGCGAGCGCGAACGCTTGCAAACCACTTTTGCAAGTTCGCCAACAGCAGTTGGCTTTATCGCCTGGCGTGCCCCAGAGGGGAACGAGAACAAAGTGATCGTGTTAACAAAGTCCCAGAGGGAATCAAGAACTAGAGTGATTGAGCCAGTTGTTATTTTTAGTAAGTTTTATATATTATCTAGGCTCAAGAACACTTATGGGTGAGGATGAAATGTTTATTCGTGATGTTAGAAGTATATCTAAAATTAAGTCTAAACGCGTTTTGTTCTCATTGTTAATCATATTCATTCTAGGAATTATTATTTTGTCATCATCAAAACTTGTTTCCGCGGAGCAAAGCGAAATACACAAAGATTGGCATGAATATTCTGATTCGTTTAAACTTGATAATAAAGTATTTGCTCTAAGATTAAGTGATGGAGATGCATCTCTTCTTAGAGTTAAGATAGATAATGATACAATATTTGTAAAGCTAGGTAATTGTGCAGATTATGATATTTATTCAGTATGTTTTATTGATGAGAGCATAGAGGCACCTACTGCGACATTCTTAGGCGCTACTGCGAGGCCTGGAATACAAATAAGGATTCTCAAAACACTTGGACCAAACGTTGATTTGGCATCGTCGCTGCCTAATATAAATATTCAGGAAATTGGCACTGTAAAATTAACTCTTACAAATAATGAAGCGCTAGAGGTTGATTCATTCAGGTTAGAATTATTAATTCCTAGCGGGGTTATGATAAAGAACACAGGAGATTTTATTCTTGAAGGAAACAAACTTATCCAGACTGGAACGATGCATAAAAATGCGGACAAACTTCTCACATTCGACATGGCGTCTCCAAATTCAGGAAATGCGGTATTTAATTATACGCTTTTGTTGACGGGCAGTGGAGTTGTGAGGAACAAAACTGGATCAATAAGTGTTCCAATAAATGCACCTTATCAAATAGATGTTTCTTTGACGCCTCAAACTCCTAATATACAAGAGGAATCAACGCTTCTTATTTCTGTGAAGAACCAAGGGTTGAAAAAATTGAACATAAATTATGTTCAGATAAGAGGTCCTATAGATGTGATGTTTACATCTGTAGTAAATCTTTCTTGGACAGGCATAGGCAGGTATGAATTAAACAACATGATATCTCTTGATATGGGGGAAAGCACAAACTTCTACTTGAAGATGCTCTCAGAAAATACTGGAGTGTATAATATCACGGGCAACATATTGATGCATTATGAAGGTATGGCGCTTAACTATAGCTTTGTAAAATCAACAACTTACTCTGCGAATGGCATGGCGCCAAGTCTCTTGACGAATAAAGATGAAGTTCTTTCAGGTAATAGTGTGGAAGTAGTTTATTATTTAATTGACACGAGTAGTAATATGTATTTTTATAATATGACTGCATCAATAAAAGGGGTGGGCGTTTGATGAAAATGTAAGTCTTGATTCTCTTTATCCTGGTGCGCAACGAGAATTATTCAGGAGAATATATCAAGTTCCGCTTGTTGAGCAGGATGCAAACTATAATATAAGTTCCGTATTGGATTATATAACATCTACAGGTCAAAAGAAGCAACTTAATATAACGAAGATCATAAAAGTTACGAGTAATGGTACAATAATTAGTATAAATCAAGTGCTTAGTTCTAGTCAGGTTTATGCTGGTCAGGAAGTAATAGTTGAGGTTGGCATTCAGAATATGAAAGAGGAGCCATTCGATGTTGTTGTCAATAATAATTTACCTGGTGGTGTTATATTCATTGGAGGAGATACGTGGAAGAATTATACAATTCATGGTAAGCAATCTGATGCTGTGTATAGCTACAAGGTAAAGATTCCTGGTAATTCCATCAACTCTACTTTGAATTTCAGCTCGAGAGTAACTATTCCATCTAGGAATTATAATAAATCAGCGTTTAGTTCATTGAAAGTAATTGAGAACTTGACATATAAAATGAATGTTAATGGAATAAATTCTAATTCTACTACATCTAATAGTTCCATGATTGATTACGGTGGCGCAACAGGGAATGTTCTTCCAACAAATAGTAGTGCTAAGAAAGAAAGTGGAATCAGCAAAGTATTTAGCAGCATAGAGAATTTTTTTAATAATTTATTCTCAGGAAAAAAATGAGCTTGAATATATCTGGAGCAGAAATACTTGTAGATGATTTGAAGAAACGAGTTCTAGAAATAGTTGCGAAGGCAACAGTTCTTAAGAATAAGTACGTTGATGATAAAGATGCACCTGTAAATTATGCGTGCATATTTTCTCAAAGCAAAGAAGAGTACGATTCATTGGTCTTAACCACGTTGAAAATTGGCAAAATCAAGAAAGAAACACCGACTGGTTTGCTCTTTCAAATAGAACCATTGATGACTGTGTCTGGCGCATTATTGTTGCTAAAAATACGTCTTCCTGACGAGACTAGGTGCGAACTTGGGGATGCTGATTTTACAATTTCAAATTATTCTAACTTTAAGAAAAAATATCTTGCGAAGGGCGAATTCAAATTAATTAAACGAGAAGAATTTGAAATGATTGAACTTAGAGTTGATGGTTATGATGTACGTGCGTACTTTTCTAATCCGCCATTAGATGAACAACTAGGACTTAAGAAATAAGTCTGATTGGTTTTAAGCAAGAGTTAAAGTTCTTATTATGTTGTGGTTTTCTCTTATTAAAGCGTCGCTGGGTTAATACAAATTAAGCCGCTGCTTAATTGTACAAATCAAGAAAATTATGATAGTAATTTTCTGGATGTAGAAAATGCAAAGCATTTTCTTCATAATTCCTCCGGAATTATTTTGTACCCCGCACGAAGAAAATGTTAAGACATTTTCCACGCGCAGAAAATCACGCTGGATTTTCTTGTGCTTTAGTGCGACGCTTTAATTCGCGTTTTCTTTATTCTCAGAGTATTGCTAATCATAATTCTTATTCTTCTTAGTATATTCGCGCGCGTGGCGATGCCTGCTATTGCCAGGATATTTATACGAGAACAATAGATGAATAAGTATAGAAACTAGAGCTTATAGAAAATAGAGCAAATGTATTGAGCATAAAATAATAATTTAATTAAAATAATATTTAAGTAATA
>CAITEO010000035.1 GCA_903891505.1 uncultured Candidatus Woesearchaeota archaeon
TCGCCCACATCTTCCACAAAATTTAAATAGGGATGGTTGGTCTTTGAATGTTATTAGTCTTAACATTTAGGGGGAGAGATAAAAAATGGCAAATGAAGATAATATGTCAGATGAGAATATAGATTCTAGTGCATCAAAGCCTGAATCTAAACAAGTTAAGAACGCTAAGCATCACGCTAAGCATCACAATGTAGCTGCGAAGCATGTTGAAAGACATGAAGCAGCAAGGTCAGCACCTAAAAGCACGAAGGGTGGCTTCAATTGGTGGATGCTTGGAACAGTTGTATTTTTCCTTGCAGCAATATTATTCATGATATTGTTCCTTGCTAGAGGACATGGAGCGACACCTGCATCAGGCGGAGTTGTTGCTGTAAGTTTAGATAAAGCAAAAACTGATACAAAAACATTCATAGATGCTAACTTGCTACAGGCAGGAACAACATCATCAATTGATGCAATAACTGAGATGAATGGAGTATATAAGTTATCAGTTAGTGTTGGTGGTCAGCAGATAACATCATATCTATCAAAAGATGGAAAAGTTTTCTTCCCATCAGGAATAGTTATGGCTGAATACAAAGCGCCGGCAACTCAAGCTGCAGCAGCACAACCCCCTACAGTTGTACCAAAGACGGATAAGCCAGTTGTAGAAGTATTTGTAATGGCATACTGTCCATACGGAACGCAAATTGAGAAAGGACTGCTTCCAGTTGTTGGTTTACTAGGGAGCAAAGCAGACATCAAGATAAAATTCGTAGACTATGTCATGCATGGTCAGAAAGAATCTGATGAGGATATAATGCAGTACTGTATCCAGCAGAATTATCCAACTGCGTACTACAAGTACTTACAGTGTTTCTTGAATGCGAGCGACTCACCAGGTTGCAGGGCAGCTCAAGGATTTGATGAAGCAAAATTAAAATCGTGCTTCAATGCAACGGATTTGCAATTCGGTATAAGCAAAGACTATGCTGACAAGAGTACATGGAAAGGATCATTCCCAAGATTCGCAATTTACGAAGCAGACAATGTTAAGTATGGAGTTCAGGGTTCACCTACTCTAATAATTAACGGCGCTTCCGCAAACGCAAATAGAGATCCTGAAAGCTTGAAACAAGCAATATGTGCTGCGTTCACTACACCTCCAGCAGAGTGTAGTACTACGCTTTCAACAGCAGGTCCATCAGCAGGTTTCGGATACGGAACTAGCGCAGCTGATACTGCAGCAGCAGGTTGCGGCGTTTAAGTAAACAGTGGCTTGAGCGCAGCGAAACCACTAGGGCG
Source organism: uncultured Candidatus Woesearchaeota archaeon (assembly GCA_903891505.1). Classification (GTDB taxonomy): domain Archaea; phylum Nanobdellota; class Nanobdellia; order Woesearchaeales; family 21-14-0-10-32-9; genus 21-14-0-10-32-9. The sequence goes on from CAITEO010000035.1 coordinate 1,285, forward strand.
TCAACGGGCGTACTGGTTGTGCTGTCGTTTAAGTAATTAGATGAATTATTTTTTTCTTTTCGAAGAAAATGCATTTGCATTTTCTGCGTCCAGGAAATCCCAAGGATTTCCTTGATTTTTTTTTGTTTTTTTTGTTTTATTCTCTATTATTTTTGATAGTTTTCTAATTTTTTCTCGTGTTTTATTCTAATTTTGTCTATTATTTTCTCATGTTTTTTTCTCTATTCTTTCTTAATTTTTTTATCTATCTTGTTCTATCAATCTATCTGCGCGCAGCGCAGCTTGACTCGCCGTACGGCGAGAGAGTGTTGATAGAATAGGAATTAAAATAAAATAAGTTGGAGTTTTTTACAATTTTACCTACACAGCCACTAGTCAACCCATCGCAAAATATATTAAGGGTTAGCGTTTCTAGAGGAGTATGGCTACATTCTCAAATTCGAGACTCTCTACGTTCGAGCAGTGTCCTCAAAAGTTCAAATTCCATTACATAGACAAGATTGAAACTGAAATTCTACGTACGATTGAGACGTTCATGGGAGAACTTGTTCATTTAACTCTTGAAAAGCTCTACAAAGATTTGAAGTTTCTAATAACAAACACAGAGGATGAACTTGCTACTTACTATAACAAGAATTGGGAAAAAGAATGGGATGATAGAATCTTAATTGTTAAAGCAAAAGATTATTCTCGTGAAAATTATCGCGCAATGGGCGAGAAAATGATTCGCGATTACTATAGACATTATGCTCCATTTGACCAGGGACGAATCATAGGACTTGAGACTCAAGAATTCCTAGATCTTGACGAAGAGCACAAAATCCACATAAGAATTGATCGTCTAATGATGATGGAAGATGAAACATACGAAATTCACGATTACAAAACGAACTCTAATCTAAAAACGCAGCCAGAGCTTGATGAAGATAGGCAACTCGCAGTCTACGCGATGGGTGTTAAAAACATGTTCCCTGACGCGAAGAAAGTTGTACTTGTCTGGCACTTCCTCGCGTTTGATAAAGAGATGAGAAGCACAAGGACGACAGAGAAACTTGTTGAATTAAAAGAAGAAATACTGGAGCTGATAGTTAAAATTGACAAAGAGCGCGAATTCAAACCAGCACAATCAGCGCTTTGTGATTACTGCGAGTTTAGATCAATTTGTCCGCAATGGAAACATCTTTATTCTCTTGAAAAGAAAACAGTCGAAGAGTTCAAGGCAGATGAAGGAGTTCAGCTTGTTAATGAATATGCAGCATTAAAAGAGCAGGAGAAAGAGATTCAAGACAAACTTGAAGCACTATCTTTGAGGGTAAAAGCGTTCTCTGATTTCTTTGGCGCGAAGAAAATATATGGCTCGAATCATATTATCACAGTTTGGTCGAAAGACTCGATTAAGTTTCCAGGAAAGAACGATTTTGATCGAAAGAAACTAGTAGATGCGCTTCGGGCGCTCAACTTGTATGATAGATTTGCAGAAATAGACAACTGGAACCTCGAGAAAGAATTTGAAAATCTTGATGAAGTTGAACGAAGTGTGCTCGTGAATTTCGGGAAGAAGCAGACGACGTCAAGGCTTTATTTGAATAAGAAGGAAAAGTAGACTAGAAAGAGAAGCTAAAATAAAAGGAGAAACAAATGACATCATTAATTGCATGCTTAACAACAGGGAAAGGAGGATGGGCTCATGTATCAGAACTCATGGCGTCGACAGATTGGGAAAAAACGTATCTTATTACAAATGACTTCGGAGTGCAAAATTTCAAGTCTACGAAGAGTTTTGAGTTCATTGTGATAAACCCAGATGCGTCGCTTGCGGATATAAAAGAAAAAATCATGGCGCAGCTCAAAGGAAAAATAAAAGATTTGGAAGTTGCAGTCAATTTAGCATCAGGCGCGGGTAAAGAGCACATGGCGCTTTTGTCCGTAGTTCTGAGTTTGGGGCTTGGGGCTAGGATAGTCGAAATCGAGAATGGACGAATGATTGTTGTTTGATGAGAAAAACAGTTTTTGAATTTAATTTATTTGTTTTGTTCTTTATTAAATCGTCGCCGGGTCAATACCCCGCACTTTAGTGCGACGATTTAATTCGAAAACGCGAATGTCAAAATACCCCAACCTTTAGGTTGGGGATTAATTCGCGTTTTCTTTATTTGATTATTTGCTCTGCTCTTCTTTGCTGCGCAACGCGCAGTGATTGCTCGCCTTTGGCGAGAAATGATATAGATTTTAGTTCTTTGTTTTGCTCGAGCAAAACATCCAAGAGCTGAGAAATACATTAGAAACATTATTAAATAACAAATTTAAGAATGATGTTATGAAAAAAGTTGTAAAGATAGTTAAGGGCAAACTTATCAGAGAGGGAGTATCAAATAAAGATCTAATCAATCGTGCAAAATCGCTCTCGAACGCGAGGAATCTGAGCAAGAGCGTCCGTGTTGCAAGCGTCGGTTGCGCTCTTCTTTCAGGGAAGGGCAATATTTACATCGGAATCAATGTGCATACTGACTGCGACCTGGGGTTCTGCGCGGAGCACAGTGCAATTGCAAACATGATTCTAAACGGCGAATATGTAATAAAAAAAATTGTTGCAGTTCATGGAGACAAGATTTATCCTCCGTGCGGCCGTTGCAGGGAGCTCATGTATCAACTTAGTCGAGAGAATAGAAATACTGAGATCATAGTGGGTGAGACGCACACGCACAAACTAAAAGAACTTCTTCCAGATCCTTGGGAGGATTTGGTTGTGAAGACGAATGGGAAGACGAAAGTGACAAAATAAATAGAGTTGTTTTCTTCTAATTTTATTTCTCGTATATTTCTAATCTTTTTATGTTCTAGTTCTAATCTATTTTTCATCTGGTTCTAATCTATTTTTCCTCTATTTCTCTTCATACTTCTGAACAAGCCACATCTTCACGAAATGAACTAGTATCATGTATGTGATTAACATTCCACCAAGTATTATGAAGTAGAGCAATGGAAGCGGCGTGAATCCGAAGAAGGTTGCGAGCGGCGAGAATGGTATTAGGCACGCAATCAAAAGTATTGTGAGCGTTGTGAATATTATTGTTTTGCTTGGTTTGCTTTGAATGAAAGGTATTTTGTTTGTTCGTATAATAAACATTATGAGTGTCTGTGAACATAAGGATTCTATAAACCATCCTGTTTGGAACAAAGAGTGATTGTTTAATCCTCCAAAAATGAATATCATAACTCCGAACGTTATAAAATCAAAAAGAGAACTTAAAGGACCGATAAATAACATGAATCGCTCAACAAATTTGATGTTCCACTTCCTTGGTTTCTTAAGATATTCAACATCAACATCGTCAGTCGGAAGGGCGACATTTGACATATCATAGAGGAAGTTGTTTAGTATTATTTGAATTGGAAGCATTGGAAGGAATGGAAGGAATAA
>CAITEO010000036.1 GCA_903891505.1 uncultured Candidatus Woesearchaeota archaeon
GAATTTCCCTGATATAGTTATTCATCATAAAGTTAGGGTTGCTAATAATTATTTTTGCTCTATTCTTCTTGCTGCGCAAGGCGCAGTATTGCCCGCCGTTGGCGGGTTAGAATGATGAAGATAAAAGATAATTATTGTAGTGAATAGAGATAAAACGGAGTAGAACGTTAGGGAATAAACGGTTTGACTTACTTCTTATCTAAATTGTGAATCAATCCGTATCCAATTAATCTGAATCTAGTTCCTATCTTACGAGAAATACTAACTCTTGCATTCTTCTCTGCGCAAACAGGCAAACGTAGTTTGAATGTAGCCATGTTTTTACCAAGATCAACAACTTGACCAACGGTTGCAGCAGAATTAACGTTTAACATGAAAATTTCTTGCATCTTTATTGGTTGAACTTCAAGTTCGCTCTGGCTTCCAACAACTCTATCTAGAAGATGCATTTCTAGCTTTAATGTGTACCAAACAGGCGGAAGCTTTCCTGGAATACCAACAAGGTTTCCAACGAGACTATCAGATTTGACAACAGCAGGATCAAGACTTGTCATAACACCTATTGATCCGCCCGGAGTTATTTCTTTGACGTTCGCACCACCACTATTTATGCCTGTGATTTCTGCAAACATAGGTTTTGCAACGAGTTGATTTTGTTCTTCAAGTATTCGTCCAGGTCTAATCTCGATTCTCTCGCCGACTGTTAGTTTTCCTTGAATAAGCGCGCCGCCAAGAATTCCACCCTGTATTTTAGAAGGAGATGAACCTGGTTTGTTGATATCGAATGATCTTGCGATTAAAAAAAGAGGATCTTTTGAGGCATCTCTAAGTGGTGTTGGAATGCTTTCTTGTATTGCTTGAATAAGATAATTAATATTCACTCCGTGCTGCGCGCTGATTGGAATTATTGGGGCATTCTCATAACTTGTTCCTTTCAAGAACTCTTTTATTTGCTGAAAATTCTTCATTGCACGTTCATTATCCATCAAATCAATTTTGTTCTGGGCGATAACTATGTTTTTGATTCCTGCAATTTCAAGTGCCATCAAATGTTCTTTTGTTTGAGGCTGAGGACAAGGTTCGTTTGCAGCAACAAGAAGTATTGCACCATCCATAACAGTTGTTCCTGCAAGCATCGTTGCCATAAGTGATTCGTGTCCTGGCGCGTCGACAAAACTAACTTTTCTAACTGCCACGGTTTCAACTTCGTTTTCACCATGATCATAACATTTTTCTTTAGTTGTGAACTTGCCGCACTTTGGGCATTTATAGAATGTGCTATCAGCATATCCTAGTTTTATTGTAATTCCTCTCTTGATTTCTTCAGAATGAGTATCAGTCCACTTTCCAGAAAGTCTTTCAGTAAGAGTCGTCTTGCCGTGATCTACATGACCAACAAGACCTATGTTGATTTCTGGTTGAACGAAAACATCAGATTGTTTAGAATGCGATTTGCTTTTTTTCTCTTCTTTTGATTGTGCTTTTTCGTCATCTTTATGAGTTTCTTTTTTTTCTTCTTTATGCTCTTTTTCCTTAGACTCTTTCGCTTCTTCTTTATGCTCTTTTTTGTGTTCTTTTTTATGCGTATCTTCTTCAACTATTTGAGTGTCTTCTAGAATTTCATGTTCATCTTTTTTTTCTTTCTTTACAGTGGTTTTTTTAGCTACTTTCTTCTCTGTTTTTTCGCTTTGATCGAGGGCTATAGCTTCTTCTGTTTCGTGTGTCTTTTTAGCCTTCTCCTTTGTAACCATACAACAGGAGAAAGAGAGACCATTTATAAATCTTTACGAAAAACGACGGTAAAATAGTTTAATAAAGAGGACAAAATAAAAGAAAGCGCCACGACTCGGATTTGAACCGAGAATCCGTGAAGGACCAGTTCGCTCGTACTGTTGCATTTTCAACGGGCGCAACTAACGTCAAACGAAGTTTGACGAAGTTTCCGAAAATCGCTGATTTTCGGCAACCATTGTTCGAGACTGGCGCACTACCAGGTTATGCGATCGTGGCGTGAATGTGATTTGACTTCTTTGTTGGATGATCTATTTTTCGTCGATGACGCGATTGCGACCACTAAGCTTTGCTTAGGGTGTGAAATCACAATGTTGTGATTTCAGCCGGAAACGATGTTTCCGATCTATGCAATCGTGGCGTGATTGTACTTATACTTCCGCGCATATATTTATTCTAACGAAAAGACGAGCTATTTATAATAATTTTTGTTGATTTTGCCTTTTTGTTATTTTTGTTGTGAGTTTTTTGTTTTTATTCTGATTTTCTTGTCTGTTTGCTATCAAAAACTAGAAAACTTTATATAATTGTCTTCTGTAACTACTTTTAATGAAAGACAAACCAGGAACTATGCTTTCTGTTGCAGTAGCAGGGTTGCTATTGCTCGGAGATTTAGGATTATTTTTCTCGCAAACAAGATTTGTAGGTTATCTTCTATTTGCAATAGGCTGCGTACTCGGAGTTGTTAATATTGCTAGATCAAGTCAAGGACTAGATAATGATGAAAAATTTCATTTCCTTGCAGCGCTCGTTGGTTTATTGATGATAGGTATTTTTGTATTTACAAGTACGATGCTCGTTGTTGTGACTTTGGCTTTGATTCTTTTTGCAATAGATTTTCTTTTAGCATTGCTCGACTTGAGAAATGTTTATGCACAGGAAGATGAAGATGAATATTTTGACGAATACGCAAAACCAAGTATCAAAGAACCAATTAAGGAAGTAAAAGTCGCTAGAAAAGAGAAAGATTATGTTGATTCATTTAATAAAGAAAAATCTGAAAGTGAACGAAAATTTGAGGCGCTTCAAAAGAAGAAAGTCTATGAAGATTTGGATGAAATAAAAAGTCAGTTCGAAAATATAACTGTAATTGAAGACGGATATACTGACGATGCTTATTTAAGAAAACAAGCTGAGCAGATAAAAAAAGATTTCAAGAGCGCAACATTTGTTGATAGCGAAAAAAAAGTAGATGATGCTAAAAAAAAGAAAGCATATAATGATTTGGAGAGCATAAAAAAACAACTTGAAAGCGTAAAGATAGTTGAAGATGGACGTAGCGAAGATAAAGTGCTTAGAAAACAAGCCGAACAAATAAAAAAAGAGATTAAGCGCGCAGTTGTTGTTGAAGATCCTAAAGCTGGACGATATTTCTACAAAGAAGAAGGTAAAACCTTCCACGTAGCAGGTTGCATGGCACTTGGAAAGATAAACAAGAAAGAGATAAAATCTTCCCAATCAAGAACAGAAGTCCTTGCAAGAGGATATAAACCTTGCAAAGTTTGCAGTTCTTAAATTCTTTGGTGATTAAATGGGTAGATGGAGTCATAAGAATAGCGAAGGACTTCAACTAAATGATTTTTTATTTCTAAACATCAAAGGAAATCAATTCTGCATGCCAAAAGATACTGATGGCTTATTTTCAATCACGCTTTTGCACGCGACGAAAGAGTATAATTTAATGTTACCGTCGCTTGGAGATATTGTTGATTACATCAATCAAGATAGAGTTGAACATATTGAATTTGTCAAGAATTATTTAGAACAAAACCAAATAATTACATCGACATACTTGGATATTTATAGTGGGCACTCAGAATTTAGTGGAATTTTAGAGAAAGAAGCAGATATAACAATTAGAGAAACAACTCAAACGCATAGAGAAAAACTAGGTCTTGATGATCGGGTTCACAGAGGGAATTGTACAACTTTCGGAAGATTTAATGTGTGGCTAGATATGCAGAATGAAAGCGAAGTCACGTATAAAGATAAACGAACGTTCAACATAGTGAAGTCTATATTCAACAAACCATACGAGGAAGTCATGAGTGCGCTCGACAAAATCGCGCAGTCTCTTCCGAAGAAATTATTTCTTCCATCTTATTCTGACAACATGAATGTTCCTGATTTAGAACCTATTCTTGCAATTGCGAAACGAAACAACGAATTGATAGTTGTGAAACACAACGTGTGTAGTGGAGAGTTTTGTGTGCGGGATTAATAACTTGAGTTTCTAGAAATCTCCGAGTTGTTTTTGCATCTTCTTTGCTTTTTCATGTCGCTTTGGTGGGTCGACTTTAACGAATGAAAATCCCCACTTCTGAAGCATTTCTTCAGCATTTTTTGCTATGTCTGGTGCAGCAATTATTCCTCTAACTTTACTTTTGTCAACGCCTTTTAGTTCAATAATTTTTTCTACATAGCGTCTAAGCTGTTGCACAGCAGAGAGACCTGCCGAGTATCTTTTGCACTCAACAATCACAAGATTGCCTTTACCATCATGACCGAATACATCGATGAAACCGAACTTTGTGTGTTCCTCGCGCGAGAGCGGAACAAAATCTTTTGCGACCATCTTTGGATTATCTTTTAACATATCAGACATATCTCTTTCGTTGCCAACGAGTTGAAGTTTCTTTCCATCGTCTAGTTTGTAAGAGTGAATACCATAAATGTCATCTATGAATATTTCGAGAGTCTCTTTCAATTTTTGATTTTGACATTTCAAAAGAAGGCCATGGCCCAAATCAACAATGTCTATTGCAGAACCGGTTTTCATGTAATTTATCGGAGTATTTCCCTCAGGTTGATGCACGAGAAGAGTGTTGTCTGATTTGATTATTATAAGTCGATCTCCTTCCTCAAGTTCTGATTCTGCACGGCCGCTATATAAAACAGAACAGTTGCAAAATATGGTTATTGTTTTATTTGAAGAGAGCGCGTTTTGTATCTCTTTGATGAATGGTTTGAAATCAGCGATTGATATTGCCGCTGGTGTTTGTGTATTTTTTTTTTGTCTTTGAAACCATAAAGAATAGTTCATGTGGCTTTGTTTAAATTTTTTGTTAAAACAATTTTCTTCATAATCTTTTATCGACATAATTTCAGCAAAACCTTTATAAATCAACCTCGATTAACAGGAGCTTCGGGGGTAAATAATGGGCAGAATTAAACCTAGACCACTAAAATCAATAACAGAAAAAACAAACGAAGCTGATTCAGAAATGTACACAGAAAGCTTTGAAAAAAACAAAAAAATAGTTTCGCAAAGACTTGATGTTAAATCAAAGAAGCTAAGAAATGTTATAGCAGGATATGCGGCAAGACTTAAGAAGAGGGAAAATAGACGTTAAGGAGTTATTATGACTGAAGACAACATAATATTCATCGGAACGAAGCCATTCATGAACTACGTGACGAGTATTGTTGTGCAGTTCACAACTAAGAGCGCCCAGGAAGTTATAGTCAAAGCCAGAGGAAAGTTCATATCAAGAGCAGTTGATGTTTCAGAGGTTGCTCTTAAAAGATTTCTTCAAGATCAAATAATTGTAAAGGACATAAGAACGAACTCTGAAGAATTCAAGAACGAAGAGGGACGCTTGGTTCGAGTTTCGACGATTGAAATTGTGCTTGTGAAGAAATAAATATAAGTTAGGATATTAATCAATAATTCTTTTTTTTTCAATATTTTTCTAAACATTTATTAATGAAACGATTCTCTTGATTATCTATGGGCCTGTAGCATAGCTTGGATATAATATTGGTTCGTATATAATATATTGGGTGATTTTCGACAAATTTATTAACAATCCTTTTTTACCTTAACTATTCCTCCATTTGTTTTTATTCATATTGGGCACTTAGTATAGTCTGGATAGTACTTTCGGCTTCGGAAAGTCCAAAAGACTTGATGCTACCGAAGAAGGGGGGTTCAAATCCTCCAGTGCTCATATATTTATCTTATAATATTTATTGAAAAATGTGTGTACGCCACATATTGATAATTGGGGCATTTTAGCATCAATTTTTTTAATATAATTTGTATTTTCGTGATTTTTGTACTCGATGCACCAAATTTCAAACATATCTTCGAATAATGTGTTCATATCTTTGTAGTCATAATTTCTGATAACATATTCTAAGGTTTTTGCGAAATATATGAATAGTAATGTTTTTTCATTGGTTCTCAATTCATTGTTTCTCACTTCTTCATTATAGGGTGAATTCCAAGAGTTCAATTCTAATTCTATATTTTGAAATAATTTATCTAATGCTTCAATGTGTGTGTATCCCCCGAACTCTTTAATTTTAATTGTGTTATTCATTAGAGCTAAATAGTCTTCTTTTGTTTTAACATATTTCTTTTCTATTTCGCTTGGATTAGTTATATTAGCAATATCTGTTTTTTTATTTGATTCTTTTTTTACTTCTTTAGCAAATTTTTCTTCAATATATTCTTGTTTAATATACCATCTATCAATATATCTAATCAAATCGGGAGCTTTGATATTAATCAAAAGTGGCATTAATTTTTGTTTAGTTTTACTAATTAAGGTTTCAGAGTTGCTATCGACCCTTACCATCTTGTTTCCGTAATAATCTAGTGCGGTTTCTAGAATGAGTTTATTTAACAATGAAGGAAATATACTTTTTTGATTAAAATTTTTAAATAATTCAAAAAGAGATTTATAATATTTATATGGTTCAAATTCATTTATGCGTATAGTCATTTCGAGTTTTTTATGATTGATGCGTTTGTCTCTTAGTAATTTGGGTATGCTATTTTTTAAATATTTATTTTTCTTTTCCAGGTTTAAAATATATTCTTTATTTATTTCTCGTTTGAACTTCTTGAGTTTTAATTTTTGTTCTATTGCTTTTTTAGTTATATAACCTAAATATAGTGCATATACTTGATTGTATGTGGCTGTTTGATTTATTGTATAATAGGGTTTTCTTTTATCTATGCTGTTTTCGATTCTTTGAATTAGATGTAGTTTGTCGCATAATAGGTTCTTGTATTTCTGTTGCCATACTGTTTTTTTAATCTTACATTGATGCAGAAATTCTGATGGTTCGCAATATCTCATATCTTTCTTTAAGAGATATATGCATATTTTTAATGCGTCTTTACTTCTTTCAAGCGTTAGAGTACGTTTCATTTTTCTAATTTAGTATATTCAGTTATATAATAATTATATAAATATTATCTAGTTTA
>CAITEO010000037.1 GCA_903891505.1 uncultured Candidatus Woesearchaeota archaeon
AAACCATTATCTGCCAAATAGTATTTTGGCTGAATCATTTTGTCAAATCTTTTTTTGGCAGAGTAAGAAAAATGATTTATTTTTATTAGAAAGTATGCATCAATCATTTTTGAGATATAATTCTCCACAGTTTTATTATCCATATTTAACGCTTTTGAAATATTATTTATGCTGAATTTTGTTCCACTATTCTCGAGCAAGTATTTCGCAAGAGAAACCACATTTTCAGGATTTCTTATTTTATATCTTGAAATGACATCTTTATTTATTATATCTTCAAAATATTGTCTGAGCAATTTCTTTTTTTTAGATTCGTCTTTTTCGAGTACAACCTCCGGAAACCCTCCGTATGTAAGATATTCTTCGAGTTCTGGATTTAAAGTGAATGTTTTATACTCTAAGAAACTTAATGGTTTTATTTCGAGCGTTAAGTTTCTTCCTGTAAGAAGCGACGATAGTTCTTTTGAAAGAAGCGAAGCATTCGAGCCTGAAACTATAAATTTTATTTTTTCTCCTAAGTCATATTTTGTTCTTATAAATCTCTCCCACGAAGGCATCATTTGTACTTCATCGATAAAAAAGTAAATTTTGTCTTTTGCATTTATTTTTTCTTTGTGTACTTCGAGTATTAATTCGAACAATTTTAGTTGCATAGATTTTTCGAATCTGTAATCTTCTAAATTCACATACAATAATTGCTCTTTTTTTACTCCTTGCGAAATTAGTCTTTTCATTAATTGTTTCATTATTGTAGATTTCCCGCATCGTCTAATTCCCTTAAGAACTAATACTTCTTTTCTTTCTATTAAAGAGGATAATTCTTGCAAATAAATGGGCCGTTCAATACCTGCATCTAAATCTTTGTTCCACAAATTCCAATTTTGCAATATCTCAAAAAGTTCTGTTTTATCAATCATTAAGAATACATAAAATGTTTTAATTTATATAATTTTCGTTTCTAATCCAAACATATATAAGCAATAATAGATAAAAAAGAGTTACCTTATAAAGGGTTGGATTATTACTTTATTTTGTGGAGAGCATATCAACTTCGAGTCCCAGCCCGACTGATAGAAACATTAATAAAATTCATACATTCTTTCATATATATGAAAATAACTGTTTTAGGTTCAGGGGGAAATTGTACTATTCCTTGGATTCTTTCAAAGTCAAAAGTTTCTAAAGAGGCAAGAAAAAAAGGAGGGAGATATGTTAGAACTTGTCCTTCATTCTTCATACATGATGCAAAAATTCTAATAGAATCCCCAGAAACAATATTTACAACTCTTGATAGGGAAAATATTCAAGATGTCGACCATCTTTTCTTATCTCATCCGCATCCTGACCACACATACGGTTTAAGGTTTGTTCAAAGTTTAATGGATTATCAAACATCAAAGCCGAGAAGAATATTACCTCTATATATGGGAGAACAGGCATTTGAGAGATTCAGCAAAATATTTTATCCCTCAGTTATTCATTTCTGGAAAAACCAGCACTTGCTTGAACCAAACTTAATTAAAGACAAACAAATGCTGAAAATTAAAGACTTGAAAATTACCTGGTATTGTGCAAACAAAGAAGGTAACAATGATACTTTTGCGTTTTTATTTGAGCAAAAAGGAAAGAAAGTGCTATTCGCACTCGACGATGTCCACGACTTAGAACTTTATCCTGAATTTTATGACTTGGACTTATTAATTCATGAATGTGGATGGTTTGATTACAAGCCAAACGGCGAAATACTATTTTTTAATCCTAAAAAGAGATGGTCTGAGGATATCAAATTTGATGAGACTATTGAACGAATAAATAAACTCAAACCTAAAAAAACAATTTTGATGAATCTTGAAGAAATTTATGAAAGAAGTTACGATGATTACATTAAATTAGAACAGCAATATAAAAAATTAAATATTACATTTGCTTATGATGGCATGAAAATAAAAATATAAAATAGAACCAAGAGGTCGAAACCATGAAACAAAACATGAATCCTTTAAACTCAAAACTCGGAACGCAAAACAGAGGCGTCTTGGAGGCTGGGCCCACAACTTCTAAATAAAATTTATAAACAAACACATACATTTCTAATTGTATGAAAGAACAGATGAAGGAACACATCTCGAAAAACAAGAAGAAATACACCCTTTTAGTATTTTTTATCATTGCAATCGTGATAATTTTCATTCTTCTTGCAGGACTTACAATGTTTTCAGGTAAAGAGAAGCCAAAAGGAAAACTCTCATTAACTCTAGACGATAAAACAATCTCAACAGGCGGAAGCACTCAACTTAGAATGAACGTGAAAAACGCAGGAAAAATACCGATAAAAGGAGAATTCTCAACAGCAGTTGATGATCCTAATTCTGTAAAGATAAGTTATCCTAATTCTGATTTATTGAAGTTCGACTTGCTTCCAGATGAGAGTTTAGAGCGAATAATGAATGTTACTGGAACGTCTATTGCGTACAAGACGCAATACAAGATAAATGTCAAGATTGCAAGCGATAATACGACGTACGCATCAAGCGACATAATTCTGACAGTAAAAGGAAAGTAAAAAATAAAACAGTGCAAGAATTTAACCGGACTTTTCTTACATTCAATATTCACGCACCTATGAAATATATCATTACTGGCAGCATTATGCACGCCATCATGAGACTTCTAGATATTCCTTTATAATTACAATACAAACCAATTCCTGTAGATATCACAAGTACAAATAATCCTGTGAATCCAGAAAAGAAAAATGTAAGTACAATGAGAATCATGATAACAATTTTTGCAAGAAGAGAATAATCAATCTTCTCCATAATTTTGATGAACCATTTTGCGAGTGCGAATGCAACAAAAACAGCGATACCCGCGCTTATTAGCGCAGTCATTATCATGAGTGAGACAGGCGGTTTTTCAATTACTTTCATAAGCGCAACAATCGCGCCGTTGCGCGCCTTCCCGAGGACATTTAGCGCAGCTATTGACATAAAGAAATTCACCGTCGCTATGCTACTTGTCATTACAAGAAAATCACGAGCATCCTTCTCTTTGAACACAACTGATCCTGCAGCAGCGGCAGTACTCGTACCTATTCCTGGAAGTATTGCAGTCATAAATCCAGTTAGAGCCCCGACGACGACAATAAAAAAACCTTTAATTGGATTGAATTTTGTCGTATGAGAAAAATTTTGTTCTGGAATTGTGTTTTTATCATTCAAACTGACAATGAGCGTTGCAAGCCCGAACATTCCTGTAAGAAGAGGAAATAAAGGTTCAGTCATCCGCGCACCGAGAACTAAAACACCTAGCATTCCTGTGGCTACAAAAACAAATAAACTTCGCAGCACATCTCCTGTCGAGAAAACCATAAATAAAGACACGATGAATATCATTTCCCAAATAAATGCCTGAAGAAATGGATACATGAATGACAAAGCATATTCAAATAGAACATAAAATATTGCACAAAACAAAAGACCGAAGAGCGATCCTATTATCATAAGTTTTACTGCTTCAAATCCATTTCCTTCAAGAACCATCCGATGCCCAGGTAAAACACTTAGTGCCGTATCAGGATTTGGTGCCCCTAAAAATATACTTGGAATAAAATCTAGGAACGAATGTGCAATCGCCATTGCTATTATGAAAACTACAATTGCTTCGACGCCAAAAATAGGAATCAGTGTTGCAGCAAAGCTAACAACTACAACAGAAACAAGATTTATATGAATTCCGGGCGAGAGGCCTGTGAACGTACCTGCGAGTACGCCAACTAATATTGCAAAGAATATTTCAAGTATCATGATTTACTTATACAAATATAAAAATAAAATATGTACTAAGAAAAAACTGAACAAATTACGAACAAAACCGAAAATTATGCATCTTGTTGTCTAATCCACTTCTTCTTTGCTTCATGAACGCCAAGTGCAATGATTCCACCAGCTATTGCTGTGTAGAACTGGAATAAACCCATTGTTGTCAAAAAGAGAGTTGGAATAATATTGAGCAATACAAGCAAGAACGCCGCTGCGAAGAGGAACAATGCTTTTGCCAAACTTCCAGCAAGAATAGTCAACCACTTATTCACTTTTCTATGAAGATTCATCTCCTTGAATGCATAAACTATTATGATATTTCCAATCCAGATGAATGGAACCATGTAAATGAGGAAAATTGTGAAAGGCCCAAATATAATTCCTCTCGATAAAACTGCAAGCGACGGAGCGATTACAACTGGAAGTAATTTGTACCCTTTCACATTCAGCGCTGCAGTAATTAGCATCGCATTAACCATTATTCCGACAACTATTTGTGGATGACCAACAAAGAGCGGAAGAAAAAAACAAATTGCTGTATAGAGAAGCAGTTCAATTAGTTCTGCTTTGTACTTGAGAAAGTAATCTTGCCTATTTATCACGTCATAAAAATATTCCATTCAAAAATTATCTACTGCCTATAATTTAAACTTTGTTTATTCCTTAATCATAATAATTAATATTTTGCATGATGATCAATATAATATTCCTACCAGAACTCGTTTAACTTGTTCGAATCTAATCTTGTCTTTGTCTCTTAGAGGATTGTTATCTCCCTTTGTATATGCATACCATCCTTTGTCATCATATCCAATTTCAAGAACTCTGTGAATAATTGTTGACCCATCAGAAAGGTCATAACTAATTATATCTCCTGGATATATATCTCTTGGTTCGTGAGGCACTATTTCTATTCCTGTTGACTTTGAATCAAGAACTGGAAGCATTGATCCTGTATCTGTGAACTCTGCAAGAGAAGATCTGTTAACTAATATTACTATCATTGAACCATTTGACTTTATATCAGACAGCAATATTCTATCTCTTGGCGCCGGAATTGCAACCTCCATAGGTAGTATTTGTTCTTCTCTAATTGAGAGATTCTTTCTCAATTCTGCATTCTCTACTTCAAGCCTTGATACGCGATCAGCATACTCGTTTTGTTGCTCGTTAAGCTGCTCAATACTTGCCTTATACTCATCCAGCTTTTTAGTTGCAGAGTCGCTATCTGTTAAGAACACGTATCTTAGAAATAACAAAATAATTAATCCAAAAAGAATAAAAAATATTACATCAACATAAATAGGTATTTTTGAAACGTGCTTGTTTGCTTCTTCTCGTTCAAGTTGGACTATTCTCTTCTCTATCAGTTGAGCATAATTATCTCTTGAAGATGTCAACTTGAGCTTGGCTAAAATAACTTCATCTCCATAATTATCAGTTATCCAAGAAAATATCTTCTTTCCATCATCCAAATTTAACTTGAACTCATGATCAGTCATAAGTCTTA
This sequence comes from uncultured Candidatus Woesearchaeota archaeon, assembly GCA_903891505.1. Lineage (GTDB taxonomy): Archaea > Nanobdellota > Nanobdellia > Woesearchaeales > 21-14-0-10-32-9 > 21-14-0-10-32-9. The sequence continues at coordinate 5,332 of CAITEO010000037.1, forward strand.
GTTCTGATGCTAGCTCTTTGTAGTTATGGACAAAAACACCGTCATGAACTTTAAGAGCCCGATCAAACCTAACTTTATCTAAAAAACTCATTTACTCCCTCTTTTATGTTCTTTTTTAGTAATCACTGCATAAGGTTAGCTAAATTATTTATATTTAACTGAATATTGTGACTAAATGGACCTTAAAACCTTAAAAAATACTGTGTTAGCTGACTGTTCAAGTGATAAATCGTTCTGGACAACAAACGGCGTAGTCTGTAGAAACATCTATGAATTAGCAAGCGATTTAGCTAGTATGAATAATCAAATATTCAGATATCATGTAGATCGTTCGAGTAAAAAGAATGATTTCGCAAATTGGATACGCCATGTTCTAGGCGACGATGTCTTAGCAGAAAGACTCTATGCAATAAGTGATAAAGACCTGTATACGGATATTATCAAAGAACGCATCAAAGAGCTAGAGTGCATACAGTAAAAATGAAAAGAAATAGAAATTAAAAGAAATTTACAATAAGTCATCTATTGGTTTTTTCTTGCCCTTTGTGGCTGTAGCAGGCTGACTTGCATTTGTATTCTCCGCTTCCTTCTGAATGTCAACTCCTAGTTCTTTTAGAGCGCCAATGTGCATCTGCATTAGTTGTTCGACTATTCCTAGAATTCTAACAAACTCCTGTCTTTCCTTGACAAGTGTTGATAATGATCCTTTGTGGAAACCTATTTGTTCATCTTTTGATTCTTTTCCCTGTGTAGGAACTGATTTTGACGCCATATAATCACCTCAATACAAACAAGCATCAATTCCTTTATTTAAAGGTTACTGAGAATAAATCTAAATTTTAACCACCTAATAGTAGGAACAGACCGAAAAATATATAAACTAGCACGAAAATAGCTTAATATGAACATCACAGAGTCGCTTGCTAAAACAGGACTTTATTCTCTCACAGAGATAGCTGAAAAAGAGAAACTCAACTATTTAGTTGTAGGTGGATTAGCAACACAAGCCTATGCATTCAAAGAATTCAAAAATTATTTACGCCCAACACTCGATGCAGATATAATAACTAAAAAAATTCCGTACCCCACCTTTGTTTCTGGATATGGATCAGACATAGGAAGATTTCTAAAAAATAAGTTTGGAATTCACACACACCTATACAAAAACATAAACTCCAACACAGTAGGTCTTTTAACAACACCCCAGCATAGACACTCTAAAGATGTTTTTCTATTATGCTTTACAAGATACGCCATAGATTTAGAGGATAAAACCCCTGAAGAAGGACTCAAATACATTACTGAGAACAGAGTCCTAATTCCTTTACACGACCTAAATATAACTGATGAAAATATTCAGACAAAATCAAAGATAACAAATACAGCATCAAGATATCTTGCAGTAAGAACTCCAGAACTCGAGAGAAAAAACAAAAAATTCCAGATGCAAAAAAAATTGAAATTAAATGTTGAAATAAGACCAGAATTTGACCAAATAAGAAGACAAATATTAGAAACGGTCAATCCTAGATTAACTGCGTCGTTGGACAATCTCTACGAGCAAATACTTATTGATTCCAATAATTCTCAAAAATATGAAGTTGAGAAAGATATCTTTGATTATGCCCTTCTTAATAAAATCTTAGGAAATTAAATATATGAGCACTGGAGGATTTGAACCCCCCTTCTTCGGTAGCATCAAGTCTTTTGGACTTTCCGAAGCCGAAAGTAC